>CAKRLV010000015.1 GCA_934359755.1 uncultured Agathobacter sp.
GGCCTCCTATGATTTTAATATTTTATCATAGAAGACCATTATATTGTCTAATTTACAGAAATTTTTTCACAGGCTCGCTGACTACTATTACCGGCTTAAGCAGGTTCGGGCATTCTGTTTGGAATCTATGGAACAAAAGAAAACTTCTTTCGTTGAACTACCCACACCAACAGAATCCGTTAACACATATAATTCGCAGACAGCGATTTTAGACAATGAAACTGTTGCAACAATCCATTTCCCAAGCGGCATTTCTGTAGAACTGAAACAGTCAGTTCCAGATTCATTGATCCGTACCTTAGTTGAGGCATCGACCTATGTTAAATGATGCAACAGGATTCAAAAAAATCTACCTTGCGGCGGGATTATCCTCAGTTTATTTTTATCCTCAGCTTTTTATTTTTCTCCACAATTATCGTGTAAATACCTTCAAAGCTGAGGATAATTATTATCTTATTCCACAAAGTCTGGCTAGCCAAAACTGGAATGAGATTTTCCGAAGCTCTTGCTGTTACTCCGTCTGATTTTGATTTTGCACGACAGACATTGTCAGTAAGCAAGACATGGGATTATAAAGGAGAAGGCGGATTTCTTCCAACTAAAAATAAATCGTCAGTACGAAAGATTCAAATTGACTGGCAGATTGTGGTGAAATTCTCTGAATTAGTTAAGAATTTGCCTGAGGATGAGCCTATTTTTGTGGGGAATGAGAAGATATATAACTCTACAGTAAATGATATTCTGGCAAGGCATTGTAAGGCATGCGGAATATCCGTAATTTCTATACATGGACTGCGTCATACACATGCTTCGCTTCTTTTGTTTGCAGGTGTATCAATAGCAAGTGTTGCAAGGAGACTTGGACATGCAAGTATGACAACAACGCAGAAGACATATCTGCATATTATACAGGAGTTGGAGAATAAGGACGTTGATCTGGTAATGAGGACATTATCAGGTTTATAAAATGTAACTATAAATACTTACGCTGAGTTAAAGTCAAATAATGGGTAGGATGTGAGCAATTAATTTGCTACATCCTACCCGATAAAAGAAACTATGAAAACATGTATTTATTTAACATTGAATGCTTTGATTCCCGGATAAATTGCGCTTGTGCCAAGTTCTTCTTCAATGCGGAGTAACTGATTGTATTTAGCAACACGCTCAGATCTTGAAGGAGCACCAGTCTTAATCTGACATGTATTTAATGCCACTGCAAGGTCTGCAATAGTTGTGTCAGCGGTTTCGCCTGATCTATGAGAAGAAATAGCTGTGTAACCAGCTTTGTGCGCCATTTTAATAGCTTCAAGTGTCTCTGAAACAGAACCAATCTGGTTTAATTTGATAAGGATTGCATTACCAGCACCAAGCTCAATTCCCTTCGAAAGTCTTTCTGTATTTGTAACGAATAAGTCATCACCGACAAGCTGAACCTTATCGCCAAGTCTTGCAGTAAGCTTCTGCCATCCTTCCCAGTCTTCTTCATCAAGTCCATCTTCAATAGAGATAATTGGATACTTGTCGCATAATTTTGCCCAATGCTCGATAAGTTCTTCAGAAGTATATTCGGTTCCAGCCTTTGGCAGTTTGTAGTATCCTTTTCCTTTTTCAGATTTCCACTCAGAAGATGCTGCGTCCATTGCAATTCTGAAATCTTTGCCTGGTTCATAACCAGCTTTCTTAACAGCCTCAAGAATTGTCTCGATAGCTTCCTCATCAGATTTGAGTGCAGGTGCAAAACCACCTTCATCACCAACTGATGTAGCAAGACCTCTTTCCTTTAAGATGGATGCGAGTGCATGGAACACTTCTGCACACCATCTTAAACATTCCTTGAAGGAAGGCGCGCCAACAGGCATAATCATGAATTCCTGTACATCAAGTCCAGATGATAATGCGTGACATCCGCCATTTACGATATTCATCATTGGAACTGGTAGGCGATTGCCAGATATTCCGCCGAGAAAACGATATAGAGGAAGGTCAAGAGCATTTGCGGCAGCTCTACAACATGCGATAGAAACTGCGAGGATAGCATTTGCTCCAAGCTTTGATTTATCTTTAGTTCCATCAGCTTCTATCATGGCTTTGTCAATAGCATAGATGTCAGAAGCGTCAAGTCCTTCAAGTACGTCATTTATAACTGTATTAATATTTTCAACAGCTTTTGTTACTCCTTTTCCAAGGTATCTGTCTTTGTCATTGTCTCTAAGTTCAAGAGCTTCGAATTCTCCTGTTGAAGCTCCACTAGGGGCAGTACCGCGGGCAACTGTTCCATCGACAAGATGTACTTCTGCTTCTACAGTAGGATTTCCCCTCGAATCAAGAATTTCGCGTCCAATTACTTTTTCAATCTCTAAATAATTCAATGTAGTTCTCCTTTCAGATTAAGAAACTCCAACCGGAGGTTGCTAGCATCCGGCTACTTCGGAGTCTCAATGATTTACACAAGAGTTAGAATAAACTAACCTAACTGATTTTTCAAGACGTATTAATGGTTAAAAATTATCGTTAGAACATAAATTTGATTTATCAATAATATTTATCAATTGGTATATAACGATATACGGGCAAAAAGGTATGTTGCTTCGATGATATACAAATACAATATGTATTATGTGTAGTATTGAAAAAATTTATGAAATCAAGTAGAAATTTAACCGAAGGTTCGATTCTTAAGAATTGTTTTTGTTAGGATAATTTTTCAAGACTTAGACGGAATAGGTTAGGAATGTCATTTTCTGTGACGGAGATAAAAATAAGGACTGTAGGATATGTATATTAATGACGATTTCTGACAAGGAAGTATGTGAAAAAGGTAGAAAAATAAAATAATGCTTACATGGTGTAAATGTTTATGATATAGTCTCAAAGTAAATTTAATAATGGTTAAAATTGGAAACGCACAATCCTCCTGGATGATAACGAACAACACATATCATATATCTAGGAGGATTTTTTATGCCAAAAAATAAGTTTCAAGAAGTAGTTTTCACATTAATAATGGCAACAGTAATGGTATACGGGATGATAGTGTACAATGTTGCACTAAACACAGGGGGAGTAACAGGAATGACATTTGTTCTGGCTTTGCATGAGATGCCTATTATGGTTCCAGTTGCATTTGTGCTGGAATTTTTTGTGGTTGGAAAAGTGGCTGGAATGCTTGCATTTAAAGTTATGAGACCAGATGACAGACCACAGTTTATTACATATGCAATTTCCATATGTATCTGCTGTATTATGTGCCCGATTATGAGTCTGATTGCAACAATACTTTTCAAGGATAATTGTTCATTTGGAGTTTTTGTTCAGACATGGGCCATGAATTTCCCGATGGCCCTGCTTTATCAGCTATTCTATTGTGGCCCATTTGTACGATTTGTATTTCGTTGTATCTTCAAAAATAAATAAATTTTAAATTAAGTAGTGGCTGGGAATTTACACGCTTCGCACATCACAACCTAAATCTGCTTTGCACTCACAGTCTAACTGTCGGAGAGCATGTATGTGTTCCGAAGAAAACAAATACGGACTACACCGAGGCTCCGCTATGTAAAGCAAACACCATGGCATAGCAAATAGTGATACCCTATTCTCAATCAATCTCGGTGTTAACTCCGTATTTTTTTCAGAGGAATATCGTACATGCTATGCCGACCTTCAATATTCTTGATGTGCAAAGCATGTATATTTTCAAAGTGCAAAGCCTTCAATCATGTAACGATGAATTTGAGCAAAGTATATTAATATTAAATCAAAGTAGAAGTGTATCTGTGCAAATCTTCTCGCAGAACCTTATATCATGTTCAACAAAAATCATGGTAGGCTGATATCTCAAAAGCAATTCTTCCAACTGCATTCTGGAAAACACATCAATATAGTTAAGTGGTTCATCCCATATATACAAATGTGCAGGCGTCATCAGGCTGGTGGCAATAAGGATTTTCTTCTTCTGTCCCTCAGAATACTCATTAATATTTTTCGCAAACTGGTTTCGATCAAAGTCAAGCTGTCTGAGTAGTGCAAGAAAAAGACTCTTATCAAGTGCATGACGTTTACAATAATCAGATAAATTTCCTGTCAGAAATGACGTGTCCTGATTGATATATGAAATTGTAAGACCAGATACTGTCTCGCATATTCCACTTTCCGATGTAACTGAAATATCTGAAATATCTGAAATATCTGAAATCCCATTTTTGACATCGGTGCTGGCATACCCAGCTCTTTTTAGAATCATTTTAAGCAGAGTGGATTTACCACAGCCATTTTTGCCTGAAATGGCAATTCTTTCTCCAGCATGAACGGTTAATGAAATATCACTAAACACAGGCGATGGAGCATCATTATATCTGACACTGTAGTCCTTGATATTTATAAGTGTTTTCTTGTGGTGAGTCAGTTGGACTAATTTTAAATCAACAGGTGCCTCTATATCCTGCAACAGTCCTTCTTTTTGCTCTATTTCACTGCTTATCCGTTTTTCCATCTGTTTTACGCGGCTTTGCATTTTCTTGGTTTTTGAGCCGATGTAGGCGCGCATGCTAATGCTTCGATCATGTTCTTTTATCGGGTCATAGCCAATTTTAGTACGCTCATTTTTATCCGCCCATTGGGCTCTCTGGGATGCGGCAGCTTTTAGTTTATTTATTTCTTTGAAATGCTTTTCATTTTCTGCAATCACAAATTGGTCTTTACGTTTTTTATTTTCCCACCATGTAGAAAAATTGCCTGTCATAACTTCGATGGTGCTTCGGTTCAATACAAGACAATGGTCAGTACATGTATCAAGCAGATCCCTGTCATGCGAGACGAGGATAAATCCTTTTTTAGAGGCGAGATATTGTTTGACTATCTGCCTGGCTTCCTTGTCAAGATGGTTGGTTGGCTCATCTATCAGAAGAAAATCGTTATCGCCTGAAAAGAGAACTGCCAGAAGTATTTTTGTTCTTTCACCATGGCTTAGAGTGTTAAATGAGCGATACAGGATGTCTGCTGTTTCTTCCAGTCCGTCCAGTTCACGTATTACCTGCCAGGTTTCACAGCCAGGCTTTAGTTCGTCCACAAATTCAGCAGCCGTTTGGTGAAATTGCAAATTGCTGATTTTATATGGAAAATAATCGAAAGTGACATTGGTATTTATTGAACCCTTGTAATCATATCTGCCAAGCAGTAAGTTGAGAAAAGTAGTTTTACCTTTGCCGTTTCTTCCGATAAATCCGAGCTTCCAGTTTGTATCTATGGAAAAAGATACATTTTCAAATATATTGTCAAAGCTTCCATCATAGTAGAATGTGAGATTGCTTACGTTTATCTGTGCCATATAGAATCCTCCTTATGAAAAAACTGTTTGTTGCCAAACAGTCCAATTACATACTATAACCTCGGTTACTATAAATTTGCGCACAAAAAAGAGAGGTTATGAGAACATAATCCACTTTTGGCAACATGAAAAAAGTATGAATATATATCATACTGTGTAAATACGCTATATATGAGCTGTATTTAATAAATCAATCATGTAATCAAAAGTAAATTATTTTCTCATCTTTTCACCTCTCTCCGATATATATGTCGCAATTCTAGCATTAAATTAAGAACAAGTCAATTAAATATTGTTTATTGAATATGAAAATAGTACAATAGTAATAATATTTGTGGAACTTGGGGAAGAAGACAAATAATTATAACAAGCATAAAAATGAAATTAGGTTCAGGGGGAATTATGGAGAATTTATTACCTGATTATTCATTATGGAGAAAAAAATATAAAATGACTACAGGGATATCATATCTGATTGTTCTTGTTATGGAGTTTGTGATTTTTTTTGTACTAAAGAAGAATAATCTGATTTTAGAGGATATGCCAGAATATCTTCTTACTTACTTCGTAACACCGATGGGATGGATATCACTTGCGATTATTGTCGCAATGATTGTTGACAAAAAGACGGACAATGAGCGTGTAAAAAATGGAGCATTTGTGCTTGCTTATACATGTATGGTTGGCGTGGTTGCGATAGTGCATAATATATTTTTTGTTACGCTTTTGTTATTCTGCATTCCGATTGCGATGACGATAGTCTTTGGTGATAAGCTGCTTTTGTATGTCACATCGGCTATGAGTACAATATTTGTGATTTGTGTGGTGATATATTGTTATACAGTCACTCTGATTTCAAGGCAGAATGAGTATTTTATACCAGCGGTTATTATTGCATTAGTAGGAATATGGGGATGTACATGGATTGCATCGATGCTTATCGACCTTTTAAATGAGCAGAACCGAAAGCTCATTAAGGCAGTTGAAGATGCCAACTATGCCAATGATTCAAAATCGGCATGTCTTTCTAATATGTCTCATGAAATCCGTACACCTATGAATGCAATTGTTGGAATAACGGACATAATGCTTCGGACAGAAAAAGAGCCGGTAAATGAAAAATATCTTTTAAATATCAAGCATTCAGGTGTGGCTTTGCTTGGAATAATAAATGATATTCTGGATTTTTCAAAGATTGAATCAGGCAAAATGACACTGGTAGATGATACATATTCGTTGTATGAAATGCTTGATGATTTGTCGCTTATTTTCTGGAACCGCATTGAGGATAAGAATATAGAGTTGGTTTATGATATAGATAAAGACGTGCCTGATTATATATATGGTGACCATATCAGAGTCAGACAGGTAATTATTAATATTGTAAATAATGCAATTAAGTTTACTGACGAAGGTTTTGTGAAGCTGGCTATACGTGCGCGGCAGAACAAAAATGATATTGAACTTCTGATATCGGTATCTGATAGCGGACAGGGTATTAAAGAGGAAAATATGCCAAGGCTTTTTTCTTCATATGAACAGCTTAATACCAATAAGAATCATGGCAAAGAGGGTACGGGACTTGGTCTTGCAATCTCGAAGCAGCTTATCAATATGATGGGCGGTGATATATCAGTAGAAAGCGAATATGGAAAAGGAACCACTTTTTCATTCAATATACATCAGCGAGTAGATGCCAAGACTGCTTTATATGATTATTCTAAGGTGGCTGATGAATTGAAGGATAAAAGAATTGCCGTTGCGATAAATTCTGATTTAGTCAGGAAATCAATCGAAGAATTTCTTGATTTAACCAATGCAGAATATGAAATAATAGCAGCTGATACTGAAAGGACAAAAGAATACGATATAGCATTTACTGATGCAAAGAAGATGCAGGATATAAATGCAGCGGACAAATATATCATTGTAAATCCATATGCATATGATATAGACATGTCCTTGGAAAATATAATTTCAAAACCTGTATATGCCATGAATTTATATACGGCTGTTTTTAATAAAAATAAGCAAAAGACTAATAAGCATACCAAGAAGCAGAAAGTTACATTTGAAGGTAAGAGGGTACTTCTTGTAGATGATAACAAAGTAAATATGAAGGTTGCGCAGCTGTTATTCAAGCCGCTTCTTATGGATATTGATACTGCCGAAAATGGTAAAGAGGCATTAGAAAAGGTAGAAAATAACAGATATGATCTTGTTTTTATGGATCACATGATGCCAGTTATGGATGGCGTTGAATCTACGATGGCGATAAGAAAATTAGGCGGGGAGTATTACAGCAGACTGCCGATTGTGGCATTGACTGCGAATGCTGTATCAGAGGTAAAGGATGAACTTCTTGCAGCTGGCATGAATGATATCATAACTAAGCCAATATCGATGGATAATATTATAGAAGTATTGCAAAAATGGTTAGGATAAGCGATAGAGGAGAGAAAACAAATGGAAAAATCAAAAGTATATTTTACAGATTTTAGAACAGGAAACGGAGTTGGACTTCCTGAGAAATTAAAAAGGCTTTGTAGAAAAGCAGGAATCATGAACATGGATATGGACAACAAGTTTGTAGCAATCAAGATACATTTTGGTGAACTTGGAAATATCGCATATCTGCGTCCAAACTATGCAAAGGCGATAGCAGATTTAGTAAAGGAAGCAGGTGGAAAGCCATTCCTTACAGATTGTAATACACTATATCCAGGTTCGAGAAAGAATGCATTAGACCATCTCGACTGTGCACAGGAGAATGGATTTAATGAGACTACTACTGGCTGCCACGTTATAATCGGCGATGGATTAAGAGGTACAGATGATATTATTGTTCCAATTGAGGGTGGTGAGTACTGCAAGGAGGCTTACATAGGAAGAGCTGTAATGGATGCGGATGTATTCATTTCACTTAACCATTTCAAGGGGCATGAGGCAACTGGATTTGGCGGAGCACTTAAGAATATCGGTATGGGATGTGGAAGCAGGGCAGGTAAAATGCATCAGCATAATCAGGGCAAGCCTGTCGTAAATGAGAAACTGTGCAGGAACTGCAAGAGATGTTCAAAGGAATGTGGTTCAGATGCAATATTTTATGATACAGGAGTTGCAGTGATTGACCAGCAGATTTGTAAGGGCTGTGGAAGATGTATAGGTGCATGTTCATTTGATGCAATCCATAATCCTAATGATAATGCAAATGAAATCCTCGGATGTAAGATTGCAGAATATACAAAGGCTGTAATAGATAATAGACCAAACTTCCATGTGAGTCTGATTGTTGATGTGTCACCGAACTGTGATTGTCATTCTGAAAATGATGCACCTATTCTTCCAAATATAGGAATGTTCGCGTCATTTGACCCTGTTGCATTAGATCAGGCATGTGTTGATGCCTGTCTTAAAGCAACCCCAATGCCTAATTCGCAGCTGTCAGATAATTTAGGTAAGGCAGACTGGCATCATCATCATGATCATTTTATGGATTCAAATCCTAATGTGCGATACAAAGAGACATTAGAGCATGCTGAGAAAATTGGAGTAGGAACAAGGCAATATGAATTAGAAGTGCTATAATAATCACAAATGAGGGGCAAAATAGTTTTTGATCCCTCATATCATAATTATGTAAAATGGTTGATAGAGATGGAGTCTGATTATGGAAAATTTATCTGAAAATGAAAACACGATGCAAAAAGTGGCCAACAAAGTATCTACAGTTACTATTATTATCAATTTTGCATTGGCGGCGATGAAGCTGTTCGCAGGAATAGTCGCACATTCGAGTGCTATGATCTCGGATGCTGTACATTCGGCGTCAGATGTGTTTAGCACGATAGTAGTAATAATTGGAATAAAGCTAGCGTCGAAGGAATCTGATAAGGAGCATCCATATGGACATGAGAGACTTGAGTGTGAAGCTGCGATTATACTTGCTATGGTTCTTTTTATCACTGGTCTTGGTATTGGAATAGATGCATTTAAGAATATAATTCATGGAGATTACAATGGGCTGCAGACGCCTGGACTTCTTGCGCTTGTTGCGGCAATTATATCTATTGTAGTCAAAGAGGCTATGTACTGGTACACGCGTTATTATGCGAAAAAGGTGGATTCAAGTGCACTTATGGCTGATGCGTGGCATCACAGATCAGATGCATTTTCATCAGTTGGAGCACTCATTGGTATTGGAGCTTCCATGATGGGATATCCCGTTATGGATTCCATAGCCAGTCTTGTTATTTTTGTTTTCATCACAAAGGCGGCATTTGATATTTTTCAGGATGCAATGGATAAGATGGTTGATCATTCATGTGATGAAGAACTTGAAAAGCAGATGTATGAATGTGTAATAAACCATAAGGATGTGCTTGGTATAGATTTATTGCAGACCAGAATTTTTGGAAATAAGATATATGTGGATGTAGAGATTGAAGTAGAAGCGGATTATACACTAAGGCAGGCTCATGCGATTGCTGAATCAGTGCATGACCAGATAGAAAAGGAATTTCCGAAGGTAAAACATATTATGGTTCATGTGAACCCCAAGGAATAAAATATATCATTTGTGCAATATTACTATTTATTGTCACAAATGATATATTTTTTTTGACTTTTTTATACATTATATAGTATACTAAATTAGGAATATAGTACTTGAAAAACGAGGTACACGGTATGAATAATTATTACAGTGATATAATAGACAAAGTATATAGCTCAGACCATAAAATGGTTGCAATTCGTCATTATAATGACTGGCAGATTGGTACAGAAGAACTGGCAATTCTGAAAAAGGAAAAGCCTAATGTCGTTCTGCTATACAAGAACTTTGCAGAAAATCGTATAGCGGAACCATTTGATCCTTTTTTGGAATGGATAAAGGAATTATGCGTGAAGAACTCGGTTTCAATTGAGGAGTTGTTAGATGAGTGTGACGTTTATTCTTTGCATAAGGAAATTTTGTCATCATATCTTAAGACTGGACTTGCAAAGCGGAAAGATAAGCCTCTGATAAATGAGATTGAATTTGAGAGAGAACTTTTTGAGGACGAAATAATAAGATTATTCGTGTATCTGGCGCATAAGACGGAAGTCTGCGCTATACTTGATAATGCAAGCGTTGCAGGAATATCTACGCTGGTAATTTTGCAAAAATTATTTGAACTATCAGATGATTCCATAGCAATAATATGTTCATATAATGAGAACGATACGGATATTGATGGAACAAAAGAAATCTGGAATTCGATAGTTGAAAGTTGGGAAGATAATGACTTACTTTTAGATGTCCTGGGCGAGGACGTGATGGAATATCATCGAAATAGAGGCTTCAGATGTTTTAGTGATTTGCTGCGAAAAGACTTAAATGTAATTAATAATCTATTTCATTTTATGTGTTTTAGCCAGGCGGAGCATTATTTAAGTACTTACTATCACAAGTTTGAGGTAGAGAAATTAATTGTAGAGCCGAATGTGAAGTTCGAATTTACAGAACTTTATGCGAACGTATCTATGTATATGCAAAAAAATGCAGAGGCACTTCTGTGTTTAAATGACATGCAGAAATTACTTGAGGTACTTATTGAAGACAGCTGGAAACTGCGATATCACAAGATGGCTGCCAAAATCTACATGCACAATTTCCAGCAGGACAGGGCTGCAGAACATATTAAAGAGTGCAAGAAGATTCTTGAAGGCAAAGACGATGAAGAAGCAAAGTTTGAGATAGAGTTATTAGAGCACATGGTATTTTTTCAGGGCTGGAGAGATATATGGCTCTTAAATCGAACGCTGGAAGGACTTGAGCCGTTGATATCGAAATGCATAAAGTACGGATATGATAATCATCTGGCGCATATTTATGTATATGCATATGACAATGAAAGCGAAAGATATGCTAATTTAGCGGGAATGGGCATGAAGATGCCACATTTCATGAAGGGTATAAAAATTGCGCAGAAAATTGGAAACTACCATTTTATGATAGAAGCATACAAGAAGAATGTTCTTCTTGCTTCTACAAATGGATATTATAATACAGCCAATTATTTCAATGAGAAAGTCAAAGAAATCTGTATTCGCTATAATCAGGCTGTTGAACTGGCAAATAGTTATAATGGCTTAGGCTACAATTGCAGTGTAATGGAGATGTACGAGAAGGCAAGCGAGAATTACAATAACGCACTTGACATATTCTTGCGCGAAAATGATATGAATTCTGTCAATGAGACAATTTATAATCTGGCAGTCAACAGCATTCTTGCGACGGACTATGCGAAAGCGGACAGCCTTTTCCAGTTGTGTATAAAGTGTATAGCTCTTATTAAAGCGAACAGTGTAAATGCTTGTAATATCTCTAAAATATATGGTCTTAGAGCCTTTTGCAATTATAAGCTTGGTCACTATTACAACGCCATGATTAATCTGCAATATGTAGAGCAGTTTCTTGGTCATATAATAGAGCTTGAGAACAATGATGTTAATGCGCCACATCTGTGGGATGATGATCTTGCAATATTCTATACAGTGTCAGCGCTGATGGATGAAAGAGATGGCAAAATTGAGAAAGCATATGAGAAAGTGCTTAATGCAAGAAAATACGTGGACAGAGCAGCTGGAAGCCGCTTTATGTTCCTGACGCCATATGCTTTGGTTTTTGCACGAATTGCCAGAAGGATAGGACATAAGCAGGAAGCAGTAGATGTCATAAATGAGGCAAAAAGATTTTGTCGTGAGAATAATTTCAAGCAAAGAGGTGAAATTATAGTTTCTGTCGAGAATGGAGAGCCTGTCAAACCAAAGAAACTTGATATAGGAATTAAGTGCATAAATGAGGAGGAGATAATTGAGAGAGCAAGATATATCGGTATGTCAATAGATTACAAATCCCAGAAGGTTGATTTGGAATTCTTAGGAATATGGCAGAAAGTTCTCGGTGAAAATTACCAGAATATGGACAGGGTTCTTGATAATGCTTTTGTGACATTTGTTAATCAGTATAATCTTGATGATTTTCTTTTCATAAGAATGGAGGATGAAAGACCAATACTTAAATACAAAATCTGTGATAAAGATATATCGGATGATGTATTGTGGGATATAGTAGATTACTTCAATGAGAGAAGAAATGCTTTTATTACCTCAAGGCTTGATAAAGGATATACAAAATATCAGAATTTTATAAATAAGTGTTTCGGCTTTAATTCCATAAGTACATTTATTGCAGTGCCGATTTTCTCAAATGAGAGACTTGATTCTGTTTTTCTGTCATCGGTACAGATGAATATGGAGTGGAATTATAAGTCGAAGAGGTATCTGTTTGATAATAATGACCTGGCTGTTTTTAGTATGCTATATCACAATGTCATTGATTATATAAACAGAATGGATGCACAGAAGATGATTGCGAATGCCAATAAGAGGCTGCAGACGATGGCGGTAAACGATCAGCTTACAGGAATATACAACAGACAGGGGCTGGACAATATATATGCAAATGATTTCGACAAGATTGCAATTGTATATGCAGACCTTGACAATTTCAAGTACTACAATGATACGTTTGGTCATGATGTAGGTGATAAGGTTCTTGTTGAATTCGCAAAGCTGCTGGGACAGGTTACTGACCAGAGAGCTGACGCAGTAAGATATGGTGGAGATGAATTTCTGCTTATTCTTTATACTGATGATAAGAACATCGTCGATGGAGCTGTTAAGAATATCTACAAAAGGCTTGTTGAATCTGAGGGGCTTGCGCAGGATATATCTAAGTCATTAGGTTACGAGATTAATATTCCAAAGGATAAGCGTTTATCATGCTCGATAGGAATTGCTATGGGAAGTGTAGATAAAGAGCATGATAAGAAGGAGCAGATTGCAGGAATATTAAAGAAGGCTGATACGATGATGTATCGCGTGAAGCATAGCACGAAGAATTCATATATGTACTATGATTATTAGAAAACGTACGGTTCTAGATAAAATTTACTATTGTATGATTGGTCAGAATTAGGTACGATATAGTCAATTGGATATTTCAGACTGGAATGAAAGGAAGCGGCATGAAGAATATTACACTTGACGATTTTACCAGAAGAATTGCATCTAAAGAACCTGTGCCAGGCGGCGGTGGTGCAAGTGCACTTGTTGCAGCAGTAGGAATAGCACTTGGAGATATGGTTGGTGAACTTACAGTTGGCAAGAAGAAATATGCTGATGTAGAAGAGGATATAAAGCTTCTCATGCAAAAAGCACAGAATTTAAGAGGAAAGCTTCTTGATTGTATAAATAAGGATGCGCAGGCTTTTGAACCATTATCAAAGGCTTATTCGATACCTAAGGATGACCCATCAAGAGATGAAGTCATGGAGAGATGTCTTAAGGATGCGGCAGCAGCACCACTTGAGATTTTTGAGCTTGTATGTGAATCTATTGAGTTGCAGAAGGAATTTGCACAGAAGGGTTCTAAGATTGTGGTATCAGATGCAGCAACAGGTGTTGCAATTTTAAAAGGAGCTATGTATGGAGCAGCAGTGAATGTGAAGGTCAATACAAAGCTTATGAAGGATAGAGAAGAGGCAATGAGAATAAATAATTATCTGGATGAGAAGATAGATACATACTCAAAGCTTTCAGACGAAATATTTAACAATATATATGGAGGCTTTTAAGATGGCAGAATTATTAAAGGGTGCACCAGTCGCGGAGGCTATTAACAACAGGACGATTACTGATGTAGATATGTTAAAGCAAAAGGGGATTGAGCCTACGCTGTGTATTTTGAGAGTTGGCGAAAGACCTGATGATTTGTCGTATGAGCGCACTGCAGAAAAGAGAGCACAGAAGGTTGGAGTTAAGGTCATAAAGAAGATACTGGATTTGGATTGTACCCAGGAAGAATTTGACAGGACCCTTGAAGAGATTAACAATAATCCTCTGATTCATGGAATACTGATGTTTAGACCATTGCCGAAGCCACTTGACAATGAAAAAGCAAGAAAGATGCTTAACCCGGCGAAGGACATAGATGGATGTACAGATGGTTCACTTGCAGGGGTATTTACGAATACAGATATCGGTTTTGCACCATGCACAGCCCAGGCTGCGATAGAAATACTTAAGTATTACAACATCCCGATAGAGGGGAAAAAAGTATGCGTGATGGGTAGGTCACTTGTAATAGGAAGACCTGTCGCAATGCTTTTGATGCATGAGAATGCTACTGTTGTAAATTGTCATACGCGAACTAAAAATCCACAGCTTATAGCAAGGGAAGCAGATATACTGATTGCAGCAGTAGGAAAGCTGCATTCAATTGATAAGGCGTTTACGAATGAGAAGCAGGTTATTATTGATGTGGGAATCAATTGGGATGAGAATATAGGTAAGATTGCAGGTGATGTAGACTTTGATGATGTAGAGCCGGCAGTTAAAGCTATTACACCAGTGCCAGGAGGCGTCGGTACAGTCACTACGTCTGTTCTTATATCTAATGTGGTGCAGGCCGCAAAAGATAGCTTTAAATAGTCATATATATTGAGGGAATATTATATGCATGATGAGGAAATAAAAGGAGAGAGTTATGAAAAGAATTTTTACTAGTTTTATGAGAACCGTTTATTTTATTGGAGTTATATTTGCAGTTTTTTCTGTTGTTTTTTTATACAGGCCGAAGAATGTATATGCTGCAACACAGATACAGGAGACAAGTGCTGATACAAATGTTTTTCCTGACAAGTACAACACTAATCCAACGACACCTAAAGCTGGATTTACTACAATAGAAAAGGGGAGCACGATAAGTGTGGTAAATACTGATGGTGTTCCTATGAATATTAAATTTCAAAGTGGACAGAACCAGGAGAAGATAAACCTTGCATATGCTAACAAAGATTTACAGGGTACGATAGTATTTGAAAATTATGACTTTTCAACTATAGGTAAGCTTGTGATTCTTGATGTGGGTTCAAGGGAGGCGTCTAAAAAGCCGGTTAATTTTGTGTTTAAAAACTGTAAATTTGATTCATTCTCATGCCCGCGTGAACAGAGTCTGTATGTTACATATACATTTGAAAGATGCAGCTTCAAGACATTTTTTGGAAGTAATGCTTCATTTGAGAGGTGCTATTTCGGAGGTGGAATCCAGGATCGTATAATACCATTTTGCCATATTAATCTGAATAATTGTTATATTGCAAATCCTACAAGCGAGGAGTCTAATGCTGGAGAGATTCATGTAGATGGAACACAGATATATGCATGGGATTCGACTGAGGCATATGATATACATTTTTCGGGATGCAGATTTGAAATGCCTTCCATGAAGTACCCAAATGCAGCAAAGACTTATGTGAATGCATGTATTATGCTGTCACTGGAATATAATAGTGGACATGATATTTCATTTACAGATTGTTATCTCAATGGTGGTGGTATGAGTGTGTATGCAGGAACTAAGTATGAACAGCTGACACTCAGTAATGTAGAATTTAAGAACCTGACATTTGGATGTGCGCAGAAGTATGGATGGCTTTATCCAAGGTACAGTTCGTCGGTGGCGCTTAATCAGGATACATGGAAGTCGGCGGACTCTATATATGTAAGCAGTGTGTGGCGTGATATAGCAAATAAGCAGACAAATATTGTGGTGACTAATGATACAAACCAGACTAGAACATTTGTGGTGTTTACACCAGACGGAAGTACATATAATTTTGAAATAGAGGCATGTCCTCTATATAAGGATTTCGGTAATAAGAAATTTGAGGATCTGCCGTTTGACAAGGTATACACGATTCCTAAGATTTACGATTGGATTGTGTGCTATGAGACCACAGGCGGAACATTTAAACAGGTAAGATACGAGAATTGGACAAGTGGAAATTTGGTTGCCATCAAAAAAGATGACATGAAGATAGGATATATTATCGAAAGACCAAAGGGAACCCCTGTTAAGAAGCTTACAAGAAGAGGGCGCAATTTAACAGTAAGATGGAAGAGCCGTAAGGGCAAGGTGACTGGCTATCAGATACAGTATTCTACAAGTCCGAAATTCACCAGGAAGACATCGAAGATTATTGTTGTAAGAAATAGCAAAAAGACATCTTACACTATCAGAAATCTTAAAAGAAACAAGCAATACTATGTCAGAATGAGGACATATCGTAATAGAAAAATAGATAAAGACAGAAAGAATATATATAGTGGGTGGAGTAAATACCGCAAAATTACTATAAAGTAGAAAACAATAAATAGAATGTAAGTAACTATTCAGTACAGAAATATGCGGTACCGCATATTTCGTAAGGTGAAATCAAATAAATAATTTGACAATGGGAATTTTTATGTTAATATCAGATGTGGAATAATTTTGAATAGGTGTCAGATATGTGCTATACATGATCTGGTGAAAAGGGAAACAGGTGAGAGGCCTGTGCGAACTCGTCACTGTATGCAGCGCAATACATAGCCGGTATGCCACTGGAAACGGGAAGGTGGCTGTGCAGGCTGTAAGCCAGGAGACCTGCCTGTTTATATGACTTATTAAGCCACGAGTAATTGGTAGTTTGTCAAATTAGGAATTTTATGGAGGGAGATTTCCCCTTTTCTTTTTTGATGCAATAAACTTCTGGCTTAAGGTCAGAAGTTTTCTGATTTTATACATCAAAATTTAAAGGAGAAAAAGATGAAAAAGAGATTGGTTAGTTTAATGTGCGTAGGAATTATGGCATGTTCTTTGGTTGCTGGCTGTGGCAAGGATTCTTCAAACCAGAATCAGACAGAGGCAGCACAGAGTGAGGCGTCAGATAAGGAACTTGCAGATAATGTAGCAAAATTGATTGATGATATTTATGTTCAGGAGAGAACAGATGACACTGACAAGCAGTGCGAGGAAGCTAAGAAAGCATGGGATGCACTTACAGATGCACAGAAAGAGCTTGTAGAGGGGGAGAATGCTGATCCTGATTATTTTGGAAGAGATACAGGAGACGCTTCAAAAGATGATCCTTTAAATGGGGATAACATCGGAGATAATGAGATTCTTGTAGTAAGTTTTGGAACATCTTTCAATGATAGCAGAGTTGCAGATATCGGTGGAATCGAGAAAGCTATCGCAGCTGACAATGAAGACTGGTCAGTAAGACGTGCATTCACAGCACAGATTATTATCAACCATGTACAGGCTCGTGATGGCGAGAAGATTGACAATATGGATCAGGCACTTGAGAGAGCTGTAAACAACAAAGTAAAGAATCTGATAGTTCAGCCAACACATCTTATGCACGGTGCAGAGTATGATGAACTTATGGAGGCTGTAAGCAAATACGCTGACAAGTTTGAGACTATAAGAGTTGCAGAGCCACTTTTAGGTGAAGTTGGATCAGATGCAACTGTAATCAATGCTGACAAAGAGGCAGTAGCAAAGGCTGTAACTGACGCAGCAGCAACTGCAGCTGGATTTGCAGATATGGCAACAGCTGATGAGAACGGTGTAGCTTTCGTATTTATGGGACATGGTACATCTCATACAGCTAAGATTACATACAGCCAGATGCAGACACAGATGGAGCAGCTTGGATACAAGAATGCGTTTATCGGAACTGTAGAAGGTGAGCCAGAAGAGACAGAGTGCAGCAAGGTTATAGAGGCAGTTGCGGCAGCCGGATATAAGAAAGTAATTCTTCGTCCACTTATGGTTGTTGCTGGTGATCATGCTAACAACGATATGGCTGGTGATGACGATGATTCTTGGAAGAGCATGTTCACTGCATCAGGCAAATTCGATTCAGTTGATACACAGATTGCTGGATTAGGCGAAGTTGAAGCCGTTCAGAATATTTATGTACAGCACGTAAGAGATGCACTTGCAAGCGGCGAGAATATTGCAACAGGAACAGCAGTTGCATCAGATTCTACATTAGAGGATGGAACTTACTTGGCAGATTTTACAACAGACAGCAGCATGTTCCATGTGAATGAGGCTAACAATGGTAAGGGTACACTTACAGTTAAAGATGGAAAGATGACTATCCATATTTCACTTACTTCTAAGAATATTCTGAATTTATATCAGGGACTTGCAGCTGACGCACAGAAGGATGGAGCAACACTTCTTCAGCCAACAACTGACACAGTAACATACGATGATGGAACAACAGAAGAGGTAAACGGATTTGATGTTGAGGTTCCTGCACTTGATGAGGAATTTGACCTTGCGCTTATTGGAACAAAGGGTAAGTGGTATGATCACAAGGTAAAGGTTTCAAATCCAGAGGCTGTTAACGAATAATTGGTTTGATTTTAGAATGAGAAAATATTTATTAAGTATTTGTATTGTATTTATGACAATATTGTCTGCGTGTTCTTCTGATGAACTTGCAGACGGAAAATATCAGATAGAGGCAATATTAGAAGGCGGAAGTGGGCGAGCTGGCATCACTTCCCCTACTGATATGGTTGTAACAGATGGGGTGGCTTATGCTCGTATAGAGTGGAGCAGCCCCAATTATGATTATATGATAGTTGATGGCAATAAGTATCTGCCTGTAAATTCAGATGGCAATTCTGTTTTTGAGATTCCAATTGAGGTTTTTGATGAGCCAATCAAAGTTATTGCAGATACAACTGCTATGAGCACACCGCATGAGATTGAATACACAATTACTTTTTCATATGATGCAAAAGAAAAAGATACACAGTCTGATGTCAAAGAGGCGGTCAAAACTGAAATACCACAGACTATCGGAGAGTCGTTGACATGGAATCGTAAAATGCAGACGAAGTATGCGACCGGATTTTCTGTTGACTATTATGAGGATGCAGATACAGGTGCGACATATAAGCTTTTAACCGTGACAGGGGATGGACAGTATCTTCTTGTTCCAGATGGTGGTAAGGTTCCAGAGAAGATAGACTCTGCGATTACAATTATTAAATCAGCAAAGAAGATATATCTGGTTGCATCCCAGGCAATGGATATGTTTGATTCAATCGATGCGGTGGATAATGTTAAATTCTGTGCATTAAAGAAAAAGGACTGGTATATACAGGGGGCAAAGGAGCATCTTGCGAGTGGGGATATGGTGTATGCTGGAAAGTATTCGGCGCCCGACTATGAGCTTATTGTAAATGATGGCTGTGATCTGGCAATAGAGAACACTATGATTTATCATACCCCGGAAGTAAAGGAGAAGCTTGAATCATTCAATATCCCCGTAATAGTGGACAGGTCAAGCTATGAATCGGAGCCTCTTGGCAGAACTGAGTGGGTCAAATTCTATGCAGCACTTATGGACAAAGAAAAGCAGGCGCAGGATATATTTGAAAAGCAGGTTTCAGAATTTGAAAGCATTTCAAATTCGGATGATAATAAAGATAGACCTACGGTTGCATTTTTTTATGTGTCAAGTAATGGAACTATCAAAGTAAGGAAAGCAGAAGATTACCTTCCGAAGATGATAGAGATGGCAGGTGGAGAATATGTATTCAATGACCTTGGAAAAGGGGATAAAAATGTCTCTTCAACTGTGACCTTACAGATGGAAGAATTTTATTTGACAGCAAAGGATGCAGATTATATCATTTATAACAGTACTGTTGATGGTGAATTAAACAGTGTAGATGACTTAGTGGCGAAGAATGAACTTTTTAGTAATTTTAAGGCGGTCAAAGAGGGAAAAGTATATGGAACCTCAGCGAATCTTTATCAGTCATCAATGGAACTTGGAACGATTATAAAGGATATGAATAAGATGCTGTCAGATGAAGATGATATGACATATCTTTATAAATTAAAATGAGATAACTATTGTGCGGATTTGCAAATGTGTGTGGTTCTGAAGGTTTATAAAAGAAGAATCATAGTATATCGATGATGCAAGAAGGAACGGCAGATGAAAAAACAAAGGCTGGCAGTTAATTTTATAATTTTAATATTAATAGGGGTGCTGCTTCTTGCCCTTAATATATGTATCGGAAGTATAAATATTCCGATAAGCAGGGTGATTGATATTCTCACTGGCAGCAGCAAGGATGCCGCTTTTTCGGATATTATATGGCAGATTCGTATGCCAAGAGCATTTGCGGCCTTTGTATTAGGCGGGGCACTGGCACTATCTGGTTATCTGCTTCAGACATTTTTTCATAATCCGATTGCGGGACCGTTTGTGCTTGGAATATCATCGGGAGCAAAGATGATAGTTGCACTTGCGATGGTATTTGCACTGGGGTATGGAATAAAGCTTACATCGCTTACCCTTATCCTTGCTGCATTTATAGGTGCAATGCTTTCTATGGTGTTTGTGCTTGTTATATCGAAAGCTGTTGACAAGATGGCGATGCTTATTGTTGCGGGAGTAATGATTGGATATATCTGTTCTGCAATAACTGACTTCGTTGTGACTTTTGCGGATGATTCTAATATAGTAAATCTTCATAACTGGTCGCTTGGAAGCTTCTCAGGAATTACATGGGAGAATGTACACGTTATGACAGTGGTTGTGTTTATCTGCTTTTTATGTATATTTTTGCTATCAAAGCCTATAAGCGCATACCTGCTTGGCGAAGCATATGCAAGCAACATGGGACTTAATATCAGAAGATTTCGAATATGTCTGGTGGTACTTTCGGGAGTATTGTCAGCATGTGTTACGGCTTTTGCAGGACCTATTTCTTTTGTCGGGATAGCAGTTCCGCACCTTATGAAGAGTTTTTGTAAAAGTACAAGACCGATAGTGCTTATACCAGCATGTTTTCTGGGTGGCGGTATTTTCTGTCTGTTCTGTGACTTGTTAAGCCGTGTGATTTTTGCACCGACAGAATTATCAGTAAGTACTATTACAGCGGTGCTTGGAGCACCAGTTGTCATATATATTATGGTGCGAAAAGCCAGAAAGGATTTCTGATATGGATAAATCAGATTATTATTTTAGAACCACAGATTTTGCTGTCGGATATGATGGAAAGTCTGTGGTTTCTGACATTAATATAAATATAAAAAAGGGTGAGATTCTTACTCTTGTAGGTCCAAATGGTTCAGGAAAGACGACGATAATCAAGAGTATTATAAGACAGCTTGAGCCTGTTACAGGGGTAGCTTATATTGATAATGAATCTATTTTTATGAAGAATAAAGGATGTCTTGCGAAGGAGCTGGCGGTGGTTCTGACAGACAGACCGAAGACGGAGATGATGACTGTTCGGGATGTGGTTGAGACTGGCAGATACCCATATACGGGACGATTTGGAATATTGACATCGGCAGATAGAGATATTGTGGAGAAGGCTATTTCTCTTATAGGAGTTGAGAAAATTGCTGCCAGGGATTTTATGAAGATAAGTGATGGTCAAAGACAAAGAGTTATGCTTGCAAGGGCAATTGCGCAGGAACCTGAGATAATAATTCTCGATGAGCCTACATCATTTCTTGACATAAAGCACAAGCTGGAATTTTTATCAGTTCTATACCGATTGTCAAGACAGAGAAATCTTACTGTCGTGATGTCCCTGCATGAGGTTGAACTTGCAAGGAAGATATCTGATAAAGTGGCTTGCTTTAAGGATGGAAAGCTGGATAGATTTGGTGCGCCAGAAGAATTTATGACAGATGAATATATCAGGGAACTTTTTGACATCAAAATAGATGAAATAATAGAATGCTTAAGATAATTTAATTGTACTTTTGTACTATATAACGTATAATATGATTAGCACTAATGCTCTTTGGTGCAGTTACTACAGACAGTTGACTGATTAGTAATTGCCATAAGGGCATATTTATTTTAAGGAGATGAATGCCATATGGGGAAATATACATTTGATGTCGAAAGATACAAAAGCCTTGCAAGACAGGCCGTGGCAGAAGGATGTGTGCTTCTTAAGAATGAGAATCACACACTTCCGCTGAAAAAAGGTGACAAGGTCGCTGTGTTTGGAAGGATGGCGCATGAGTATTACAAGAGCGGACTTGGCTCAGGCGGCTTGGTAAATACAAAGTATGTAACAGGAATACTTGATGCTTTGAAGCAGGAAAAGGACATAATTTTAAATGAATCGGTACTGGAAATTTACGAGGAATTTATAAAGGATAATCCACACGATATTGGAAAAGGATGGGGAAAAGTACCTTGGTGTCAGAAGGAGATGGAAGTATCGGATGGTCTTTTTGAGTTGTGTACAGATTGTGATGCAGCAATTGTAGTGATAGGAAGAACTGCTGGGGAAGATCAGGATAATAGCAATACATCAGGAAGTTATCTGCTACAGAAAGAAGAATATGATCTGATAAAGAACGTAAGTCAGAGATTTGTAAGGACTATAGTTCTTTTGAATGTCGGCAATATTATAGATATGAAGTGGGTTGATGAACTAAGACCGGCAGCTGTTATGTATGTATGGCAGGGTGGTCAGGAAGGTGGCAACGGAGTCTGTGATGTGTTGATGGGAAGAGTAGATCCATGTGGAAAGCTCACTGATACGATTGCAATAGATATAGATGATTATCCGGCTTATACCAACTTCGGAAAAGAAAAGGACAATATATACGAAGAAGATATTTATGTGGGATATAGATATTTTGAGACATTTGCAAGAGATAATGTTTTATATCCTTTTGGTTTTGGATTGTCATATACATCCTTTGATATATCAGCCAAGATAATTGAAAATGATAATGCAAAATTTAAACTGGAACTTAGTGTGGAAAATACAGGAAAAGTGTCAGGAAAGGAAGTTGTGCAGGTCTATGTCAAGGCACCGCAGGGAGTACTTGGCAAACCAGCCAGAGTACTGGTTGATTTTTATAAGACTAAGGAACTTTTACCAGGTGAGATAGAATTAAAGCAGCTTACAATCGATAAATACACATTGGCCTCTTATGATGACAGCAGCATAACAGGATATAAATCATGCTATGTCCTTGAGGCAGGCACCTATGATATTTTTGTCGGCAGTGATGTTAGAAGTGCGAAGAAGGCAGGCAGCTTTGACGAGCAGCTACGGGTTGTGCAAAAGCTTGAGGAGGCGTATGCGCCTGTTTTGGAATATAAGAGAATACGTCCAATCCGTGTAGATGAAAATTCTGACAAGTACGAAATCGGATTTGAAGATACACCGACACGTACAGTTGACTGGAGAGACCGGGTGATGGATTTTCCGGTTGAGATACCATACACAGGGGACAAAGGGATTAAGCTGGGAGATGTATTCTATGAGAAGAATTCAATGGATGATTTTATAGCACAGCTTTCGGATGGAGATCTGATGACACTTTTCAGGGGAGAGGGAATGTGTAGTCCGAAAGTGACGCCAGGAACAGGAGCAGCTTTTGGTGGCTTGTCTGAATCCCTTAGAAAATTTGGAATTCCTGCGCTCTGTTGCTCGGACGGACCGTCTGGAATAAGAATGGATGTGGGGACAAAGGCTTTTTCATTGCCTAATGGCACTATGCTTGGATGTACATTTAATATTGAACTGGTGGAACTGCTATATCAGATGACTGGAAAGGAACTGCGCCGATTCAGAATTGATGCGCTGCTTGGACCTGGCATTAATATACATCGTCATCCGTTAAATGGACGCAACTTTGAATATATATCCGAAGATCCTCTGCTGACTGGAAAGATGGGAGCCGCACAGATTCGTGGACTTAATATTGTGGGAGCTACAGGAACAATAAAGCATTTTTGCGGAAACAATCAGGAATTTGCAAGAAGAACTTGTAATTCCATTATATCAGAACGTGCTCTTAGAGAGATTTATCTCAAGGGATTTGAGATATCAATAAAGGAAGGTCATGCAAGAGCGGTTATGACCACCTATGGTGCAGTTAATGGCTTGTGGACAGCGGGAAGCTATGATTTAAATACTACAATTCTCCGTAATGAATGGGGATTTAAAGGAATTGTGATGTCTGACTGGTGGGCAGATGCAAATGTTGAGGGGGAGGATGCTAATGTATTTTGTCATGCTCCAATGGTAAGAGCACAGAATGATTTATTTATGGTGTGCGATGATGCCACTAATATTGAGATTGATGATGTGTGGTCGAAGCTTAAATCAGGCGGCATTTTTAGGTGTGAACTTCAAAGGAATGCACGAAATATATTAGAATTTGCTCTTAAATCGCCTGCAATGCTTTATGAGCTTGGTCTTATTGAGCAGGAGGAAATAGATGAGATTAAGGAATCAGTGAAAGATGATGAAATCGCAGAGAACATTGTATATTATAAGACTGACAAACACGGAACTATAATAATAGATGGCTGTGAAATTGAAAGTGGTAAGATTGGAAATATTAATTTTGGAATAGAATTGCAGCAAAGAGGGACTTATGATATAAGTATAACAATGCATTCACAGCTTGATGAACTTGCACAGCTGCCTGTGACAGTCTTCTATGACAGCCAGAGTAAATTTACAGCTGCATTTAGAGGAACTAATGGCAGAAGTGAGACTAAGACAGGTGATTTGGGCTCGGTGTTTGGACAGAATCACTATATTAAATTGTACCTGGGTGCCAATGGTATTTATATTGATCAGATAAAGATTGAATTAAGAGAAGAGGCATAATACTTTTTAAACCTGATTTCATAATATTATGAAGACATATCATTTCGGTGGTATGTCTTTTTCTTTATAATGCAAATACTTTTCTTATAATACAAAATGTTCTGCATGGATGCGGTTCATGTCAAATTGAAGATGTAGAATATGCATTTGAGTGTCGGGGGAGAATGGAAAAAGAGAAGGTGAATTGCATTCATGTAAAAGATGAAAAAAATTCTCATTTTCACTTTACTTTAGTGACGTAAAGGATATAATTAATAAAGGTTGAAAATATATCAACTTTAACATGAATAATATTTCATTGAGTTTTGAAGAAGTTAGAAAGTGAGAGATACGAGATGAGTAACGGATTAGAAATCAGATGGCATGGACGTGGTGGCCAGGGAGCCAAGACGGCAGCACTACTCCTTGCAGATGTTGCATTTAAGACAGGGGCATATGTACAGGGATTCCCGGAATATGGTCCGGAGAGAATGGGAGCACCTATTACAGCCTACAACAGGATAAGCAATAATGAGATTCGTGTTCATTCAAATATATATACGCCAGATCTTGTAGTTGTAGTTGATGAGTCACTTCTTGAATCGGTTGATGTCACAGCTGGACTTAAAGAAGATGGGGCGATTATTGTCAATACTGCGAAGACTCCAGATGAGATTCTTCCACATTTAAAGGGATATAAGGGCAAGGTATTTACAATCGATGCCAGAACTATTTCAGTTGAAGCACTCGGCAAATATTTCCCAAATTCTCCTATGCTTGCAGCAGCTGTTGCGGTCAGCGGAGTTATGGAATGGGAGCAGTTTATAACAGAGATGAGAGCTTCATATCTGCATAAATTTGCAAAGAAGCCTGAGGTTATTGAGGGAAATATGAAGGCCCTTACACTTACATATACAGCCCTCAAGAATGATATAGCCAAGGTTGGCAGAATTTCAGCTTAGGGATTAGTCGCAGAGGCGCGAAGAGACTTTGGGTTTCAGCATTTGTGATTATGAACAGTTACATAACAATAATAGAAATGAGAGAATAAAAATGAGAACAGATGTACATAAAATAAACGAGCAGACTCCACATCAGGAGCTGACAGAAGGACTTATGATGTTTGCCGCTGGCACATCTAAGGAATTTCACACAGGAGAATGGAGAACAAACACACCAGTATTTAAGGCAGATATGTGTAAGCAGTGTCTGCTTTGCGCACCAGTATGTCCAGACAGCAGTATTCCTGTAAAAGACGGAAAGCGTGGAGAATTTGATTTAGACCATTGCAAGGGATGCGGAATATGTGCCGAGGTATGTCCATTTGATGCAATTGATATGAAGGAGGGAAAATAAAATGGCTAGAAGAGATCGTATGTCAGGAAATGAGGCTGTTTCATATGCTATCAAGCAGATTAATCCAGATGTTATGCCGGCATTCCCTATAACACCTTCAACAGAAATACCACAGATGGTTTCTACATATATTTCCAATGGAGAGATGGACACAGAGTTCATTCCAGTAGAAAGCGAGCATTCTTCAATGAGTGCTACAATTGGTGCTGAAGCAGCAGGTGCGCGTTCACTTACTGCGACATCATCAGCAGGACTTGCGCTTATGTGGGAGGAACTTTTACTTGCAGCAAGCAACCGTATGCCATGTGCACTTGCACTTGTAAACAGAACATTATCAGGTCCTATCAATATCAACTGTGACCATTCAGATGGTATGGGTGCAAGAGATACAGGATGGATTCAGATATACGCTGAGAGTAATCAGGAAGTATATGACAATTTTATTCAGGCATATCCAATAGCAGAAGATCCAAGGGTTCACCTTCCTATTATGATTTGTCAGGACGGATTTATTACAAGCCATGCTGTTATGAATATTGAGTTACTAGAGGATGAAGAAGTTAAGGATTTTGTAGGAGAATATCATCCGGAGGAGTTCCTCTTAAACCCTGGAAAGCCAATCGCAGTTGGTCCTTATTCTGTCACAAACTATGCGATGGAAGCAAGAAAGAATCAGGAAGAGGCTCTTGAGCGTGCAAAGGATGTAATTCTTGAGGTTGCTAAGAAGTTCAAGGATTTATCGGGCAGAGAGTATGGACTTTTTGAGGAATATAAGACAGAAGATGCAGATTATATTATGATTCTCATCGGTTCAGCAGCAGGAACAGCAAAGCAGGCTGTTGATGATTTGAGAGCACAGGGTAAGAAAGTCGGAGTTATTAAGCTTAGAGTATTCAGACCATTTCCAGCTGCAGAACTTGCTGAGGCTTTAAAGAATTGTAAGGCAGTAGCTATCATGGATAGAACAGAAAGTTATAATGGTAATGGTGGTCCGCTCGGCAGTGAAATTATGGCAGGTCTGTACAGAAAGAAAATTATGATTACAGCAGTTAA
This sequence comes from uncultured Agathobacter sp., assembly GCA_934359755.1. GTDB lineage: Bacteria > Bacillota > Clostridia > Lachnospirales > Lachnospiraceae > Roseburia. The sequence goes on from CAKRLV010000015.1 coordinate 27,299, forward strand.
TTATATCTATGGACTTGCAGGAAGAGATTTCACTGTGAATGAAGTATATGATATTTTTGATGAACTTGAAGATTCTGTTGTAAACGGAACTGAAATTGAACAGTTTAAGTATATTGGACTTAGAAAATAATAAAGATAGACGTTAGGTAACTATTCAGTACAGAAATATGCGGTACCGCATATTTCGTAAGAAAACGTATATTATGTAGGCGCAAGCGTCCATCAGCGAAGCTGATTTTAATGCGCTTGCGGCTTGCAACTGTGAAGGTACTTAACAGTTACGACATTAGAATAATAGTTTTAGGAGATAGAAATGAGCAGCTATAATTTAAAAGAAGTCATGAATAAACCGGAGCGTCTGGCTCCTGGACATCGTATGTGTGCTGGATGTGGCGCAACAATCGGTGTACGTGCAGTTCTTCGTGCATTGCATGAAGGAGATCACGCAGTAATTGGTAATGCAACAGGATGTCTTGAGGTATCTTCATTTATGTATCCATACACAGCATGGGAAGACAGTTATATTCACAATGCATTCGAGAACGCTGGCGCGACACTTAGTGGTGTTGAGACTGCATATAAGGCTCTTAAGAAAAGAGGAAGAATACCGGCGGATGAGAACTTTAAGTTCATTACATTCGGTGGTGATGGTGGTACATATGATATCGGTTTCCAGTCACTTTCAGGGGCGATGGAAAGAGGACATGATTTAGTGTATGTCTGCTATGATAATGGTGCATACATGAACACAGGAATCCAGCGTTCATCTGCTACACCTATGTATGCAGATACAACTACTACACCAGTTGGAACACAGTCAAATGGTAAGATGCAGAACAGAAAAGATCTCGCAAGCATCATAGCAGATCATGATGTTCCATATGTAGCACAGACTACTTTTACAACAGATTTCAAGGATCTGCACCAGAAAGCTGAAAAGGCCATTTACACAGAAGGTGCATCTTTTCTTAATATTATGACTCCATGTCCAAGAGGATGGAGATACGAAGCTAAGGATGTTATGAAAATATGCAAACTTGCAGTAGATACGTGCTATTGGCCAATGTTTGAAGTAGACCATGGAAAGTGGACTCTTACATATGAGCCAAAGAAGAAGCTTCCAATTGAGGATTTCTTAAGAGCACAGGGAAGATTCAAGCATATGTTTAAGCCTGGCAATGAAGACCTTATACAGCAGTTCCAGGATGAGGTTGACAGACGTTGGGAAGATTTGTTATATAAGTGTGCCAGATAACAGGCACTTAAACACATTTATGTATAGGATAATGGCTGTTGAATGAATACAGCCATAAGGATGAGAATATGACATTACTTACATATCAGGTGTTTAAAACGGTTGCAGATATCGGCAGTTTTCATAGAGCTGCCGATATTTTAGGTTTAACACCATCAGCTATAAGTCATACAATTTCAAATATGGAGAGCGAGCTTGGATTTTCAGTCCTTACAAGAAGTAAAGCTGGAATCACTCTTACAAATTATGGAGAGCATTTGCTTCCGTATGTTAATGCTGTATTAAATAGTGATGAAAGTCTACAACAGATTATCTCAGAAATGAACGGACTTAAATCGGGAAAAGTTAAAATAGGAGTATTTTCGAGTGTATGTACGAACTGGCTGCCAGATATACTTAGTTCTTTTCAGAAGAAATATGAGAAAATTGTGATAGAAGTATTTCAGGGCACATATGATGATGTGGCAGATTGGATAAAGACTGGCGTTGTTGATATTGGATTTTTATCAGTATCAAGTGCAAAAGACATTCCGATTGAGCCTTTATACAAAGATCCTCTTTTGTGTGTGCTGCCAAAGAACGCATACGAACCTGAAAATGGTGAATTTATGAGCATTGAGGAGATGCGTAATCATCAGTTTGTTACACAAAGAGAATGTACAGATGCAGATATTCAGAATTTCCTCAAGGAGAATAAGTTAAGTATCCAGTCTAATTATCATGTTGTGGATGATCTTTCTACAATAAAGCTTGTAGAAAAGGGTTTTGGAATATGTCTTATGCCAGAACTTGTTATGAAGGATATTACATATGAAGTAGATACTTACAAAATAATGCCAGAGGCATGCAGAATTATAGGAATCGCTGCCATGAATCCAAATTTTATGGCACCAGCAGTCAGAACAATGTACAAACATATAATAGAAAATTATAAGTCGATTTAATTTTGCGAAAACTACATATTACATACGATGAAACATATACGTTACAGATTTGGCGCAGGCTTGACATTGCACTGTCAAGCTATGCACTATAGTGTTAATTATTGTGTGATTACAGCTCCAGCCTCGTAGAACTATTATAAGTGAATAGCAACATATATATCCTATTGTGGAAAAAGTACTAGAATATATAAATGCATAGTGCTATAATTATTGATATATTATTGGGTGTATGGAGGTTGCAGAATGACTAAAGAGAATAATCAAAATAGTGGAACAATATTATGGAAAGTATTGACTCCAATCATTATTGGAGTTATAGAGACAGTTGTATTAGGACTGCTAGTTATATTGGGAATCAGGAATCAGGATTATTCTGGTTCTATTATTAAGATGAATGTAATGTTTGTGTTGCTGCTGTTAGATTTTGCTTCAATTATTTTTGAAACAATAAGACTAGTAATTAAACCATTAAAGAAACAACAGCAGGAGATAGATGCAATTATTTGCGATATAAAAGAAGGCCGAGGTGATCTTACAAAGAGAATCTCAGTCACCGGCAATGATGAGATTGGCAATGTTACAGATGCTATCAATGAATTCATAGGAACATTGCAGGAGATAATGTCTAATATCAAGATTAATTCTACAGCATTAGATGGTGTTGTCGGGAATGTGGTTGAGAATGTTGCATCATCTAATGACAATGCAAATGATATTTCAGCAATTATGGAAGAACTATCAGCTACTATGGAAGAGGTATCTGCATCTACAAATGATGTAAGCGCAAATACTGAGAATATTGAGCAGCGTGTTAATAAGATAGCAGACGGAACAGAAAGTATTACTGCTTATGCTCAGGAGATGAAGAGTCGTGCAGTAGCACTTGAGAATGTTGCAAGAGAGAACATGGAGAATACAAATAGTGTTATCGGCGATATCACAGATGAGATGAAGAAGGCTGTAGAGAACAGTAAGAGTGTTGATGAGGTTTCAAAGCTTACAGAAGATATTCTTAGCATTTCAAGCCAGACTAACCTTCTTGCACTTAATGCATCTATAGAAGCAGCAAGAGCTGGTGAAGCAGGAAAAGGATTTGCAGTTGTTGCAGATGAAATCAGACAGCTTGCAGATTCAAGCAGAGAGACTGCTAATAATATCCAGACTATTAATGAAATGGTTATAGATGCTGTAAAGGGACTTGTATCATCTTCAGAGAGAATTATCGGATATATTAATGAGACAATTCTTCCTGATTATGAGTCATTTGTAAATGGTGGAAAACAGTACAATGAAGATGCTACAAGAATTGATGATGATATGAATAAATATGCTCATGAAGTACGTCAGATTAAGAAGCGTATGACAGAGGTTACAGAAGCTATTGACGGAATTAATAATGCTATTGAGGAAAGTTCAAAAGGGGTAACTGATGCTGCGGTAAGTGTAGATTCACTTGTACAGGCAATTGCAGTAGTAAATGGACAGATGGAAGAAAACAGTGCAGTTGCTAAGAGTCTCAAAGATGAGTCAGAGAGTTTCGTAAATGTATAGAGATAGCGGAAAGCTGTTGCAGAAATGCAACAGCTTTTTTTTGCGCGAAATTAATTCTCGATTAAATTTATTATGAAATTGTCCTTTGTATGGAAGTATTATTTGAAGGGGGAAAATTCCTGTAATAATAAAAATCCTAGTGATATCGTATGATACACCAGGAAAAAGCGCAGGACGATAAGCCGGGTTATGTCGTTGAGAGATCATCTATCTAGGACGATTGTTGCCAATCGCCTCAAGCGACCTACCTAAAGCTGGCGGGCCACGTCAATGCTTTGTTTCGGTCTTGCTTCGAATGGGGTTTACATGTGCCCTTGCTGTTACCAGCGAGGCGGTAGTCTCTTACACTGCCATTCCACCCTTACCACATAAGTGGCGGTATATTTCTGTTGCACTTTCCTTAGAGTTTCCTCCACCGGCCGTTAACCGGCATCCTGCCCTATGAAGCCCGGACTTTCCTCACCTGCGGTCTTTCGACACTTGCAGCCGCGATCTCCTGTCCTGCACGCTTTTTAATATACCAACTTGTGGGAAAAATTTCAAGTATCAATTATTGTAAACAAAGTATAAATTGTTTCTTAAAAGATAGTAGGTTTGTTGACGGTCAAATAATTATGGGAGTAATATAAACACAGAATAACTATTAAGATGTGTAGAATAGTTAATAAAGAATAATTATTCAAAGTTATCACAGAGATTATTGTAAGACGGATGATTTAGAAAGAGGCAGCATATGAAAGAAAAATTTATAAGATTTATGTATGGAAGAAATGGTGTTGATGAGTTGGCGAGATTTGAATCTTTTCTTATATGGATTCCAATTTTGCTATCTATTTTTATAAGAGTGCCAATTGTTCAGTCATTTTTTTCTTTACTGACAGTAGTACTGATTGTGCATCTTTATTTCAGGGTATTTTCCAAAAATGTATCTAAGAGATATGAGGAGAATCAGAAGTTTAGAAACTTCAGATACAACATGGCAATAAAGAAGAACAACTTCAAAAAAAGAAGAGAACAAAGGGCAATTTATAAATATTTCAAGTGTCCTATGTGTAAGCAACAGGTAAGAGTTCCAAGAGGACATGGCAAGATTATTATTACATGTCCTAAGTGTCGCGAAGAGTTTGCGAGAAGGAGTTAATAGCATCTGATGTTTGGATATATAAATGTAAACAAGAAAGAATTATCAGAGGAAAATACAAAAATATATAAAGCGTATTATTGTGGTTTGTGTCAGAAGCTTCGGGAAATAAGCGGAGCCAAGGCGCAGATGCTTCTTAATTATGATATGACTTTTCTGGTAGTGCTCCTGACGGGACTGTATGAGCCAGAAGAGACAAGTCGTACATTTACATGTGCTGCACATCCGACAAAGCGTCATGTGGCTACGACCAATGATATTACACAGTACGCAGCCTGTATGAATATAGCACTGGCGTATCATAATCTGGTGGATGACTGGAAAGATAATAAGTCATATACAAAGAAAACTATGGCAAAGATGATTAAAAAGGATTATGATAAGATAGCTGTGCAATATCCACGGCAGGTAAAGTCCATTGAAGCGTATATGAACGAATTAGCTGAATGTGAACAACATAAAGAGCGTAATATTGACAAAGTTGCCGGCCTTACAGGTGAGATGCTGGGAGAAATTTTAGCATGGAAACAGGATGAATGGTATAAAGAATTAAAGACACTTGGGCTGTATCTTGGAAAGTTTATATACCTCATGGACGCATATGAAGATATCGAGAAGGACTCAAAGAGTGATTCATATAATCCATTCGTCTATTTGAGAAAAGAAAATCCGAACGATTTTGAGACACTTAGCAGGCTTATGATGACGAGTATGATTTCGGAGTGTGCGAGATCTTTTGAGAGATTGCCAATTCTGCTTCATGCAGATATTTTGAGGAATATATTATATTCAGGTGTGTGGACCAAGTATGAATATATACAGCTTAAGGAAAAGAAGAGGAATAAGAAATGACAGATCCATATCAAGTCCTGGGCATAAGCCGAGATGCTTCGGACGAGGAAATTAAAAAAGCATACAGATCACTCAGCAGAAAATATCATCCAGATGCCAATGTGAACAATCCCAACAAAGAACAAGCTGAAGAGAGATTTAAGCAGGTTCAACAGGCCTATGACCAGATTATGAAAGCAAAGCAGCAGGGGTCTGACTATGATGATTTTACAGAAGGCCCATTTGGTGGATTTGCAGGAAGATACTATTATTCCAATTCACGTTCATCTTCAAATAGCAGTCAGGAATCTACTAAGATGCAGGCGGCTGCCAATTATATAGCGAACCATTGCTACAAAGAAGCGATAAATGTCTTAGAAAGCATACCTTTTTCAGAGAGACAGGCTAAGTGGTATTTCTATAGTTCTTTAGCCAACGAAGGCTGCGGCAACAGAGCCACAGCCTTAGAACAGATTCAAAAAGCGGTTACGCTTGAACCTAGCAATATTCAATACAGACAGTTCCAGCAGAATCTTGCATATGGTGGCTCATGGTATTCTGATATGGGAAGAAGCTATGAGAGACCATATTCTGGTGCAGGCAACTTCTGTCTAAGTCTTCTGTGTATGGAATTATTCTGCGGAATGTGCTGTTAGTGATATGACAGATATTAATCATATCGCTAATAATCCATACAGATAAGATATATCACCAATAATCCACCTAATCATAAACTATATAATTAATCTGCAATATCATCTAAATCGATATTATGAGCACCGATGTCTACTGTGTTAAGAGTACGTCTCTTAATACGGGCAACCTCAGACTGTTTAAGCAGATATGATTTAATCTCTTTGGCATTTTTGATATGTACAAGTTTAAGCTCAGAATCTGTGATATCACCAGTGTAGCAGATGATAGTTCCAAGCTTGAATATACGCTCAAGAAGAGAGGTATTTAATTTGACATCCTGGATTTTGTACATATAGCAGTCATCCTCTACAGTATTAAATAATCCCTGATCAATTGTTAACAGACTTGGTGTGATTGTGTATTTGGTAAATGTAAAGGGCAATCCAAGAAATAACCAGCGCTTACGTTCTGTAAACATAATTTCATCTTCATTTTCTAATTTTTCTGACATTTTAATTCTCCTAAATCAATAATATATACTATATAAATATAATAACTAAAAAATTTAAAAATGCAATATGCATAACCTCTTGAATTTACTATTTTATTATTATATGATAGTAAAAATGCTTGTAACAGGTAATTATTTAAGCGTTAAACATGCATACAAATTAGGAGGCAAATTATGCGACATTTAATGAGTCCTCTGGATTTCTCTGTAGAAGAGTTAGACAAGCTGCTTGATCTAGCTAATGACATTGAGGCACATCCAGACAAATATGCCCATTCGTGTGATGGGAAGAAGCTCGCAACATGCTTTTACGAGCCAAGTACAAGAACAAGACTAAGTTTCGAGGCAGCAATGCTCAATCTCGGAGGTTCTGTTTTAGGTTTTCACAGTGCTGATTCTTCTTCGGCATCTAAAGGTGAAAGTGTTTCAGATACTATTCGTGTTATTTCATGTTATGCAGATATATGTGCTATGCGTCACCCGAAGGAAGGTGCAGCACTTGTAGCTTCTTCTAAATCAAAGATACCTGTAATCAATGCTGGAGATGGTGGACATCAGCATCCTACACAGACACTTACAGATCTTCTTACCATTCGTTCCCTCAAAGGAAGACTTGACAACATTACAATTGGTCTATGTGGAGATCTTAAATTTGGACGTACGGTTCATTCATTAATTAATGCAATGATAAGATATGAGAATGTTAAATTTGTTCTTATTTCACCAGATGAACTTAAGATTCCTGATTATGTAAGAGAAGATGTTTTAAAGGCTAATGGAATTGAGTTTGAGGAAGTAGAAAGACTTGAGGATGCTATTGCAGACCTTGATGTATTATATATGACAAGAGTTCAAAGAGAGCGTTTCTTCAATGAAGAAGATTATGTTCGTCTGAAGGATTTTTATGTACTTACAAAGAGCAAATTAGATCTGGCAAAAGAGGATATGCTTGTTCTTCATCCATTGCCAAGAGTAAATGAGATAGCAGTAGAAGTGGATGATGATCCACGCGCAGCTTATTTTAAGCAGGCACAGTATGGTGTTTATGTGCGCATGGCACTCATTCTTACATTACTTGGATTGGCAGATTAAAAGGAGGAGAAAAGATGCTGAATATAAGTGGAATCAGTGAAGGATTTGTACTTGACCATATTAAAGCTGGGACAAGCCTTCAGATATATCATGACTTAAATCTTGACAAGTTAGATTGCACAGTAGCGATTATCAAGAATGCAAAGAGCAACAAGATGGGCAAGAAGGATATCATTAAAGTAGAATGTCCAGTTGAGGCATTAGACCTTGATATACTTGGCTTTATAGACCATAATATTACAGTCAATGTAATAAAAGGTGATAAAATAGTCGAGAAGAGAGAACTTACAATGCCTAAGCAGATAAAGAATGTAATTAGATGTAAGAATCCAAGATGTATTACATCGATTGAACAGGAACTTGATCAGATATTTGTCCTCACGGACGAGGCAAAGGAAGTTTATCGTTGCAAATACTGTGAAGAGAAATATAATCCTCTTTCATAATGGCAGATTATCGGATAGATGCAGTAGTCTATCCGATTTTTATGTAAAGAATATAGTAGCTGGAGGTGCATAATTGTCTAAGTATGCCAACATAATTGTTGATATATCACATGAAAAACTGGATAAGACATTTCAATATAGTATACCGCAGGAGCTTTTATCATTTATAAAAGTGGGAGTGGCTGTTGAGGTTCCATTTGGAAGAAGGACTATAAGTGGATATGTAATAGAGCTTACGGATGAGCCTGAATTTGATGTTGAGAAGATAAAGCCAATCAAGTGTATCAAGGAAGGCAGCGTGGCGATAGAATCACAGCTCATTGAACTTGCAGGATGGATAAAGGATAATTATGGTTCGACCATGAATCAGGCACTTAAGACTGTTATTCCAATCAAGAAAGAGACAAAGGCAATTGTCAAAAGAACCATTCATCTTTTGCTGTCAGAGGAGGAAGCAAGACGCAAGCTTGTTATTTTCGAGGCTAAGAATCAGACTGCAAGAGCAAGGCTTCTTCGTGAACTCATAAAGGCAAAAAGTCTTGATTATGCAATTGTCACTGGAAAGTTAAATGTGACAACACCTGTTATAAAGTCATTCTGTGAACAGAAAATTATAGAGATTGAGAGTTCAAATGATTACCGAAATCCTATTTCCCATCTGACTAGTAGAGGATATGATATTAGCTTAAATGACGAGCAGCAGAATGTAGTTGATACCATTACCAGGGACTTTGCAGCAGGAGAACCTTATACATATCTTCTAAAAGGTGTCACGGGAAGTGGCAAAACAGAAGTATATATGGAGCTGATTGCGCATATGATTGCAAGAGGAAAACAGGCGATTGTTCTTATTCCGGAGATTGCACTTACATTTCAGACTGTTATGAGGTTTTATAACAGATTCGGAGACAGGGTATCTATCATGAATTCAAGACTTTCGGCTGGTGAGCGTTATGATCAGTTCCAGCGCGCCAAAAATGGTGATATAGACATAATGATAGGACCAAGGTCAGCATTGTTTACACCTTTTTCAAATATAGGTATAATTATTATTGATGAAGAACATGAGAATTCATACAAAAGTGAGACATCACCGCGATATCATGCAAGAGAGGTTGCAATAAAAAGGGCGCAGATGAATGGTGCCTGTGTAGTGCTTGGCTCTGCGACACCTTCGGTGGACAGTTATTATAATGCACAAAATGGGACATATAAGCTCCTTGAAATGAAAAAAAGGGTATCAGGCAAAGCACTGCCAGAGTGTGAGGTGGTTGATTTAAGGGCTGAACTAAGAGGGGGCAATCGTTCAATCTTAAGCGAGAGATTGCAGGAACTGATGGAAGAACGTCTTCAAAACAGGCAGCAGATTATGCTTTTTTTAAATAGAAGAGGCGTATCTGGATTTATGTCGTGCAGAGCATGCGGGTATGTGGTAAAATGTCCTCATTGTGATGTGTCATTGAGCCAGCATAATAATGGCAGAATGGTATGCCACTACTGCGGATATGAGATGCCGGTACCGAAAGTCTGTCCAAGCTGTGGTTCAAAGTATATAAGTGGATTTAAAGCGGGAACACAGAAAATTGAGATGATTGTAAAGCAGAGATTTCCGGAAGCGAGAATACTCAGAATGGACTTTGACACAACAAGAACAAAGGATTCATATGAGAAAATTCTGTCAGCATTTGCCAATCATGAAGCGGATATTTTGATTGGAACGCAGATGATTGTAAAGGGGCATGATTTTTCCAATGTCACACTCGTAGGTGTACTGGCAGCAGATATGTCTTTGCATGTGAGTGATTTTCACGCAGCAGAGAGGACATTTCAGCTGCTCACACAGGCGGCAGGCAGAGCAGGACGAGGCGAGATGCCAGGTAATGTCGTTATACAGACCTATGATCCTGAGAATTATGCGATTACTACAGCAAAGGAACAGGATTATGAGAAGTTTTATGCGCAGGAAATTGAGTACAGACAGATTCTGTTTTACCCACCAGTATGGAATTTACTGCTGATTCTTTGTTCATCACCATCACATGATGATGTGACAAATTGCAGTGAAGATATAGTTAAGAGGCTTGGAGAAGAGATTACAAGAGAAAAAAGAGTACAGCTGGTAGGTCCGGCCGATGCGAGTATATCAAAAGTTAATGATTTTTATAGAAAAGTAATTTATCTAAAGACTCGAAAATATGATACACTAGTAGAATTAAAGAATGTAGTAGAGAAGCATATACGTGATAATGCTTTTTATAAAAATGTTACAGTTCAGTATGATTTTAACCCGATGAGTGGTTTTTAAAGGAGGATAACAAAATGGCACTAAGAACTATTAGAATACAAGGAGATCCAGTGCTGGAAAAGGTCTGTAGGGAAATTACAGAAGTGACACCAAAGATTGAGACTTTAGCAAGTGATATGCTTGAGACAATGTATGATGCATGTGGAGTTGGTCTTGCTGCACCACAGGTAGGAATACTTAGAAGAATGGTAGTCATTGATGTTGGGGAAGGACCTATTATAATGATAAATCCAGTTATACTTGAGACAAGCGGAGAGCAGACTGGTGATGAAGGATGTCTGAGTCTTCCAGGTAAAGCAGGTCAGGTCACACGACCAAACTATGTAAAAGCAAAATATTATGACCTTGATATGAATGAGCTTATAGTAGAGGGCGAGGAGTTACTCGCAAGAGCAATTTGTCATGAATTAGATCACCTTGACGGGCATATGTATACAGAGAGAGTAGAGGGTGCCCTGCATGATGTGACATATGAAGAAGAGGAATAGCCTATGAGAGTTATATATATGGGAACACCAGACTTTGCAGTGGGTGCACTTGAAGAGATAATAAAAGCAGGACATGAAGTAGTGCTTGTTGTTACACAGCCAGATAAGCCAAAGGGACGTGGCAAGACTATGCAGTTTACACCAGTCAAAGAGTGTGCATTGAAGCATGGAATAGAAGTGTTCCAGCCCGCAAAAGTAAGAGAGTCAGCAAATATAGAATATTTAAGAAAATTTAATCCTGATATAATTATAGTGGCAGCGTTTGGACAGATCCTTCCAAAGAGTATTCTGGATATGCCTAAATATTGCTGTGTAAATATCCATGCATCACTTCTTCCGAAGTATCGTGGAGCCGCACCTATACAGTGGGCAATTATAAATGGTGATGAAGTCACAGGCGTTACGACAATGCGGATGGCAGAGGGGATTGACACTGGCGACATGATAGCCAAGCGTCAGGTGAGAATTGATGAAGATGAGACAGGTGGAAGCCTGTTTGACAAGCTCACAGAAGTTGGCGCAAGACTTTGCGTTGAGACAATGGCTATGATTGAAGATGGAACAGCTGAGTATACACCACAGGACAGCGAGAGCGCTACTCATACATCTATGATTAAAAAGGAATTAGGTCTTATAGACTGGAAAAAACCAGCAGTTGAGATTGAAAGACTTATACGAGGATTAAATCCATGGCCGAGTGCATACACACATTTGAATGGCAAGACATTCAAAATCTGGAAAGCAAAAGTCATAGATGAGAGATTTGATTGTCAGCCAGGATGTATCTGCAAAGTTGATAAGAATAATCTGTATGTTATGACCGGTGATGGGGTATTATCATTACTGGAAGTACAGTTAGAAGGTAAGAAACGAATGGAAGCAGAAGCTTTCCTTAGAGGCTTTAATGTTGAAGAAGGAACTTTCTTTAACGTATAGGAGGTATCATATGTATCTATACTGGGACAACACTTATATATTAGTAATAATTGGTGCAATAATATGTTCATTAGCATCAGCTAAAGTTAAAACAACTTTTAATAAATACTCGAGATATAGAAGCATGTCTGGAATGACTGGTGCTATGGCAGCAGAAAGAATTCTCAGAAGTGCTGGAATTACAGATGTTACAATACGTCAGGTGTCAGGAAGCCTAAGTGACAATTATAATCCTGCATCAAAGACATTAAATCTCTCAGAGACGGTATATGGTTCTAACTCTGTTGCAGCAGTTGGTGTTGCAGCTCATGAGTGCGGACATGCAATTCAGCATGCAAGAGGTTATCTGCCATTATCACTTAGAACAGCATTTGTACCTGTAGCTAATATCGGTTCAATGCTTGCATGGCCTATTATTATTTTTGGCGCTTTATTTAACAACAGAAGTTCCATGACATTTATTAATCTTGGAATTATGCTTTTTTCGTGTGTGGTTATTTTTCAGCTTATCACTCTTCCGGTAGAGTTCAATGCGTCAAGAAGAGCGCTTGTGCAGCTTAAGACACAGGGAATTCTTGGTGATGAAGAAATTAAATACACAAGACAGGTATTAGGTGCTGCAGCTCTTACTTATGTGGCAAGTGCAGCAGCAGGTATACTTCAGCTTTTAAGAATAATACTTTTGTTTGGAGGAAGAGACCGTGACTGATGGAGTAAATTCAAGAGAATTAGTGCTTGAAATGTTACTTGAAATAAATGAAAATGGATCATACAGTCACCTTGTTCTTCGCGATGTATTAAGTAAATATCAGTATTTACAGAAGCAGGATAGAGCCTTTATCACCAGACTTACTGAGGGTACTATTGAGAGACTTATTGAGCTTGATTATATAATAGACCAGTTTTCCAAGACAAAGGTCAGAAAAATGAAACCTTTAATCCGCAATCTTCTTCGGATGAGTGTTTATCAGATTATGTATATGGACAAAGTGCCTGATGCAGCCACATGTAATGAGGCTGTAAAGATTGCCAAGCGGCATAAGTTCCAGCAGTTGTCAGGATTTGTAAATGGAGTTCTTCGCAATATATCAAGGAACAAGAATACAATCAAATATCCAGATAAACAGAGCAATCCAGGAAGATATCTTGAGATTAAATACTCAATGCCTGCCTGGATAGTTGATAAATGGACTTGCGATTATGGCTATGAGAAGACAAGAGAGATTCTTGAGGGGTTCCAGAAAGAGAATAAATTATCCATAAGGACAAATAAATCGGCATGTACCCCAGAAGAATTAAAGGAGCGGCTTATCAGTGAAGGTGTCACAGTCGAGAGTGTAAATACGAAGACACCGATAGATGAGTATGCCTTTTATATATCAGACTATGATTATTTAGAGGCACTTGATTCTTTTAATGATGGCCTTTTTTATGTGCAGGATATAAGTTCTATGCTTGTGGCACAGATTGCTGATGTAAAAAAGGATGATTACGTGATAGATGTATGTGCTGCGCCAGGAGGCAAGAGTACACATATAGCTGAACTGCTTGGGAATACTGGAATGGTTGATGCAAGAGACCTGACTGAGTACAAGGTTGGACTCATAGAGGATAATATAGCAAGAACCGGACTTACCAACATAAAAGCAAAAGTGTGGGATGCGACAGTATTAGATGAACAGTCAGTGGGAAAAGCTGATGTACTTATATGTGATCTTCCTTGTTCAGGACTTGGTGTGCTCGGGAAGAAGACGGACATCAGATACAAGATAACAGAACAGTCATTGACAAGTTTGTCGGAATTACAGCATAAAATTCTTGATACAGTATATACATATGTGAAGGACACTGGAATTCTTGTATATAGTACATGCACGATAAATAAGATAGAAAATGAAAAGACAGCAGAGTGGTTTACAACAAAATATCCACAGTTTAAGTTGGTTTCGATGAAGCAGATGTATCCTAAAGGAACAGGAAATGATGGATTTTTTATTGCAAAATTTCAAAATACGGGAGTGTAAATGGCAGAAAAAATTGATATTAAATCTATGAATCTGGATGAACTTATAGAATTCATAGAGAGCATAGGTGAGAAGAAATTCAGAGCAAAGCAGATATATGAGTGGCTTCATATCAAACAAGTAGAGTCATTTGATGATATGAGCAATATATCAAAGGATTTAAAGGCAAGGCTTGATGAGATATCTTATATAACATGCTTAAAGAAAGTAGATGTACAGATTTCAAAGATAGATGGTACACGAAAATATTTATTCGGACTTGCTGATGGAAATGTCATAGAAAGTGTCCTTATGAAATATAAGCATGGCAACTCAGTATGTATTTCATCACAGGTTGGATGCAGGATGGGATGCCGTTTCTGTGCTTCGACACTTGATGGACTTGTAAGAGGTCTGCATCCTTCAGAGATGATTGATCAGATATATAGAATTGGCAAAGATATAGGTGAGAAAATTTCTAACGTTGTTGTCATGGGAACAGGTGAGCCAATGGACAACTACGACAATCTTCTTAAGTTCATAGAACTTTTGACCGATAAGAACGGACTTAATATAAGTCAGAGAAATCTTACAGTTTCAACTTGTGGCATTGTGCCAAGAATGCGCCAGTTAGCAGATGAAAATTTATCAATAACACTTGCACTCTCACTCCATGCATCAAATCAGGCAAAGCGTCTTGAACTCATGCCAGTTGCAAATGCATATGACATCCATGAGGTGATAGATGCATGTAAATACTACTTTGATAAGACAGGAAGAAGAGTGACATTTGAGTATAGTCTTGTCGGTGGTGTGAATGATTCAAATGAGGATGCGCGTGAGTTATCACAGCTTGTAAAAGGCATGAACTGCCACATAAATTTAATACCTGTAAACCCGATAAAAGAAAGAGATTATGTGCAATCTAATGCTTCTGTTATAGCTGCGTTTAAAAATAAACTTGAAAAAAACGGAATAAATGTTACTATTAGAAGAGAAATGGGCAGAGATATAGATGGTGCCTGTGGACAGCTTCGTAAGAAGTACATTGGATGAGAAAGGACCAAAAAGATGAAGACGTTTTCCTTGACGGATACTGGTATTGTACGTGAAATGAATCAGGATTACTATTTCATGTCTGAGACAGCCGTTGGAAATCTCCCAAACCTTTTTATCGTTGCAGATGGAATGGGTGGTCATAAGGCAGGTGATTACGCCTCAAGATACTCGACACAGAGAGTAGTTGCGTCAATCACAAGGAACCCGGGGGATCAGCCAGTTACAATTTTAAAAGAGGCAATAGAGAAAGCTAATGAGCTTCTTGTCATAGAATCAAAAGAGGATGAGAATAAAGCAGGAATGGGAACCACCATTGTTGCAGCAGTGATTGAAGACAGTCAGCTGTATGTTGCAAATGTTGGCGACAGCAGACTCTATGTTATTGGTGATACCATTATGCAGATTACCAAGGATCATTCTTTGGTGAACGAGATGGTGAGAATGGGTGAGATTGATGAATCACAGGCCCGGGTACATCCAGACAAAAATATTATCACAAGAGCTATCGGAGCCTCAGAGCATGTTGAAGTTGATTTCTTTGAAGTAGAACTGTCAAAGGATGATACTATTTTGTTGTGCTCAGATGGACTTACAAATATGGTTAGTGACGAGCAGATACTTGAGATTATAAAGAAAAATGATACACCGCAGAAACAGGTTACAGAACTTGTAAAGACAGCTAACAACAACGGTGGGCGTGATAATATCACAGCTATGATAGTAAAACCATTTTCGGATGAGGTGAAGATATGTTAACAGAAGGAATGTTTATTGCAGATAGATATGAAATAGTAAGTAAAGTGGGCGCAGGCGGAATGTCTGATGTCTACAAGGCAAAGGATCATATATTAAGTAGATTTGTAGCCATTAAGGTACTTAAGCAGGAGTATTCAGAGGATCGTACTTTTGTAAGTAAGTTCAGGACAGAAGCACAGTCGGCAGCGGGACTTGAGCATCCAAACATCGTAAATATATATGATGTCGGAAGCGAAGACGGAATGCATTATATAGTTATGGAATATGTTGAAGGAATTACCCTGAAGACATATATAGAGAAAAAGGGACAGCTTTCTTTTAAAGAGTCAGTAAGTATTGCAATTCAGGTTGCAAGAGGTATTGAGGCTGCGCATAACAAAGATATTATTCACAGAGATATTAAGCCACAGAATATAATCATTTCTACAGAGGGCAAGGTAAAGGTTACAGACTTTGGTATTGCAAGGGCTGCATCATCTAATACTATAAGTTCCGATGTAATGGGATCTGTTCATTATGCATCACCAGAGCAGGCTAGAAATGGATTCGTAGATGGCAGAAGTGATATATATTCACTTGGAATTGTGATGTATGAGATGATCACAGGCAGAGTTCCATTTGATGGAGATACAACGGTTGCAGTAGCAATCCAGCATCTTCAGGAGGAGATGACTTCTCCTAGAGTATATGCACCAAATGTGCCAATAAGTTTTGAGAAGATTATTCTTAAATGCACACAGAAGAATGCAGACAGAAGATATCAGGCAATTTCAGAGCTTATATCAGACCTTAGAAAATCACTTGCAAATCCTAATGATGATTTTGTTGAGATTGCACCACTTGTGGACAATGCCAAAACTAAGATAATAAGCTCAGATGAGATAAAGCAGATAAAAGACAGAGGAACAGCAGAGCCGGCACCAGCGCCAGAGATTCCTAAGGTAGTGAAGAAGAAGGAAGTAGTACCAGAAGAGTACGAAGATGAAGACGAAGAAGATGATGATGAGGATGATGATGACAGCGGATTCCTCAATCCTAAGATGGATAAAGCAGTTACAATTATGGGAATTGCTACAGCAGTCATAATAGTAATATTTATAATTTATCTACTAGGTGCAGTTACAGGACTCTGGAGATTTGGAGCAGGAAGCGATGATAAATCACAGTCACAGCAGACACAGTCATCTGAGACAGAGACACAGGATAAGAAAGAGACAGAGACTACAGCCGATGAGAAGGTTGAGATGATAAGTGTCTTATATAAGTCTTATGATGATGCCAAAACAGCACTTGAGAAGATTGGTCTTGAGATTTTCATAATCAAGAAAGAAGAATCTACCTATGAGGATGGTACAGTTCTTTCACAGGATATCACAGTGGGAACAAAGGTTTCAAAGGGAACTACTGTAAATGTTGTTGTTGCTGGAACTGATGAAAATGCTTCATCAAAGGTTGATGTGCCAAATGTAGTTGGCAAAACAGAAAATGACGCAGTTAATTTGCTTAAGAATGCAGGACTTGAATTCAGAAAGACTTATGAGTACAGTGATTCAGTTGACGCAGGAACTGTTATTTCGCAGAATCCAGGCAAGAATGAATCGGTAGAAGAAGGTACAACTGTTACTATCGTAATCAGTCAGGGACAGGAGTCTGTTGAGGTGCCAAGAGTTATTAACCTGCCACAGAAAGATGGACAGAAGGAACTTGCTAATGCAGGACTTAAGTATGCTGTTAATACAGAGTATAGTGACACTGTAGAAGAAGGATATATTATTAAGCAGAGTGTGGAAGCAGGAAAGAAAGTAGCCAAGGGAAAGACTATTACAATTACAGTCAGTCTTGGTAAGAAGACCACATACTACAAGACAAGAGTTACTAAGACTTATGATGGTGAGTATCAGGTGGTATCTTATACTTTCAAGCTTGTAGGAAGCAATGGAACACAGTACGCAAGCGGTGCCAATACTGGTAATTCGGTAACAGTAACAGCCTCTGACATGACATGTTCTTCTGGTACACTTACAGTTGTATGGACATATCAGATTACTAATGAAGATGGCACAGTGACTGAGGCAACAGAAGAAAGATCATATGATGTACAGTTTACTGAGCAGTAATAGGTAAATATGCAAGGAAAAATTATTAAAGGAATTTCCGGTTTCTACTACGTTTACGTGGAAGGAACCGGACTTTATGAATGTAAGGCAAAGGGTGCCTTTAGAAAACAGAAGATGAAGCCTCTTGTGGGAGATGATGTAGAAATTGTCTCTTTAGATGAGGAACTTAAATTAGGCAACGTCGAGCAGATTAAGAAACGGAAGAATCAGTTAGTGCGTCCAGCTGTAGCCAATATAGATATGGCACTGGTTATTTTCGCAGCTGCAAAACCACAGCCTAATTTTAATTTGCTGGACAGATTTCTTTGTATGATGGAATATCAGAATGTTCCAGTTACAATTTGCTTTAATAAGTGTGATCTTGTGACAGAAGAAGAACTTAACACTTTGCGTGATATATATTCTCCAGCGGGATATAAGATTATCTTTACAAGTGCGAAGCAGCAAAAGGGCATCGAAGAATTAAGAGAACTACTTGAAGGAAAGACCACGGCAGTAGCAGGTCCATCGGGTGTTGGAAAGTCGTCACTGGTCAATACTCTGCAATCAGAGGTTCAGATGGAGACTGGTGTTATCAGTACCAAAATCGAGAGAGGAAAGCATACCACGCGGCACTCTGAGATTATTCCTATCACAGATGGAACATATATTGTAGATACCCCCGGATTTAGTTCAATGGATGTGCCAGGATTCGAAAAAGAAGATTTGTGGAGATGCTATCCTGAATTTGTAGAATATGAACCATATTGCAGATTTCAGGGATGCAGTCATATTCATGAACCGGATTGCGGTGTCAAAGAAGCACTTTCCAAGAACAAAATAAGCCAGATTAGATATGACAATTATATTCTTCTATACGAAGAGCTTAAGAATATTAAAAAATACTAGGAGAGAATAAGATGAATTGTTTATCGCCATCAATTTTATCAGCAGATTTTTCAAGGCTGGGAGAACAGGTTAAATTATTAGATGATGCAGGCGCACAGTATGTGCATATAGATGTAATGGATGGAATGTTTGTTCCAAGCATTTCGTTTGGACTTCCTGTAATCAAGGCAATTCGTGAATGCACAGACAGAATATTTGATGTGCACCTTATGATAGAAGAACCAGGAAGATATATAGATGAATTTGCAAAGGCAGGAGCAGACATAATTACAGTCCATGTAGAGGCATGTAAGCACCTTGACAGAACTGTGGAGATGATAAAAGAAAAAGGTCTTATTGCAGGTGTTGCGCTTAATCCATCCACTCCGCTTTCAACAATAGAATACGTTCTTCCCAAAGTGGATATGGTTCTTATCATGACTGTAAATCCAGGATTTGGTGGACAGCAGTTTATTCCTTATACACTTAATAAGATTAAGGATTTAAAGGAACTATTAAAGAAGACCGGCAATAAGGCTGATATTCAGGTAGATGGTGGAATAAAGGTTGACAATGTAAGAGAAGTACTTGATGCAGGAGCTAATATAATCGTTGCAGGAAGTGCGGTATTTAACGGAGATATTGAGAAGAATGTCAATGACTTTTTGAATATACTTGAGGCATAGCAGATATCTGTAGACAAGGATTATTTGCACGAAGATAATAGGAAGATGATTTGATGAATTTTTTGATTGTATCAGGTGGAAATACTGACAGGCAGTTTGCAAGTGAATATGTAAAAAGCGGACAGTATGATGTGATTGTCGCGGCTGATTCGGGAATGAATACTTTGTATGATATCGGCGTAGTTCCGGACATTATAGTTGGGGATTTCGATTCGGCAGATGAGAAAGTGCTTGAATACTATAAGAGTATAGAGGATATCGAGTGGGTCGTATTGGTTCCAGAGAAGGATGATACTGATACAGAAAGTGCGATAAGATATTCAATTAAAAAAGGTGCTTGCAGCATTACTATATTGGGTGGAACTGGAAGTCGCCTGGATCATGTTATGGGCAATATATGCCTGCTTGGAATTGGAATTGAAGAGAATATAAGTATACAGCTTGTAGATGCCAACAATCGTATCAGACTTATTAATAGATGTATTGAGATTTCAAAAGAATCACAGTTTGGAAAATATGTTTCACTTATTCCTTTTGCAGGTGATGTTGAGAAGCTTACGCTAGAGGGGATGAAGTATCCTCTTTTTGAATATCATATGGGTGGTTTTAACTCACTTGGAATAAGCAATGAGATAGTGGACGATGTTGCACGAATCAAATTTGAAAAAGGATACTTACTTGTAATAGAATCGAGAGACAATTAATTTATGAGAATTGAGCAGAAATCACATGTAAAAAACAGCATAGGAAGACTATTATTTGCTGCATTATCAGTTTTACTGCAGGTGGGATGGTTTTGTATACTTATTTTTAAATTAAATACATATTCTGCACGCATTTCAATATTTATCAGTGCGATAGCAGTCTGGGTCGTTATACTTATGTACAGGCGAGATGTAAATTCGGCATTCAAGATGTCCTGGACAATAGTAATTCTGGCATTTCCAGTGTTTGGTCTTGGAATATATTTTCTGCTTGGACGACCGGATACTACTAAGGGAATGAGGATGCGATTCGATGCGATTGATTCTATTTTATATCCGCAGCTGAAACAGTCACAAGAAGTAATGGACGCGATAAGGGCTGAAAATATAATAGTCGCCAACCAGACGAAGTATATAAATGATTATGCGAAGTGCCCTGTTTATGACAATACAGATGTATCATATCACAGTGAGGCGTCAGATGGTTTTGAGCAGATAATAGAGGCGGTATCAGAGGCAAAGAGATTTATTTTTCTTGAATATCATGCAATTGAGGATTCTACAGCTTTTGCAAGATTACACAAGGCACTTGTTAAGAAAGCAAAAGAAGGCGTAGAGGTAAGAATTCTTTATGATGATATGGGTAGTATTTTCTTTATAAACAGAGATTTTATATCAAAGATGGAAGCTGATGGAATAAAATGCAAGGCATTTAACCCAGTAGTTCCAGCACTACGTCTTTTTATGAACAACAGGGATCATCGGAAAATCACGGTTGTTGATGGCAGAGTGGCTTTCACAGGCGGATATAATCTTGCCAATGAGTATTTCAATATAGTAAGCCCTTACGGATACTGGAAGGACACCGGCATAAGGATAGAAGGTGACGCTGTAAGAAGCTTCACTGTTATGTTCCTTGCTATGTGGAATTCAACCGTAAGATATGATGTGGATTTCGAGAAATATCTTATACCAGTTGAGTATAAGGCAAAGGGGACTGGTTATGTGCAGCCATATGCAGACAGCCCGCTTGACTTTGAGATAACTGGCGAGAATGTCTATATGAACATGATAAACAGTGCCAGGAATTATTTATATATCATGACACCTTATCTTATCATCACAGATGAGATGGCGAGGTCAATATCGCTTGCAGCGCAAAGAGGTGTGGACGTACGTATAATTACGCCAGGAATTCCTGACAAGAAGCTTGTTTACAAAATAACTCGTTCATATTATTCGGAACTTGTCAGAAATGGGGTAAGGATATTTGAGTATACCCCCGGATTTACACATGGCAAGATGTGCATTGCAGATGATGAGCTTGCAACTGTTGGAACGATTAATTTTGACTATAGAAGTTTTTATCACCATTTTGAAAATGGATGTCTATTGTACAAGTGTGATGCAATTACTGATATCAAGAACGATTTTAATGAGACATTTGAGAAATGTGAGGAAGTCACAGAACTTTACAAGAAGACATCACGCAGGGCATTGAAAGCGAGTGAATGTATATTCAGATTTTTTGCACCATTGTTATAAAGGTGTTTGATGCTTATTCTGATGGATATTTTGATAGCTGTTTATGAAGGTTTATTTCGGAATATATCCCAGACCGCGATATACGTGCCGCGAAGATTACAGAGCCGCTGAAATAAAAGTCAGGAGAGCAGACCGGCGGCTCACAGCAAGATTCGCGAACGAATCTTGGAAGAGGCAGGAAGTATATGGATTATGAGATAATAAGAAGCAAAAGAAAATCAGTCTGCATTGAGATAAAGCCTGACGGAAGAGTTCTTGTCAGGGTACCAAACAGAACAACACAGGCGCAGATAGATGATTTACTACTACAGAAAAAGGATTGGATAGAAAAGCATCTGGCAAAAATGTTTGCTCAAAGTAAAGACTATGTGGAAGTGGAGAAATTATCAAAAGAGGATATAAGCAGGCTGACGAAAAAAGCAAGACAGTATATTGGTGCAAGATGTGAGGTATATGCAAGGATAATTGGCGTTGATTATAACAGAATCGCAATTAGAAGACAGCAGACAAGATGGGGAAGCTGTAGTTCGAAAGGAAATCTGAACTTCAATATGCTGCTTATGCTGGCGCCAATTGAAGTGATTGACTATGTGGTAATCCATGAACTTTGTCATAGAAAACAGATGAATCACTCGGGACAGTTCTGGGCGTTGGTTGAATCGGCAATGCCAGATTATAAAGTGCACAGGCAATGGCTTAAGGATAACGGAGCACGTCTTATGAAAATGCTGCCTGATGAAGAAAGTGGAAGTGTTTTTTTTACATATATTTTAGAGTGCGCTGATGGAAGTTATTATACAGGATATACGAATGACTTAGATAAACGGCTTAAAGATCATAATGATGGCAATGGTGCCAGATACACAAGAGTCAGACTTCCGGTTAGACTTGTATATTATGAGGAATATACGACAAAGGAAGAGGCAATGAGAAGAGAAGCTCTAATTAAACAGTTGACGAGAAAAGAAAAAGAATGTCTGATAAAGAAGGGCTGATTTTAATACGCCTGTAGCTTGTAAATATGAAGGTACTGAACAACTAAAAATAAGATCAAATTGAAATACATCTCAGGTGGATAAACCAGGGGTGTATTTTTTATTGTGGAACTTCGTAAGTTTATTGATTTAGGTTAACTGCTTTAATCCTATATATGGTTGACATATAAATAGAGGAGTGATATATTATGGATAAATATACTACGGCAGGCGTAGTATGACAGGCATAGCATGATAGACATAGTATGACAGGCATAGTATGACAGGCATAGCATGATAGACATAGTATGACAGACGTATAATATAGATGCAGTTTGTATTCCACAATCAGAATTTAGTAGAAAGGAAGTAAATGATATGGAGGTAATGCATAATGGGTAGTGTAAACAGCATAAGCAGTGATGTTATCAGAGGCTGTAATGATATTATGATTTTGTATTTTCTGCGAAAATCGCCATCATACGGATATGAGATTTCAAAGAATATCAGACAGATGACAGAAGAGAAATATATTATCAAGGAGACCACACTGTATTCCGCTTTTTCAAGGATGGAGAAGAACGGATATATTACATCTTTTACATCGGTGCAGAATAATGGTAAAAAGAGAACGTATTATCAGATCACAGATGAAGGTGAATCGTATTATCACATGAAGTGCGAAGAGTGGGAACTCACCAAAGATGTAATTCAGAGATTTATTATAGATTGAGGAAGAGAGGAAAATATGGAGACAATTAAGAATTATTTAGAGAATATGTTTATGCATATGCCGAATACCGCCGAGGTGAACAAGGCAAAGGATGAGCTTGGACAGATGATGGAAGATAAGTACGCAGAACTTATCGAAGCTGGAAAGTCGGAGAATGAAGCTGTCGGCACAGTTATTGCAGAGTTTGGAAATTTGAGTGAACTTGCAGAGGCACTTGGTATTGAGAATGTAATGAACAATAGCGGCTCGCAGGCTGATACAGCAGGTTCTTCAACAGGAAGCAGGAATGAAAACCGGGCAGATACTGGAAGTCAGCATAGCCATGGGGAAAATGGATATTACGAGAATAATAACCGCAGGCTGGTTACGATGGCAGAGGCAGCAGAGTATCTCAAAGCTAAAACTAAGAATGCTTTTGAAGTGTCGTTTGGTGTAATGCTGATACTTCTTGGACTCGCAACTACGATCATCCTGGATACGACTTCGTTCGGAGAGCATATATGTGGTCCGCTTTTTATAATATTTATAGCATGTGCAGTTGGAATATTTATTATTGCAGATACCAGAATGAAAAAGTGGAATTTCATTTCTAAGATGCCATGTGTAATTGATTTTGCCACAAGCAAGTATGTGGAGAGTGAAAAGAATAAGAACGAGAACAGCCTGATTATAATGAGAACAATAGGAATTATCCTTTGCATTGTAAGTTTTGTGCCAGCAGCAATTTTAGATGAATTCAATCCGAAGATATTTGTTTTTTCAGCGGATGATTTGGGCGGAGCACTTTTGTTTGTGTTTATCGGAATTGCAGTTTTCATGATAATCTATTCCAATATGAAACTGGGCGGATATAAGACTCTTTTATATCTGAATGACCGAAATACAATGGCTGGAAATTATTCAGCCGGGGCGATAAAGAATGAACCAGATGCCAGAACACCAGAGGGTTTTATACAGGCAGTTTACTGGCCTACAATTACATGTATTTATCTTTCATGGAGCTTTCTGACATTTGACTGGAGCATAACATGGGTAATATGGCCAGTTGCGGCTATTATAAAAACGATTATAGACATTTTGACAAAGAAAGATAATGAGTAGAGGTGGAATATGAAAAAGGTTTATTTAGTTTGTATATATACGATAACGGCATTTTGTATAATACTTGGAACGATAATAAATGTTCTGGGAAATTTCAGAATTGGAGACTGGACATGGGAAATTTCCAATGAATTACTGGAGCGAAAGGAGTGCGAAATTGAAGGCGTAAGTGATGATGTATCAATTATGATTGATTCGCAGATTGGGGATATAAAGGTCAAGAGAGGAGATAAGTTCCATGTTTCATATGGCACTGGCTCAAAGCTTACAACATCTGTAGAGAGCGATGAATCAACAATTAAAATTACGCAGACGAAGATAAAGAATAATCTTAGATTTGGTGATATTAAGGGAACGGCAGATATCATACTTACAGTGCCAGCGGATGCTAAAATTGAAAAGCTTGATATTGATAATGCACTTGGTGATATTGATGTACAGGATATTACATTTGAAGATTGCACTGTTGATGAAAATCTGGGAGATGTAAAATTCGATAATTGCACATTTACTAATTTAGATGTGTCAAATGATCTAGGTGATATTGTAATTGCATCATGCGGTGATTTTAAAGATTATGATATAGATGCGGATGTATCACTCGGTAGTATCAGCTTCTTTGGGACAAATCATGATGATTCATATGAATGTGATGGTACAAAGGGATCGCTGACGCTTGATGATAGTCTGGGAGATATTATCATAAAATAATTTGCATAGAATAATAAAAGCTAAAGCCTAATAAAATAATTTACAAAAATTGCTACTTGACTGCTCGAACGTTTGTTTGTATAATATTAAATATGGAGGCGAACAAATGTTTGAGTTGACAACTAATCTATCTTTAAATGAAAAGCTTGTTATATTAAGTGATGCTGCGAAGTATGATGTGGCATGCACAAGCAGTGGTGCTGACAGAAGAGGGCAGAAGGGGATGCTTGGTAATTCATGTCCGGCGGGAGTATGTCATGCATTTGCCGCGGATGGAAGATGTATTTCATTGCTTAAGATTCTTATGACGAATCATTGTGCATATGATTGCAAGTATTGCAAGAGCAGAAAGAGCAATGATATACCACGAGCTACATTTACACCAGATGAGATATGTGAGCTTACTATAGAATTTTATAAGCGAAATTATATAGAGGGACTTTTTCTTAGTTCAGGAATTCTTGAGAATCCGAATAATACTATGGAGAAGATATGCGAGACACTCAGACTTTTGCGTACTAAGTATCGCTTTAATGGATATGTCCATGTAAAGGCGATTCCAGGAGCATCAGACGAACTGTTGTATTCAGCGGGATTACTCGCTGACAGAATTAGTGTGAACATGGAGCTTCCGACACAGGAGAGTCTGGGGAAGCTTGCACCGAACAAGAATATGAACAATATAATTAAGCCGATGAATCAGATAGCAGGGACTATTGCTGCCCATAGAGTGGCAATCGGCAGAAACCCTAGGATGGAGAGAGCTGGGATTAATAAGCATCTGATTAGCAGTATATGGGGGAATACTGCCCAAAGAATTGAGAGCAAGTCAGAATCTGGACTTTTATTGCCGGCAGATAGGAAGGATGCGCAGCTGCATAGAACCTTTGCAGGAGCAGGTCAGAGCACACAGATGATTATTGGAGCGACAGACGAGACGGATTTTGAATTAATAAGAACTACGCAGAATCTGTATCAGGCATTTGATTTGAAAAGAGTTTTTTATTCTGGATATATTCCACTGAATGAGGATGACGTTCTTCCAGAACTTGACACACCTGTACCATTGCTTAGAGAGCATAGGCTGTACCAGGCAGACTGGCTTATGAGATATTATGGATTTTTTGCGGATGAACTGTTGTCAGAACAGAATCCGTTTTTTGACAATCAGCTTGATCCGAAGTGTTATTGGGCTATCAAGCATCTGGAGAAGTTTCCCGTGGAAATAAATACTGCATCAGCGGAGACTTTGCTTAAGGTTCCAGGGATTGGACCGTATGGTGTGAAGAAGATATTGTCAGCGCGCAGACATGGAACGGTTAATTTTGAGATGCTTAAGAAGATGAGGATTGTATTAAAAAGGGCGCAGTATTTTATTACGTGTAATGGGAAGATGTTATATCGGATACCGATAGAGGAGCGTTTTATCAGGAACCAGCTTACAGATCTTGAGAAGACGAATGTCATGCAGATAGAGGGCAGGGATGTCAGCTATAAGCAGATGAATCTGTTTAGTGATTTTAAGATATAGGGAATGGGTATATTTAGAATATAATGAATAAGATTAGTTCAGATATGAGCAATTGAAGTAGAGAGGAAGAGTATTGTGGTATATTTTACGTGTGAGACTTCGCTAGAAGCAATGCTTAGCTGTATATATGATGCATGGAGCAGTGGAAAAGGACAGCAGAATATCAGACTACTCCTTGAACCGGTTGAGCAATATTCCCTGTTTGATGAATACATACATGTAGACGCTGATGCGTCAAAGGTCGAGAAGGTCATGGATGCAGTGTGTCGCAAGATTTCACCACAGTTTTACAGAGAACTTGTATATACCTCCATGGCATATGAAGAGAATGTTCTTGACAATATGTACAGATGTATGGTTTTAGGCTTTGCATATGGCGATAGTGCACTGGAGATGGTTCAGTACAGAGACATTATGATTAATAATCAGATTAGAACCAGACTTAGCAAAGAGATTAATCGTTTTCAGGAATTTATACGTTTCCATAAGATTGATGGAGATGTATACGTAGCACATTTTGAACCGAAGAGTCGGATAGCTGCGGCGCTTGGACCTATATTTGAAGATAGAATGCCATCTGAACATTGGATGATTATTGATGATGTTCACAGAGAGGCGGTTGTACATCCGAAGGATGAGCATTTTTATATGAGAAAGCTTAATGAATATGAATTTGAGAGATTGCTGTCGACTGAGGCGGTTAACGACGAATTTACATCTATGTGGAAGGATTTTTTTGATACTATTGCTATTGAGCAGCGGAAGAATGAACGATGTCAGAGAAATCTTTATCCGATATGGACCAGGAAACATGCAGTAGAGTTTACTTATAATAATTAGCTGTAATGTTTATTTATAAAATAATTAACTGTAATGTTTATTTATAAAATAACTCAACTTTCCCAGCAGATATTCCCGAATAAAGCCTGAATAAATGCGGTTTGGGAAGCAATCCATTCGGTTACTTTACTTTTCAGTACAGATGTGATATCTGCAGAAAGCGTTGATATATGTTCCACAAACAGAGCCATAAGGCTCTGCAGTGCATTGGTTAAATCCATGTCCTGGATATCTTCACAGTACATGAAAAACAGTTCACCATATGTTTTCTCGTCATTCCAAAAATTGCCAATGGGGAGGTAAGCTGCAGGGTTACAGTTGAAAAAACGGTCATTACATTAAGTCAGAAAACCATATCCTTGGAGAACGGATATACAGCCAGGCTGAACGCTGAGACATCAACCGGACATCCGCATCCCTTTACCGGAAGGGAACGCTCCGGTTATCCGTTTCTTCCACATCCAAAAGTATTCCCAGGTGGAAAACAAATAAAAAAGCATAGCCGCTGTGGACAATGAGGGCAAAGTTACCGCCATAAAAAATGGAACCGCCATCATCACGGTCACAGTAGACGATGTCAGCAAAACCTGTGAGGTCACGGTAAAGAAGCCAAAGATATTGATGATGCATATATACAATGATATAATTGAAAGAAATGATGGAGAATCGGAGAATAATATTATACGGGGCGGAATGATTATGCTGAGAGTAGATTTTACATTTGACAAAAAAATAATAGAGAAAAATGGATATACAATGTCAAATATTTATGAAACTATAAAAATGGAATTTGGTAAAAAAATATTTCATGTGTGGCAGAAGGGGAAGTCCTTTCTTTCGGCGCTGGAGAAAAGAAAAACGATTTTTCTGATATGTGGACGATTATTATGCGCCTGACACGTTCTAAGTGGTTTTTGAATTATGCAACATCCTGCACATGGAACGAAAATAATAAAAGTGAAGATGTTTTAGCG
This sequence comes from uncultured Agathobacter sp., assembly GCA_934359755.1. Taxonomy (GTDB): domain Bacteria; phylum Bacillota; class Clostridia; order Lachnospirales; family Lachnospiraceae; genus Roseburia. The sequence goes on from CAKRLV010000015.1 coordinate 56,036, forward strand.
CAAATAAAGAGAAAACAGATGATAAGTACATAAAAAGGCATATCGGGACATAAGCCAGTTTATGAAAATGAATGGATTTGAACATAGACAATATTCTGTCTACACTTCGAAGAATAGCCTTACAACATATGGTATTGTAGATCTTATGGAAAAGCTTTGCCAAAAGCTACCATGGTTGTATCTTTGTATAAATGAAATTGATGTCACTGATATAGGGGAACAGTATAGTGTTAAGGGAATTTTAAGAGAATTTAT
>CAKRLV010000016.1 GCA_934359755.1 uncultured Agathobacter sp.
AAGCCATCGACGGACACGGATCAGAAGCCATCGACAGATACGGATCAGAAGCCATCGACGGACACGGATCAGAAGCCATCGACAGATACGGATCAGAAGCCATCGACGGACACGGATCAGAAGCCGTCGACAGACACGGATCAGAAGCCATCGACAGATACGGATCAGAAGCCGTCGACAGACACAGATAAAAAGCTGGTAAAGAAAACTTATATTGCGGTAAGTAAGTTAAAGGTGACCCTGACCTCAAAAGTCACCTACAACGGAAAGGCACAAAAGCCATCTGTAGTTGTTAAGTATGGCAGTAAAAAGCTGAAAAATGGCACCGATTACAAGCTTTCTTATAAGAATAACAAGAACATCGGTACAGCAACGATAACCCTGACCGGCAAGGGAAACTATCAGGGAACACGCAGGCTGACGTTTGGTATTCTCCCGAAAAAAGCATTCCTGACAGAGGTACGCTCGAAAAAAGCGAAGACTGCACAGGTGAAGTGGAGAAAGGATTCTTCTGCCAGCGGATATGTAATCTATTATTCTACAGATCCGAAGTTTAAGGAGGGGGTGAAGAAACTTACTATCAGTAAGAATAAGACCACTTCCACTATACTTAAGAATCTGAAAGCGAAAAAGACTTATTATGTAAAGGCAGCCTCCTATAAGAAAACAGGAGGCAAGACTTACATCGGCAGTTACTCTGCTACGAAAAAAGTCAGAATAAAATAAAAAATTACAACAAAGTAAAACAGAATGTCTTTTTCAATCGTCTTTATAATAAAAGCAGTTTACATCATAAGAAAAGCCTACTAATAAAAAGTCAAGTACTTTTTGAAGAAATTTAAGAATTGAAAAATAGGCACAAGAAATGGCTACCCAAAACGGCTAGCTTAACGGAGATGATAATCGTTTGATATTTAAGACTCTTCGATTTGAGATTGCGCTAAGTTGCGTAAGCACTCCTTAACCTTACCATAGTAGATTCGTAAGAATTAATTGGCACCAGCGGTCATGTAAACAAGGTATGGTTTTCCTTCAGCACGTTTTCTATCAAGGAACTGATAGACAGGTTCGTTTACAATATATTCATAGCATAATGATATGGACAGGACATTTATTGAGTCCCGTCCTTCTTATATGTTGTATCGCGTTTTAATCAGTGCTACAATAAAGAAAATTGAATTTTACGACTTGTTGCTACAAAGAATAGGAATTTTTTATAACATAGAAGCAGTCGCTACGGTATATATCCGAAGCGATGGCTTTTTTGAAATACGTTCGTATTCCCTATTGAAATCAAAGCGGTCCTGCCATATAATCCCGTTTGGGATTTTAATGGAGGAAATGATATGGATAACGAATCTCTGAATTTAATCAACGGTATTAACCGAGCAATCATAAAATTTCGTGGAATATATTCTACATGGTCTGCCGTTCACGGTATCAGCTACCACGAAATGCTGGTGATATACACCATCCGAGAATATGGCTTTTGTACGCAAAAGCAGATCTGTGACAGTTATCTGCTTCCCCGTCAGACGATGAACAATGTCATCACGGGAATGCGAAAGAATGATTTGCTTGAATACAGCGGCGAACATTCAATCGGGCGGGAAAAGGCATTTGTCCTTTCGGTAAAGGGAAAAGAATATGCGGCCCCTTTACTGGCTTCACTGGATGTTGTTGAAAGCAGCGCCTTGGAGCAGCTTGGAAGCGAGAAGCTAAGTATGTTGACACAGCTTTTGCTTGAGTATGGTAAAGCATTATACACTGTTATGGACGCAAAGAAGGAATAGAATATGGATACTATTGAATTTTACGGAAAGCTGGATTAGAGGATGTTGCCCAACTTGTGAGTTTGGCAATTCAAATGTGGAAATCACACACAGTTGAAGATTTAACAAAGATTTTTTGCGAACATATAAGAAAGGAAAAAATATTATTTTTCTTGCTATATCAGAGGAACATATAGTTGGATTTGCACAATGAGGATTAAGGTATGACTATGTAGAGGAAACTGATTCCAGTCCGGTAGGATATTTGGAAGGCATTTTTGTTTTAGAAGAATATAAAAAAAGAGGTTATGTGAAAGAATTGTTAGGAGAATGTCAGAATTGGGCAAAGGATCAGGGGTGCCTTGAGTTTGCGAGTGACTGTGAGTTGGATAATGAAGATAGTCTTAAGTTTCATTTGAAAATGGGGTTTGCGGAAGCAAATAGAATTATTTGTTTTACGAAAAGGTTAACAGATTTAGAGGAGTAGTATGTGATGGCGAAAAACTATGAATATAAAAAAGCAATCATAGCAGACATTGATGAACTTGTAAGAACTAGAATTATTGTCCTTCGTGCAGCAAACAAACTATCGAATGATGTGGATATGTCATTGGTGGAAAAAGAATCCTATGAGTATTATAAGAGTGCATTAGAAACTGGTGAGCATATTGCATATCTGGTGTATGATAACGAAACCTTTATTGGCGCTGGTGGTGTCAGCTTTTATCAGGTTATGCCGACATATCATAATCCAACAGGTAAAAAGGCGTATATTATGAATATGTATACGGCACCGGAATATCGGAGACATGGTATTGCATTTCATACATTAGATTTACTGGTAAAGGATGCAAGAGAACAGGGCGTATCACAGATAGCCTTAGAGGCGACGGAGATGGGACGACCATTGTATGAAAAATATGGATTTGTAAAAATGGAAGATGAAATGGAGCTGATCAAATGACAAGAGTGTATTTCGTGAAATACATTGAGCGGAGGAAATAAAAATGTTTAAAGTTGCAATATTACAAAAACGTGCCATTCATGCACAAATAGATAAGAATATTGAAAGTATCATTATGGCAATGAAAGAAGCTTCGGAGAACCATGCAGATATCCTATTACTGCCGGAATGCTTTATTACAGGATATGATTTGCCTATGTCATATGAAAAAAGCGTTGCAGATGATGATATAAGAATTGCAAAAATATGTGAGCTTGCTAAAAAATATAAGATAGGTGTAGTACTTACTGCTTTTACAAAAGGCAATAAGCAACCGCAGAACTCAGCCTTTGTTATCAATAAATCGGGAAATATATTGATGAAGTATTCTAAGGTACATACATGTGATTTTGCAGACGAAAGAAATGTTGAAGCAGGAAAAGAATTTAAGGTGTGTGATTTTGAGGGAATACAATTAGGTATTATGATTTGCTATGACAGAGAGTACCCGGAAAGCGCAAGAATACTGATGCTAAAAGGTGCAGAAGTTATTCTTGTACCGAATGATTGCGGTTCTATGCAACCAAGAATCAGAGCACTTTCTACAAGAGCATATGAAAATATGGTTGCAGTTGCTATGGCAAATCCGAATGGAGATAATGCTGGATGTTCCTGTGCATTTAGTCCCATTTGCTGGGATAGAAATGGGAAATGTGTTGATAACACAGTTTTGCTGGCTGACGATAAGGCAGAGGGAATTTTATATGCGGAGTTTGATATGGAAGCTATTAGAGAATATAGGAATCGGGAAATGTTAGGAAACACATTTCGTAAGGTAGAAGCATACAGTCAGTTGTTAAGTGAAGAAATCAAGAAACCATTTATAAGGGATGGTCAGAATTGATAAGTAAAGATGAAATCTTGATGATACCAGAGCTTTTGGCTAAAAATCAATCAACTTTTAGAAAAAATGGAAGAAAATCAATTGGATATTAGATAGCACAAATGCCGAAAGCCTTTATTTATTCAGGTTTTCGGCATTTATTGTGTAGAGAGTAATATTTTGCTAAAATACATATATTGAGAGCACGAGCAGATTGGAAGAAAATACGGATAATGAAATTGAATTTGTAAAAAGTATATTTTTACGTGATAGCAGTGGGCGTGACTATTTTATTATCTGAATTATTTTCTTAAGATTAGCGAACAAGCTAGAACAATTACCATATAGATGTTAGAATATTATAAATGAGCAATGCAGATAATATACGAAGTTTATTTGACAGAGTCGATTTTATATGTCATATTACGTCAAATTAAGGGAGGAAAAAATGCAGTTTATTTGTTATCCAAAATGTTCAACCTGCCAGAAGGCTAGAAAGTGGTTAGATGAACAGAATATAAATTATACAGAGCGTCATATTGTGGAGAACAATCCATCTTATGAGGAATTGAAGGAATGGTATGGCAGAAGTGGACTTCCACTCAAGAGATTTTTTAATACCAGTGGCCTTTTATATAAGGAAATGAAACTAAAGGATAAGCTTCCGACGATGAGTGAAGATGAACAGTTAAAGTTGCTTGCAACCAACGGAATGCTTGTAAAAAGACCTTTGCTTATAGATGAAAATACGGTGCTTGTAGGATTTAAAGAAGCAGAGTGGAGTAGTCTGATTGAATAAATATAATTATTTACAATGACATTTTACAGAAAATACAATATCAGGAGGCATAGTTATGCAGACAATTAACACAAGGGAGATACAGATACCTTCTATTCTTAAAGTTGAGAAAAATCTTCTTTCCAGAATAGGAGGTTTTCTTGCAGATGAAGGAATAAATAAGGTTGTTATACTGTTTGGAAATGGACTTATAGACATGTTCGGACATAAAGTGATGGAAGGAATGTCCGATAGTGAAGTCGAAGTATTGCAGTATATGGAAATGGATACGGTAAAAATAGATGATTTGGTTTCACTTGCTTTTTCGTTCCCGAATACAACTCAGGCAATCCTTGGAATAGGTGGAGGAAAGGTTATCGATGCGGCAAAATATTGTGGATTTTTGCGAAAACTTCCCTTTATCAGTGTTCCAACATCTGCATCCAGTGACGGATTTTCGAGCGCAAGTGCATCGTTGCTTGTCGAGGGAAGACGTAAGTCTGTGCCGGCAAGTATTGCGTATGGAATTTTTGCGGATATAGATGTAATAAGGAGTGCGCCACAGTCATTTTTATTTTCAGGAATAGGTGACATGGTTTCCAAAATAACAGCGCTCTATGACTGGAATTTTGAGGAAGAATGTGGATATGGTTCTATCAATGATTTTGCAATGATGATTTCTAAAAAAGCGGTTAACAGCTTTGTGAGAACTCCATTTAAGGACATTCAGGATGAGAGATTTATCAAGGAGCTGCTTGATTCACTTGCAATGAGTGGTGTTGCAAATGAGATTGCTGGCAGTAGTGCGCCTACAAGTGGAAGTGAGCACCTGATATCACATGCGTTAGACCAGATGTTGGAGCATCCACAGCTTCATGGAATACAGGTTGGGGTTGCCACATATCTGATGAGTGTGGTTCAAAATCACAGATATCAGAGAGTTGATACTGTATTTACGGACACGGGATTCTGGGATTATGTCAAGACGGTTGGTATGAGAAGAGCAGATTTTATAAAGGCAATCGAGAAAGCACCATCGGTCAAGCCATTCAGACATACATACCTTCACGAGGAAAAATACAGAATAAAAGCTATAGAGGTTCTTAATACAGACAAAAAACTTCTGGATGTTCTGGTTGACTGACAGCATATTTGAGCATTTTTAAATAGAACAGGAGTGCCGCAATTAATGATATATTTAAGTTCGTTTCAATTGAGTAACAAGCGTGTGAAAAATCCAAACATTTATCCATATTCTGTATTTGCGGACAAATATATTGAGCCATTTGTTTTTGAGCCAATTACCATATTTTATGGAAATAATGGTTCGGGTAAGTCGACATTACTAAATATTATTGCTGACAAGCTGATGATATATGGACGCGAGCATGCAACAAGTAATTCTTTTGGAAACACAGATTATTGTTTTAAATTTACAAGTGAGTGCAGCTTTTCGCTGGGCGATGATGAAGGCATTGCGATTAGGCAGATTCCATCACAAAGCCGCTATATTAAAAGCGAAGATATATTATATGAAATCAAGAAAATTCAACAGGAAGAAGTGCTTGATGATGGAATGTTGTATGATTTGATTAAAAGTGGAAAGTCTTTTTCTGAAGCTAGTAATTTCCTGAATTCGAGAGACGGTGCGAGAACAAAAGCGTGCATAGAATTTGCGCAGGAAAAATATTCAAACGGTGAGACCGCCATGCAATACTTCGAGGAATATCTACAGCCTGATGCATTGTATTTGTTAGACGAGCCAGAAGTATCTCTGTCCCCAGCCAACCAGGTTAAACTGGCAAAAGAGATTAATAAGATGACCCACTTATTGGGATGCCAGTTTATTATTGCAACTCATTCGCCTTTTATGCTGGGAACGCTGCATGCCAAAATATATAATATTGATTCAAAAGAATATGATGTTGTCAAATGGAGCAAATTGGAAAATGTAAGATATTTTTACGATTTTTTCAAGGAGCATGAAGCGGAGTTTGACTGAGGAAGTGAGTATTTGAATACTAGTGCAATTATATGAAATTGCTATTTGAAAATAAGAATATGAGATAGCAATTGCTATTTGAAAATAAGAATATGTCATAACAATTTTATTAAAAAGGAGATTAACATGTATTATGTGCCAGATGACACACAGCAGTGTGGATATTATGAATGTAGTGAATGTGGAAATAGATTTTTGGATTTAAGAATAGCACCAACGCTTGTCTGTCCGTACTGTGGGGAGACTCCTGATATGGAAATCGGACCAGATGAGGAGATGCCGAAGATTGTTGAATCGGCGAAGCTTATACAGATGATTCGTGGAAAAGAAGAAGTTGAGAAAATGGATACACTTTTGTCACTGGCAGTGACAGGTGGAGATTTTTCGTGGATTTAAAAATGAAAAAGAAAATGAATGAAGAAGAGAACGAAAACAAATGGGACAAACTCTTACAGATTAAAACGACAGGTCGTGACGATACAGACTCTGACACCTACCGTTACCCATACGAGCCAACACCGTATTGCGTGCTGGAGCGGTTGGCCAACTCGGGATTGATCAGGAAAGGAAATACGTTGATTGACTATGGCTGTGGAAAAGGAAGAGTTGATTTTTTCCTGTCATATCAGACGCGCTGTAAATCAATTGGGATTGAGTACAACAAACGAATTTTTGCAAGAGCATCAGAGAATAAAGAGACCGCAGTATCAGGAGTGAGGACTTCTTTTGAATGTGTTGACGCCTGTAAATATCAGGTGCCAGAAAATGTGGATAGGATATATTTCTTTAATCCATTTTCAATCGAGATTCTTAAAGAAGTGATGGCGAGAATATTGGAATCATATTACAGTTCTATGCGGCAGATAAAGCTGTTATTTTATTACCCATCTGATGAGTATATTTCGTATCTCATGGAAGTGGATGAGCTTGTTTTTGATGATGAGATTGATTGTATGGATTTGTTTGAAGGAAATAATCAAAGGGAAAAAATCGTTATTTTTGAAACTGTGTGATGACCTATAGTTGATATGTCAGGCAAATATATCTTTGGAATGGAACTATAGAGGATAGTCTTTGGTTTGTAAAGAGAGGTAGCTGTATGATAATAAATAAGAGAAAATTTGAAGTAATATTAATTTGCGTGACGCTTATTCTTTCTATTGTCAGGCCTGTTAATGTAAAAGCAGAAAATATCACAACATCTACAACTGAGACAACATTTCCAATGCATGTAATTCACAAGACTGGCGATGATAAGGAGAATTTTGTAATTGTGATTATGGGGGACGGCTACACCGCCGGGCAGCAGGAACAGTTTATAGAGGATGCTACTAACAAGGCGCGTGGTATGCTGACATGGTCCCCGTACAAAGAGTATTCTGATCGCATAAACATATATGCTATGCAGGTTGTTTCAAATGAGGCTGGCATCAGTGATTATTTTGGAAAAAGACTTGATACATATTTTAATGTTTGTGCGATTGGAAAGGGAGCAGGATTTACAAATGGCGGCACTGATAGGGCGAAAGCACTTCGAAATGAGATTGAGGAAAAGTATCTTGATGAAGGAGCGAATGTCGGAACTATCCATATTTTGTCTAACACGAGTGGAAGCTATGGAGCATCATTGAATTCTCTTTTTTCAATTTCAACAAATTCAACAGACAATAGCGATGGAACGGTTATGACTCATGAGATTGCCCACAGTATCGGAGGATTGGGCGATGAGTATGAGAGATATACTACCAAACCTAATACATCTGATACTACAGATCCAGATAAAATTAAATGGAATAAATTGTTAGGCTTTAGAGGAATTGGCATTACCATGGCAGGAACAGAGACTGCGTTTGCACCAAGCCGTGAATGTATGATGAGGTGGCAGGGGCAGCCATTTTGTGAAGTGTGCAAAATGGAACTCGCTAGAAAACTAAATAATTCTGATTATGTCAGTCAGCCAAATGCTATTTATGTAGCTGATCCTGAAATATCACTTCCGCATGATAGAACTGGGACGTTAGATCGTGATAGTGAAAAATATAGAATTGACGAGAAAAGCATTGCAAGGGCTAATGGTTATGACCTGGAATTTCGTACTGTAGTACAGAACATGATAAATAAAGAGCAGCATCTTAAAATTACTTTTCAGATTTTAGATGCTGATGGAATAACTGTCAAATACAGTGCTCAGAAGGAGTATACTATACCAGCACTGAGCAATTCTTATAATCCCGAGGAGGCAAGAGAATCACTTTCTGTTGTTCTGCCAGCTGTATCAGGGCTTAAAAGAGGTGATAAATTTGAGGGAAAGATTATAGATATGGATTCGCAGGAAGTTCTTGCAACTGATAAAACAGCCAGTCAGTCATGGAGCACAATCAATATCCATTATCAGTTAAAGTCGGATGAGGGGCTAACAGAGGTTCCGAACACAGAGACGACAATCGTACATGTGCCTGAGAATTCTTTATATACGCTCAGAAATCCAGATATATCAGGATATACATGTGTTGGAAATAATGTGGATGCTGAGCAGCAGTTGGTGACTGGAAACAGCACTGATATTATATACTACTATGAGAAAAAATCTTCAAACGGGTCTGATGGTGAAGAAAATGGAGGAGAGGTACCACCCAATGGAGGTAATACCCCGGGTGAAGTGCCGCCAAGCGGACCAGATAATGGAGAAAACGGAGGAGAACAACAGCCAAATGGGAAACCTTCAGAAGAACAACCATCAGGTGGTAATAAAGAAGAAAATAAAGGAGAAGAAAATAAAGGAGAGCTGCCACCAGGCAACACAAATGATAATTCCAATAAGGAAGATGGGGCATCTAATGGAACTAATGATGGAAATGGCGGAGAAATGGTGCCACCAGCAGAAAATATGAATCCATCAAATGATTCAAACTCACCAAATGATTCCGTCCCAGCGAATGATTCAAGCTCATCCAACGATTCAACCTCATCCAACGATTCAACCGCATCAGAGGATTCAAGCTCACCAAATGATTCCGTCCCAGCGAATGATTCAAGCTCATCCAACGATTCAACCGCATCAAAGGATTCAAGCTTAGCGAATGACTCAAACAATCAGAAACGTTCAGATATCATTGTATCAATAAAAGCAAAAATTGGCAGAGATTCAAAGATATCAAATATTGATTACACCATAAGACAGCAAGTTGCTAAGGCAATAAAAAAGGGTAAGAAAGAAGATAGAAGGGTTTCTGTTGAAATTAAGTGTGATGCAGGAAAGAGAAAGAATCTAGCTCTGGTACTTAAAAAATCAACCATAAGCTATCTAATCAAACAAGAGATAAAAGAATTGAAATTTGATACAGGGGACATGTGTCTTACAATGAATCTAAAAACACTAAAAGAAATTTCAAGGAGAATAAAATCAGATGTTTATTTGAAGATTCAAAGGAATAATAAGAGCATACTTACATCGAAATCAAAAAAGATTATACAGAATCGTCCAATATTTCAAATTTCCCTGACAGGTAGAAATAAGCAAAAGATAGATAAGTTTAAAAACGGAATACTTAAGGTGGAGATTTATTATAAACGTTTAAAGAATGAAAAGAAGAAAGGTCTTTTTGCATATAGCGTAAACGGAAAAGGAAATGTGAGTAGAATTGCGAAATCATATTATGACTCAAAGAAAAAGACAATAAATTTCACAACCAGAACACTGGGGAGATTTGCGGTTGGATATAAGCGTTAATCAAAATAGTTTATATTAAGGGCTTGTAAAGGTAGTAAGGAATTTGAAAGATGAAAATAAGATAATTTCAGATTATGAAGAGTAAGCCTATAGTAATGGACAATTTTTCAACAGTGCATTCATCTTTTGTTATTGATTTTAATTTTGAAAATAATATAACAATTTTAATGGGAGATTCTGGAACGGGGAAAACAGCTGTTTTTTCATTTATTCAAGAATGTATGGCGATAAACAGCAGTTTATTATGTATCAATTATTTAGATTATCAGAAAAATATTTTAGATATACTAGGTGCGGCACAGGGAAAATTAATTGTGATTGATAATGCGGATATTCTTTTAGATGACAAGGCAAGAAAATATATTTCGTTAGATGATCAAAATCAGTATTTGATAATTGGAATATAGAATAATGGGTAATAGTTTAAATCGTCAGTTACATACACAACAACCAAACATCTTATTATGGTTGTTATGTTGAACTGGCGATTTTGAATTATGCGAATAAACAAGATATATATGGTGTTGCCCCGCTGGAATTCCGCAGATTATCAAAATAAATTTTAGATAGGTTAAAAGACCACAAACACACCATATCACGATGCTATAATTCAGAAAAAGGTGGTAATTATGTTTAATATTTTATTAGTAGAGGATGATCCAAGGATAAGGGAAATCATCACATTTTATTTCAATAATCATACAGAACAAAAGTATACGATTGAGGAGGCCGACAATGGTCAGACCGCTTTAGAAAGATTGTATGAGAAGAATTTTGATATAGTTTTACTTGATATCATGCTTCCGGATATAAGTGGATTGGATATATGCAGGGAAATCCGCAGGGATTGTGATGTGCCGATTATTTTTATCACGGCAAAGTCGCAGGAAGAAGACATAATAAACGGATATAAGTACGGCTGTGATGATTATGTAGTCAAGCCATTTTTGATTTCCGAATTATATGCCAAGGTTACTGCACTTATCAACCGCTCAAAGGGACTGATAATTAATAATAAAATGATTGTCGGGGAACTCGAACTGGATCCGCTCAGCAAAAGTGTTACTCTTAGAGGAAAAGCAATCCGATTGGCGAACAAAGAGTATGAATTGCTTAAGTTACTTCTCGAGAATAAAAATATAGCGGTATCGCGTGAAACTATGCTTAAGAATGTGTGGGGCTATGATTATGAGGGGAACGAGCGGGCTGTTGACGATCATATCAGAAAACTGCGCAAAGCATTGGATGAATATGGCGGCAAAATAGAGACTATCAACAATTACGGTTACAAAATAGTTAGTGAGTAATACAGGAGGTGCGGTATGAGAAAAGACAACAGACGCTTGGTTGAAAAGCCCAAATATGTAAAATTATTTGCTAAGCGATTAGCTGTTTTTACAGTGAGTGCAGTGGTTATATTTTTCGTAATGTTGTTGATTATGAGAGGTAATTACAATAAATATGTTGATAATTTATTCGACAATCTATTATACAATTTCAAGCAGGAGACAGCGCAAATTTACGAACATGAGATTAATGAAATTTTAAGACAGAATCCTGATGTGGAATATTTTAATTATTTTGAAATTAAAAAAAATCTAGTAACTCAGATTGAGGAAAAGTATAATGATCGGGTTAATGAGATGTCACCAGTTGAGATAGAAATATTTGATTCAGATTACAGCTTTGAATGTAGCAATTTGAAAAGAAATCCGGCATATGAATCATATATAAATTCCTGCACAAAGGTCAAACCAAGTAGTTATTCACGTATTGATGGGGGACTGGACTGCTATTACAAAATAACTGCAAGATATAATTTCTGGCATGACTGTGCCAAAAGAATTACTGTGTGTGGGCTGATTTTGCTGGGGATAGATATACTGGTTTCATTTATCCTGAGTGTTGGTGTGTATTATAGAAGAAAAGCAGAATATGACAATTATAAATACAGACGAAATATTATGAATTCAATGGCACACGATTTGAAGAGCCCGCTAATGATTATTTCAGGATACACACAGAATCTGCTGGAGATACCGCATCCAGAAACGGAGCAGCATTTTTTGCAGAATATCCAGGATACAGTCACATATATGGACAGGGTTATAGTGAACTCTCTTGAACTTTATAAATTAGAGGAAAGTACAGATAGTGTAGTTTCAAAAAGTGATATATCACTGGACTCGCTGATTGAGGATGTTTTGAAAAGGCATAAGAAAGAGCTGGACGAAAGAGCACTGTCAGTGGAGATGTCAGGAAAAATTAATATAAATGCAGATGTAATTTTGATGGAAAAAATAGTAGAAAATATTATTTCAAATATTATATCGTATGCAAGACCGCAAAGTGATGTTGCAATAGATATAAAAGAGAAAGAAATAATATTTACTAATGAATTTCCAGGGACAATGCATGTAGAACCAGAGCAATTGTTTGTGCCTTTTGTAAAGAGTGACAAATCAAGAAGCGGTCAGTCGGGTACAGGACTTGGATTATCGATAGTGCGGCAAATGTGTATGTTGCAGGATTTTGTTACTGATATTGAAGTAAACGATAATATTTTTAAACTGATAATAAAATTTACGAAGTAGCGGCTGCTGCATATTTAAAATGGGCTTTATGCCCATTTTTTTAATGGAAAAATTTCTATGATATTTTTAAATCTGGAATTTTCAGTTTCGTTTCAGCATAGAGTGTTATGTTTGTTTAAGTTGTTGTGAAGAAGTGTTCGTATGAGCAGACTGCCACAAAATAATTATGAAAGAAGGAACGTGACACATGATTTCTGTTAATCACTTAACAAAATACTATGGAAACCATCTGGCGGTAAATGACATATCATTTGACATCACGGAAGGCCATGTATATGGATTCCTTGGACCGAATGGTGCAGGAAAATCAACCACGATGAATATCATCACTGGATGTCTGTCGGCTACCGATGGAAATGTTCTCATTGATGGACATGATATTTTTGAAGAACCTGATGAAGCCAAGAAACTAATAGGATATTTGCCGGAACATCCACCACTTTACATGAATGAGTCTCCAATAGATTATCTGCGATTTGTCGGTGAAGCAAAGGGGCTTCATGGAGCCGAATTAGCCGCCCAGGTCAATAACGTGATTGAAAGAACTGGGATTGGAAATGTAAAGAACAAGCGTATTTCTACATTGTCAAAAGGCTACAAGCAGCGTGTAGGAATTGCGCAGGCGTTACTTGGAAGCCCTAAGGTAATTATATTGGATGAGCCGACTGTAGGACTTGACCCGATTCAGATTATCGAGATTCGAGAGCTGATTATGGAGCTTGGAAAAACACATACAGTTATTTTTTCATCACACATATTGTCAGAAGTACAGGCAATCTGCGATCAGATTATTATGATTGCAAAAGGAAAACTGGTTGCATTCGGCAAGCCGGAAGAATTGCAAAATCAGCTTCTGTCATCTAATGAAATCATACTGACAACAGACGCGGATATTGCTGAAATTGGAGATTTACTTGCAGATACAGAGCATATTACTGGCATGGAAAATGAAGCATCAGATGATGGAAAATTCATAGTACATATTAAGTCGGATATCGCAAATATGTATGATTTATCAGCCCAGATATTCCGCAGATTTGCACAAAGTGAAAAGGTAATATATGAGATGACTTTAAAGAAAGGAAATCTTGAAGATATATTTATTGAACTTTCAGAAAATGCAGGAGAAAGTGAGGTGGCAGATAATGATTGCAATATTAAAGCATGAGCTTAAGCTGTATTTTACAAGTCTTACAGCTTATATTTTTGGCGCGTTTTTATTAGTATTTGTGGGAATAGGATCTATGCTGTACAACTTGCAGGCTGCGGTCAGTAATTTTGAATATGTACTAAGTTTCAGCAGCGTAATTTTTGTTGTAATTGTTCCAATTCTTACAATGAGGGTAATTGCTGAGGAGAGGAAACAAAGAACAGACCAGCTTCTTTATTCACTGCCAATATCAACGACAAAAGTTATTATGGGAAAGTATCTGGCACTTTTATTTGTTTATTTGATTCCGCTTTGCGTGATAGCAGTTTATCCATGGATTTTCTCACAGTATGGTGATGTATATATGATGACATCCTACGGAAGTCTGTTTGCGTTTTTTATGATGGGGGCGGCACTAATTGCTGTTGGTGTGTTTATTTCTTCATTGACAGACAACCAGGGATTTGCGGCAGGTATAGGAATTGCTGTTGTTTTATTTAATTATTTTAGTGTGAAACTTGCTGAGTATGTGTCAGCGACAGCATTTGGTTCAGCGGCAGTGCTTGTTGTCTGTGTGGTAATTCTTGGATGGATTATTCACCATCTTACAAAAAATGATGCGCTTTCTTTCGGTACTGGAATAGTTCTTTGCGCTGCGATTGCAATTACATATTTTGTAGATAGCAGCAAGTTTGAAGGACTTGTTCCGAATATCATGAAGAAGCTTTCTTTATTTGACAGATTAAATACATTTGTAAATGGAGTGTTTGATATGACGGCAGTAGTTTATTTTCTATATGTTATTGTATTCTTTTTATTTTTATCTATACAGTCACTTGAGAAAAGGAGGTACAACTGATGAAGTCAGGAAAAAAAGCATACAAGAGTCAGTTGGCTTTCAAGGGTGGAGCTTACTCTTTGTTAATTACTGCAGTAGTTCTTGCAATTTTAATTGTTGTAAATATTTTTGCGTCAGCACTTCCAACTACGCTGACAAAGTATGATATCAGCTCAAGTAAGCTGTATTCTATCACAAGTAACACAAAGGTTGTGGTAAATAATCTAAAGCAGGATGTCACAATTTACTGGATAGTTCAGGCGGATCAGGAAGATGATGTCATCGAAAATCTTCTTGGAAAATATGAGAATCTTTCTGACCACATCAAGGTGGTAAAGAAAAATCCAGACGTATTTCCGACATTTACAGAGCAGTATACATCTGAGTCTGTACCGAATAACAGTTTAATTGTTGAGTCTGGAGATAGGAACCGATATATCAGCTACAATGATATCTATGTTACATCGACAGATATGTACTATAGCACGAGTTCGAGCAGCAGCTCATTTGATGGGGAAGGTGAGATAACATCAGCGATTGATTATGTCGTGACAGAAGATTTGCCACAATTATATGTAGTAGAGGGACATGGCGAAACAGATTTGCCATCCACATTTTCCGATTCTATTGAAAAAGAAAATATTGAAGTAAATAAATTGTCGTTGGTGGAGAAAAATGAAGTTCCAAAGGAAGCAGATGCAGTTCTTATTTATAATCCGCAGAGTGATATTTCAAAGGAGGAGGCAACAATCCTAAGTGATTATGCGAAGGACGGTGGAAAATTGCTTGTTGTCGCAGGCCCGGTTGAGGACGTGGAATTTAAGAACTTAAACAGCATCCTTGAAAAATATAATGTGACAGTATCTGATGGAATTGTTGTTGAAGGTGACAGTGACCATTATGCATTTGGATATCCGTATATTTTAATGCCTGATATGGCAAGTTCGACGATAACAGATTCTTTGATTGACGAGAGTTATCATCCTATTATGCCGATTTCGCAGGGGCTTAATGTCGGCACAACAGATGAGGGAACGGTCACATCGCTGCTTACCACATCAGATTCGGCATACAGCAAAATTAAAGGCTTTAAGATAGATACATATGAAAAAGAGGATGATGATATCGATGGACCATTTACACTTGCTGTTTCAATCGAGACAAGTGGTTCGGGAGAAATTATATGGTATAGTGCATCAGATTTCTTGAATGATATGTATAATTCATATTCATCTGGGGCGAATGTAAATCTGGCTATGAACTCGTTGTCTGCACTTATTGGAGAGCGTGAAGCTATTGCGATTAGAAGCAAGAGTCTAAATTATAATTATCTCACAATAACAGACACGACATCATCTACACTTAAGACTTTAATGATAGGTGTATTTCCACTTGTTTATCTTGGAATTGGTATTTTCATTATTCTTAGAAAGAGAGGAAAGCAAAATGAAAAGGTCTAAACGGATAATCATACTGGCAGCAGTGCTGATTGTGGCGAGTGCAGCCACATTTGCACTGACAAAATATGAGAAAAAGCAGGAAGAAATAAAAAACAGCGATGATATTATCCTTAAGATTAAAGGGGATTCTGTTACATCCGTTTCATGGAAAAATGATGATAGCGAACTTGCTTTTCATAAGGATGATGATAAGTGGATATATGATAAAGATGAAGCATTTCCAGTCAGCGAAGATGCGATAAATAACATGCTGTCACATTTTGAAGAATTTGGTGCAAGCTTTAGCATTGACAATGTTGATGATTATGGACAGTATGGATTGGATGATCCGCAGTGTGTGTTAAATATATCAACAGAAAAGAAGGACTACGAGCTGAAAATCGGTGATTACAGCAAGATGGATGAACAGCGGTATGTTGATATTGGTGACGGAAAAGTCTATCTGGTAAGCGAGGATCCAGTATCTTTTCTGGAAACAGAATTATCTGGTGTGATAGCAAATGACACTACTCCTGTTTTTGAGAAGGTAAAGAAGATAGTGTTTAGTGGAAAGGCTGATTATACTATAAACTATAAGGAAAACAGCAAGAATACATATAGCGATAGTGATGTTTATTTTACGAAGATAGATGGAGAAACACAGCCAGTTGATTCGGATAAAATCTCGACATATTTAAGTACAATCTCATCGCTTAGCCTGACAAATTATGTGACATATAATGCTACCGATGATGAACTAAAAAGTTATGGATTAGATAATCCGGAGTTTTCTGTGAAGGTAGATTACACATATACAGATGATGCCAATAATGAGATTTCTGATTCATGTGTGCTTCATGTAGGACAGAATCAGGAAGAACTTGCAAAAGCTAAAAAGGCAAAAGAATCCAAGAAGGATGAAGCGGTTACGGTGACTAAATATGTCCGTATCGGCGACTCGAAGATTATATATCAGTTGGATGATTCTTCTTATGATGTGCTTGCGGCATGTACATATGATGATCTCAGACACAGCCAGGTCATATGGGCGGATTCGGATGATATTACGCAGATTGATGTAACTTTAGAGGGACAAAAGCATGTGATTAAGTCTAAAGAAAATAAAGATGCGGATAAAGATAGCGATAGTGAAAATGATAAATCCCGCGTCTGGTATTATGATGACAAGAAAATTGATATAGCAGATATAAAGACCGCACTTGTTTCATTGAAAGCGGACAGCTTTACGGATGAAAAAGCTAATCAGCAGGAAGAAATAAGCCTTACAGTCCACCTTGATAATGAGAATTATAAAGAGGTGAAGATAGTATTCTACAGATATAATGGAAAATACTGTCTGGCGCAGGTGGATGGGAAGAGTGTTTCACTTGTTAACAGGGCTGATGTGATGGCACTTGTTGAAGCTGTGCAGGCGATAGTGCTGGAGTAGTTCTAATTTCATATGATATTATATTGCGTTGAAATAAGAAGTAGGCGAAAATGTTTAGTATATTGATAAAATTTTTTGCATATGCTATAATGCCAATAGGCAAAACGATGTGAGTATCCATTTGGATGCGTACGAAAACCCCCGAAGCTGCAACTTCGGGGGTTTTCTATTCCGTTTATGCAAGGTGGACTATTCCTTAGGCTGGCTACCGCTTATAATCTCCATCCAACCATTTACAAATATAGTAGGCGACTATACTTGCCATAATGGAGAGAAAAAACGATGTGATTAGATCCATAATGGATGCACCCCCTTTCTGCACCAGTCTAGGGGTGGTAGCTTTAGAATTATATCATAATTTTGAGGTCGTAAACAAGGCTATGAATAAATAGCAGTAATTATATATATATTGTAATTATATTATAAAATATTTTGACAGGTAAAGTATTGAAGAAATTATAATCTTCGAAATTCCACATAAAATGTATTCACCCCATTTGCACTTTCAACCCAGATTTTCCCGTTATGCTGCTTGACAATATTGGCTGCGATGGATAATCCAAGTCCAAAGCTTCCATCGCGGCTTCTTGATTTATCAGTACGATAGAACCTTAAAAAGATATTTGTCAGCTCATCCGCTGGAATAGGAATACCCTGATTAGATACCATAAGGCAGCATTTGTGGTGATCAGTATTTGTCAGGGAGATATGACTGATTGTATTTTCGTAGGAATATTTTTGCGCGTTGTCCAACAGAATATCTATAAGTTGTTTGATCATATCTGAATTTCCATGGATCTTTATATCTGGTGCTATGGAACTTTCAAGCGTTATTCCTTTTTCAACGAAAATGCCTTCAAATGAAATTTCGCTGTTGAGTGCGAGGTCACTTAAATTGATGGTGTTCATGCAAATTGCAGTATCATGATTATCTGATTTTGCAAGAAGAAGCATTTTCTCAACCAGTAATTTCATTTGCTGTGACATCATAGTAATACTTTGAAGAAAATTATCATGCTCGGATTTATTGTACTCTTCGCATTGAAGTAACTCAGCAT
Source organism: uncultured Agathobacter sp. (assembly GCA_934359755.1). Lineage (GTDB taxonomy): Bacteria > Bacillota > Clostridia > Lachnospirales > Lachnospiraceae > Roseburia. The sequence continues at coordinate 18,638 of CAKRLV010000016.1, forward strand.
TTGTCAGTATGACGGTAAGTGGCGTCTTTAATTCGTGAGATGCGTCTGCAACAAATTGTTTTTGACGTGTCCATGCCTGCGCAACTGGTTTTACAGCCCATTGTGCAAGAAAAATACTGATTATTAGAAAAATAAAAAATATTATAAGCCCGATTACAATAAGTGAATGGAGGAGATTACTCAGTGTTCTGTTCTCACTGGACATATCGGAAAAAACAAGCACAGTTCCCATGGGCATTTTCATGCGGCAATATCGCAAATTATTTTCTTTGATGATGCCTGTATCCTGAGTGCCCTGTTTTGCTTTTGCTATAAGATTGTTTAGGAAATCCTCATCTGATAAATCATAATATCCGCCATTTGCGGAGATGAGCTTCCCGTCAAGACTAAGCTGCAGTATGAAAAACGGAAGCTTTACATCGGATGATGCATCATCTGGCTGGCGCGCCTGAAAAGGTGATGTCGCAATTGCGCGCATCATATTTATGCTTTCTGTCTCGAGATTTCGTTGTGTAAAGCCATATACCAGACTGAAAATTATAAATAGCATGATGGTCACTATTGTGAGATTTATAATCACAAATTTGATTTTTAACTGCTTTAACATTTTTCGACCTCCATTATATAACCCATTCTTCTAATGGCTTCTATGCGGACATTCGAGTGAATGTAGCGCAGTTTTTTGCGAAGCAGACCGACATACACCTCGACATTATTTTCTACAGCATTTGAATCAAAGCCCCATACGCGGCAAAGAATCATTTCTTTTGGCAGAATCTGTCCATGGGATGACATTAGATACCTCATAACATCAAATTCTTTCGAGGATAATCTGACGTTATTTTCAGGACTGCGGAGTGTGCAGTCAAACAGATTAAGTGAGGTATTTCCGATGGTAAGTTCATTAACCTGATTTCCCTGTCTGCGTATAAGTGCATTGATACAGGCGAGAAGTTTTCGACTGTCAAAAGGCTTTGTCAGGTAATAGTCGGCACCCACATCAAGTCCCATAATTTCATCATCAAGTTCTGATTTGGCAGTGAGCATGAGAATTGGGGTACCGCAGTGATTCATGCGCACCTGCTTTGCAACTTCATAGCCGTTAAGCTTTGGAAGCATGACATCTAAAATAATTAAGTCATATATGTTGGTGTTTGCATATGCAAGTCCATCCTCACCGTTGTAGACACATTCAACATCAAAATTCTCTTTTTCGAGAAGTGTCTTAAGAGAATTGGCAAGCAGAACTTCGTCTTCAATTACAAGTAATTTCATAGTAAATTAAGTCTCCTGTACATGTCTGTATTCTGTAAGCGGTATTAAAATAGCACAATTATGTGTTCATATTATGAAAATAAAGCAAGTTTTATTTAATCATAATGCCTTGCGAATATTATGTACTAATGCTATTATTAAGCTATATGTTTGGGGATGGAATATATGCAAAAGGAGTAGGTGTGTAAAGTCTAAATGTTCGTGATTGAAAAACACTCATGTAATAAAATAAGAATATTATGCACTATTCGGTGTGTTTTAAATGGTTTAATAGAAGGGTATGAGAATTCTTCTATTAAGCCTTTTTATTTCTAAAGAGCATAGAAGGATTTACTATATGCAAGTAATATAAATGTGTATTCCTTTTTGAAAAATATAATTAGAAATATAATTAGTAAATAAAATACAAAGGTAGGAGAAAATATGAACGAGGACAAAGAATTTCTGGGAACAGAACCAATTAAAAAATTATTATTGAAACTTGCTGTGCCGACAATTGCGGCACAGATTATTAATGTACTTTACAATATTGTAGACAGAATCTACATAGGTCATATGCCAGGGGATGGGGCGCTTGCACTTACAGGACTGGGAGTGTGTATGCCGCTTATTCTTATAGTAACAGCTTTTGCAGCACTTGTAAGTTCAGGTGGGGCACCGAGAGCTTCAATATACATGGGGAAAAAAGACAATGATACAGCAGAGCATATACTTGGAAATTGTTTCTCGCTTCTGGTAGTGATTTCAATTGTTCTGACTGCAATATTATTCATTTTTAACAGGCAGCTTTTGATGGCATTTGGTGCAAGTGAAAACACAATAGGATATGCGTCTTCATATATGAAAATATATTCTCTTGGAACGCTTTTCGTTCAGATGACACTTGGAATGAATATGTTTATAACCGCTCAGGGATTTGCAAATACTGGAATGGTCACGGTAATGATTGGTGCAATTTGCAATATTATTTTGGACCCGATATTTATTTTTGTCTTTAACATGGGAGTAAGAGGAGCTGCTGTTGCAACTGTTATATCGCAGGCTATATCATGCGTGTGGTGCATTAAATTTCTATGCGGAAAGAAAACCGTGTTAAAAATCAGACGAAAGTATTTCGGACTTCAAAGGGATATAATACTTCCATGTGTGGCGCTTGGACTTGCAACATTTATAATGCAGGCAAGCGAGAGTGTTATTGCGGTATGCTTTAATGCATCTTTGCTTAAATATGGTGGGGATGTGGCTGTAGGTGCGATGACAATATGTACGAGTGTAATGCAGTTTGCAATGCTTCCTATGCAGGGAATCGGTCAGGGCGCACAGCCTATTTCCAGCTATAATTACGGGGCTAAAAATGCTTCCCGTGTGAAAGAGACTTTTTTTCTTTTGCTTAAAATATGCGTAGCATACGCAGTAATCATATGGCTTGGAGTGATGCTGTTTCCACGTCAGTTTGCTGGTATTTTTTCAAACGATACAGCGCTTTTAGACTATGCGGCATCTGCGCTTCGTATATACTGTGGTGCGATATTTTTGTTTGGAATTCAGATAGCATGCCAGCTTACATTCGTATCCATTGGAAACGCGGTATGCTCGATTATAGTAGCAATCGTCCGCAAGTTTATATTGCTTGTGCCGCTCATCTACATTGTGCCACATTTTGTAGCAAATAAGGCGCATGGCGTTTATATGGCAGAACCGATTGCGGATGTGATAGCAGTTACATTTACAGCGATATTGTTCTTTACGCAGTTTAGAAAAGCGATTAAGAATCTGGAAAGTGAATAGAAATTTACACGCAAAAATTTTATAGTGTCACAATTATAAAATCCTTTTCGTTATATAGTATGATGCAAAGATTTGAAGACGTAGTATATATGTGGAAAGGAAACAATGAATAAAAGAACAACCAGATTAATTAAAATTGTATTAGTATGTGTCATAATATGCGTTATTGCAGGTCTTGGAGTTGCAAAGTTCAAAAAAGGGTTTGAGCAGGTAAATCTATCAGGAATCACAATTTCAGATTATTATATGTACGAAGATGAAAAAGATATAGATAATCTGTCAATGCAGGAAGGCAGTTATATTGATGAAGGAAATGGTATCGAAATAACTGTATCAAATGACAAGGTGATTTGTATTAAGCAGCAGGGCGATAACACAGATATTAAGAGTAAGAGTGGAAAACAGTTACAAAGCATTGATGATATAGATAATGAATTTGACGGAAGATATTTTGAGGGAAAAAATGACTCAAAATATTTTCATTATTATACAGATTATGAAAATGGAATGGCATTAACGGTTGAATTTGATAAAAAAACCAGGAAAATACTGGGCGTAACATTAATTGGAAATGCTGGGCTACGCCAAGGCTTTTCTACCTGCACAATCGGATTTGCAGACAAGTGAATGGTGTAGTTATTTCGAAAACGATGTACTAGTACTATAGATAGCAAGAAATAGAGGTTATGTATTGAAAAACATTTTTGAGAATATATACGCAATTTATAGAAACTATTTATTCTCTATCATATATCAGATAATAAATGATGAACAATATTCGGAAGATATATTACAGGAGACATTTATCAAGATATTTAAAAATATCGATAAAATAGAAAATATTGAAGATAATAGAACGAAGAGAATGGTAACTGTTATTGCAAAGAATACGGCAATAGATTTTTATAGGAAAAGAAAGAGACAGTTTGCAAATGAAGTCGAGTATGAGATAAAAATAATATCCGAAATTCCTGACGTACAAAATGATTTGAATTATGAGGAGTCAGAGCTTTTAAGTGCAATAAGTAAATTGCCAGAAAAGTACAGAAGTGTAATTTTGCTTAAATATTCTGCTGGATTTTCTAACGAGGAGATATCTGAAATTATGGAAATATCTGTCAGTAATGTCAGGAAGATATTATCCAGAGGAAAGCATAAATTGAACGGCTATTATGATGTAAAGAGGATGGTGGGGAATGAAGGATGAATTTTTATATAGAAATATGCCTAAAGTAGATGAAAAATTATTGGAAGCAGAAAAAAGTACATATGATTTTGAACATACATTTTCATCAGATTTTGAGAATAACATGCATGATATTATTGTAAGGCAGCAGGCGGTAACAAAATCATCTGGGTTTAAGCAGTCTGTAAGTAAAAGGGTAGCTGTAATATTGCTGTGTATTTTAGGCGTGACTGCAGGCTCGGCGGTTGTTGTAAATGCAGCAACTGATGGACAATTGTTTGATAGAATTTATAATGTATTTTTCTATACTGACAATGGCGCAACATATAATTTTCAATATAGCACAGGTGATGAACAGTTAATAGATATCCCCCAAAATGCGGTGCATGGATATGTCTATTATAAGGGCAATGACACCTATATATTGGATGATGGCACAACTATTTCAAAAGATAAACTTATATTTGTGAATGAGGCATCGGCAGAGAAAAAAGATGCTAAGATAGAAGTATATATTATACAATAAACATTAGATGGACAGACTGTTGTAGTTTGTCCATTTCATTATTAAAATAATTTTTTATGTAACGAAATTTGAAAAATACAAATATACCTTATGAAAGCGCTTTGGAGAAAAAAGGAGGTGAGAAAGTTTGGAGTCGATGAATGAAATTTATCAGAAGTATGCAAGAAGTGTATATCGTTTTCTATTTGCAAAAACAAGAAATAAGGATATTGCGGAAGAATTGACGCAGGAGACGTTTTATCAGGCGATAAAGAGTATTGATAAATTTGATGGCAGCTGTAAACTTTCTACCTGGTTGTTTGGAATTGCGAAGAATCAGTTCTTTAATTATATGCGAAAGAATCCGACGATGCAGGATATTTCAGAATATGCAGAAGAACTGGAATCGGGCGAAAAGGTGGAAGATAAGGTAATCACATCTTTTGAGAGGGTTGAACTTGTAAAAGCGTTACATAATTGCAGGGAGCCGTACAAAGAGGTGCTTTATCAGAGAATTTTTGGAAATCTGTCATTTCGTGAGATTGGAGAGATTCTTGGCAAGTCCGAGAACTGGGCGAGAGTAACATACTATCGAGGAAAAGAGCAATTGAAGAAAGAACAATTGAAAAAGGATGATTGAAGAAAGGAATGATTAATAATGAAAAATAGTACTTCTTGTGCGATTATAAGAGATATTTTACCAACATATCTTGATGGGCTGACGAGTGATGCGTCAAATAAAATAATTGAGTCTCATATTGAGGAATGTCAGGAATGTAGAAAATTGCTTGCAAATATGCTTGAACCACAGATTGATGCAGAGCAGATTCAGGATGAAGAAATAGAAATTGATTTTTTAAGGAAAAATAGAAAACATTCAAAAATAGTAATTGGAGCGGCAGTGCTGATTGCTGCAATCAGTATTATTGTGGGATTGTTGGTGCCAGAGTTTACAAGGCATGAGCTTTCGTATGATGATGCACAACTTGAACTGGCTGTAGGAGATGTCATTAATGGTGATAAAAATGTGGAGGATGGACTTCTTAGTGTAACAGCAAGAACAAGTGGAACATATGGAATCAGTAATATTGATTTTTCAGAGAAAGATGGAGTGGTGACAGTAAAAGTAACTGGAGCAAAAGAAAAAATCTGGACGTCATCAGTCTATGAGACAAAGTATAATGCTGCAAAGCAAATTAAAGAGGTAAGATATGGCAGCAATACAATTTGGAAAGATGGTGTTACAGCATCTGATGATACCATAAAGATTTTTAAGACAGCGCATCCATATGTAGGGGATCATATCAAAAATGGGCAGACATTATCAGCGCTTGATGTTTTTAACCAGCTTGGGGAATATACGTTGGAATTGCAGACAAGTGATGAACCATATGGGATGATTATTAAATTGAAGAAAGAAATAGACAGCAAGAACGAAAAATACTTTGAAAAATTTATGGGATATGTATCATGCAACTGCCTTGCCGTAATTGACAATTTATCTTATGTGACTTTTAAATATGATTCAGCGGATGGTGCCAAGGAAGTGACGTGGAATATTAAGCGGGCAGAACAAATTTTAGGCAAGAATGTTAAAGCATATGGAAAGTCAGAAATTGCGCTTGAAACCCTTAAATGGAACTACTATACAAATCAATAACAAATGTTATGCGAATAAAAAATGAATCACTATCCATCCTCGACACAATATATAGGTGAAGATTACAAAGCGACAGAATAAACGGAGGAAACAGCGATGTCATCAAATGATATGGAAAAAATAATACAACTATATGGTGACGATGTTTACAGATTCTGTTTCCACCTGGCAGGAAGTCGTGAGGAGGCGGATGATCTTTATCAGGATACTTTTGTAAAAGCTATCCAGTTAAGCCACAAGCTGGATAGTAGTGGCAATGTAAAAAGTTACCTGATGGGTATTTCCACAAATCTTTGGAAGAACAAGGTAAGAAAGAATAAGCGTAGAAATGAAATTGTACCAGAGATAAGTTTTGAAAATTCGGAATGGACGATAGGTGAGTCTCCTGATTTATTGGGAGATTATGTAGAAAATGAGATGAAAAATCAGCTTTATCGTGCCGTTTCAAATCTTCCCGAAAAACAAAGGATAGTGGTATTACTTCATTATACGCAGGATTACACAGCCAAAGAGATTTCAAAGATTTTACACATACCCAGAGGAACCGTGCTAAGCCGCCTGGCAAAAGCAAGAGAGAACATTAAACTGGAATTGGAGGGAAAAGGTTATGAAGTATGATATAGATGAGTTGATGAAGGAAATTTATCACAAAGAAGTAAAGCCAGATGAGATTCTTAACCAGAGAACCCTTCGAAGAATGACGATGAAGGAGAGTGGCGATATGAAGAAATCATGGAGTTATAAGAGAGTCGTAGCAACTACAGCAGTTGCGTGTGCAGTTATGGTTGGAAGTGTAGGAGTGACTTATGCAGCTATAAATCACACAAGTCTGTTGTCTATATTCAAAGACGAAGACAGCAAGGTTCAGGACACGGCTAAGAATCTTATTGAGACAGATATAAAACAGGATAAAGTATCTGATTCAAAGCAGACAGCGTATGCCAATTTCTCAGTAAGGGAAGCAATTTGTGATAAAAATTCTGTATACGTGCAGGCAGTTGCCAAACCAGCAAAAGCTGATTATCTGCTCGTTCCGTCAGAATGTGTAGGAGAGCTGGACAAAGTATCTATTGAAAATTTAGGAATAGAAGCAGAAAATACTTCGGAAACTATCAGGCAGTATGCAGATAGAATGCACAAGAAATGTGTGATCGTAAATATGGCTATTGAGACTGATGCAGGTTCTCAGAGCATAGATTACAGTACAGAAGCAGATGGAACTCTGGTATATAGATTCTCTTTTGAGAACGTAGACAAGACCGCTTCACTTAAGTATGTATGTGATACAATAGTGTATACATCGGAAGATGGCAGCGAGAAATCGGCAATCAGAGAGTCTTTTGACTTTGCACTTACAGATAAATCAGGAGATACAGATACTGTATATTATGTTGCAGATAGTGATAATGTAATCAATGGTACACAGTTAGTCTTAGATGATGTCACAATCGAGAACGGTGCACTTGGAATGAATTGTACAGTAAATTATCATACAGTAGATCCAGATGCAAAAGAGTGGGATAAATGGATTTCTACAGACGATTCATCAGTACTGTTCTATCTATTAGATGAAAATGGAAATATCATAGATTCTAAAGATAGCAGCGGATTAAAGAGTTCTGGTGAAGATGGAAAGATAGTCGAGAAGGATGTATATTCACTACAGGAACTTCCAGATACACTTACATTCATGGTAAAGAACTGCATGACGAAAGAGGAGCTTGGTACTGTGACAGTAACCAGAAAATAGAACTGAAAGTTATAGCACATATAGTATTATGAAGCATAAAGTATAAAGCATAAAGTATAAAGCAGACCAGTTATTGGAAACAGTAAAAATACCGACCTCAAAGTCAGATTATACAAATATCTGATGATTGAAGGTCGGTATTTTCATTGTATTTTATACAGAAAATCTATCAAGTTTTGTGACAAGATCATGTGAGCGTGAGGTAAGATCGCTGATATCATTGTCTACTGAATGCATAAGTGCAGTAAGTTCTTCCGTGGAAGCAGTTACTTCCTGACTTGTAGCGGCTGTGTTTTCTGCACTCTTTTCAAGATCTGCTACCTGCGTAGATACGGAATTGATTTCATTTATAGTATCTGCGATTACGGAAGAAATCTTGGCTACTTTATCATTGGTCTCGTTGATACCACTTTCGATAAGCGAGAAAGATCCGATTACCTCATTGGTATCCTCTATATTAGTCTGATTGCTGTTTACAACAAGATCAATACACTTGGTACATTCATCAAAGCCGGCAACAAGGGCGGTTATGATTGTCTTGATACGCTCGAGTTCGTTAGAGGTATTTTCTGATAATCCTTTTATACTATCAGCGACAACAGCGAATCCTTTTCCAGCTTCACCCGCACGCGCAGCCTCGATTGAAGCGTTCAGTGCAAGCAGGTTTGTCTCAGAAGCAATCTCCTCAATACTTGCAAGAATTTCAGACATCTGTGCAATTGTCTGATTAGTTTCAGCTACTTTTTCGGCAATGGTGGTTACATTTTCTGTCATCTGTGAACTTCCTCTTGCCATAGCTTCGATGTGGTTCTTCATGCTCTTTGAATTTTCGCTTAGCTGATCAGTGCAGTTACTGATTCCAGCGGCGGCATCAGTGATTTCATCAGTGCCATTTTGAATTGCCTGTACAGTGGCAAGCATTTCGTTGATGGAATCTACCTGATGTGATGCTTCATTTGCAACACCTTCTATAGCGGTGGCAATCTGGCTGGTTGCTTCCATAGCTGAGTCAGTCATTCCCTTTACCCCGTCACTTGAATTTGTTACATCTTTTGAGGTTGTAAGACTGTCTTTTATTATGCCTCGGAAATTCGACATCGAGTCATTTGTATGTTTTATCATTTCACCCAGTTCATCTGAACGTTTTCCAAATCTGCTGTCGAGTGTTTCTGTCAGGTTACCAGATGAAATATTTTGTAATTTACCCTTGATTGTGTCGAGAATCTTTACGAGTCTCTTAATTATAATTACAGATAGTATCATCATGACGACGATAAGCACAATACTTTCACCAATCATAATAAGCGTACTGTTGCTAAATGCGCCATTGATTTTCTGTGTATTAGGACTTGCATCAATATTTGCATTGATGTCATCTGTATAACATCCTGTCGTAAGAACCCAGTTCCAAGGTTCAAATTCCTTGCTGTACGCAATCTTTGGTGCCTCTGTTTTACCATCTGATTTGGTAAAAATAAATTCATTAAAGCCACCATCTTTAGCAACTTTCATGATTTCTTGTATAATCATGACACCATTGTTGTCCTGTAGTTCATATCTGTTAGTACCTTCTTTGTCAGGAAGGATTGGATGCATGACAAGATTATAATCAGTATCATCTACCCAGATATAGCCATCGCCTTCATCACCATATCTGAGGCTGCGGAGAGTCTCCAGTGCATTTGTTTTGGCTGTATCTTCATCCATTTTACCGGACTGAAACTGATCATAATAGTACTGTACTATTGTTAATCCAGACTGTACTTGCGATTTGACTTCGGTTTTGTATCCGTCGAGGATATCATCATAACGAATCTGTTTGATGGTATTTTCTGTCGAATTGAATATAATTGTGCAAGTGCCTACGAGAATGAGGCATGTCACAAAAACAATTGCAGAAAATATACTTGATAGCTTTGCTGCTAATGATTTTTTCATTTGTACCCCTCCAATAGTAATATTAATAATTTAATAAGTATTATAGCACTTTTGTACCACTAAATAAATACCTATACATAAAAAGTAATACAGATAAAGTTGTTTGAATATGTTAGTAAAAATAAAAAATATACAAAAAAAATGAAATTTTATTTAAAAAATAATAAAAATATACAATTGACAAATAAATATTAAAAGACTATTGTATACTTAATTCAACAGTCAAATGCGAAGAACAGGAAATGACTTTTTCATAGCACCGCTTACAGAGAGCCGCTATTAGCTGAGAGACGACACCAAGGAATGAAGAAGCCCTCACCTGCCAGCAGTTTCAATGAAAGATTTAATCAGGTCCAGTAGTTGAAATCGGTACCCACCGTTACGAGGGCATACCTTCTGATTGGTATCTGCAGACAATCAGGTGGTGGAAGAGAGGTCAAAGTCATTTTGGCAAGCAAAGTGGTAACGCGGAAGAAAAGCTTTCGTCTTTGCACAGAGATTCTAAGATAATCTTAGGATAGATGTGTATGGACGAAAGCTTTTTTGGTTTTGAAACGTTCCTTTTGCCTGCGATAGTAGGATTTGACTGTAGGGAAAGGAAGGAAAAATTATGAACACATTAGTAATCGTATTAATCGCAGCAGTAGTATTAGTTGCAGCCTATGCATTTTATGGACGCTGGCTTGCAAAGAAGTGGGGAATTGATCCTAAAGCGCAGACACCAGCCGTGAAGTATGAAGACGGAAAGGATTATGTACCTACAAACGGATGGACAGTTTTCTGTCATCAGTTTTCATCTATAGCAGGTGCAGGACCTGTCACGGGTGCTATTCAGGCAGCTGCATTTGGATGGCTTCCAGTTCTCCTTTGGATATTAATCGGTGGAGTATTCTTTGGAGCAGTAACTGATTTCGGAGCTTTATATGCTTCAGTTAAGAACGAAGGAAAGTCAATGGGTATGCTCATTGAGAAATACATCGGTAAATTCGGACGTAAGATATTCCTTTTATTCTGCTGGTTATTCACACTTATAGTTATAGCCGCATTTGCAGATATGGTAGCTGGTACATTCAACGCATATACAGAGGTTGATGGAGTAGTACAGTTAGCAGATGCCGCCAATATAAATGGTTCAGCAGGTGTGGTTTCTATCATGTTTATGGTATTTGCTGTAATCTTTGGATTATGCAAAAAGAAATTCAATTTAAGCGGATGGAAGGAAGTTGTATTTGCACTTGTATGTATCGTTCTTTCATTTACAATTGGAATGTACTGTCCTTTAATATTTACAAAGAATACATGGAGTTATATCACATTTATTTATATTTTCTTCGCAGCAGTACTTCCAATGTGGTTGTTAAAGCAGCCTAGAGATTATATGACAACATTCATGTTCGCAGCAATGATTGCAGGTGCTGTAATCGGACTTTGTGTTGCACATCCAACAATGAACCTTCCTGTATTTACTGGATTTACAAATGAGAACTTAGGAACATTATTCCCAATCCTTTTTGTAACAGTTGCATGTGGTGCTGTATCTGGTTTCCACAGCCTTGTTTCATCAGGAACATCATCTAAGACAGTTGAAAATGAAAAGGATATGTTAAAAGTCGGATACGGAGCAATGGTATTAGAGGGACTTCTTGCAGTAATCGCTCTTTGCGTAGCTGGTGCAGCAGCAGCCAAAGATGGTACAGCAGCAGTTGGAACTCCATTCCAGATTTTCAGTAGCGGTGTTGCTGGTTTCTTCGAGATGTTTGGTGTTCCAGTACATGTAGCAACAGTATTTATGACAATGTGTGTATCAGCACTTGCACTTACAAGCTTAGATGCAGTTGCACGTATCGGACGTATGAGTTTCCAGGAATTATTCAGTGTTGATGATATGGAACATGCAGAGCCATGGAGAAAGCTTCTTTGCAATACATACTTCTCTACAGTAGTTACTTTACTTTGTGGTTATGTACTTACTAAGATTGGATATGCAAATATCTGGCCACTTTTCGGATCAGCTAACCAGCTTTTAAGTGCACTTGTACTTACAACACTCTGCGTATTCCTTAAGGTTACAGGACGTAGCAACAAGATGCTTTTCCCACCACTTATCATCATGCTTTGTGTAACATTTACAGCATTGGTACAGCGTCTTATCGCTATGGTATCAGCTATAAAAAATGCAGCAGCAGTTACAATCCCAGCTGGTGAGACAACATGGGGAGCAGTATTTATAGCAAATGGATTGCAGCTTATAATAGCAATTCTTCTTATAGTACTTGGAGTTATAATTGTTGTTAATTCTGCAAAGAGTTATGTTAGCAGCAAGAAAAATTCAGAACAGTAATATGCACAAGCATTTGTGTTATTTTGAGTGTAGCAGCTTTAGGACTGCTACACTTTTTGTTTTTTAAGAAAATTCATTTCGTTGCAGTTCACATTGTTAGGTGTGAACTATAAATTCTTTTCAGATAGTGCTTGATTACGACGTGCGTAATGGTTGAAAAAGGATATAAAACATGGTACTATATTCTCATATTTTAAATGAAGCGGAGGTTTGAATATGGCACAGAAGAGTTCAAAAAGGCGTGGAACTTTTGCGACTAAAATAATACTGGTTGTTATAATTGCAGTAGTACTTACAAATGGAATTAGTCTTGTGTTTATTCTCGAAAATTCAAAGACACAAATCAGGAAGAGTACTACAGATACTATGATTGATATGGTGAATGCATCATCTAAGATAGTTATGAATTCAATTAAAGAGCAAGGTGTGGAGGATCTTTCGTATGAGCAGTATGCTGACTGTCTGGAAGGGATGTCTCTTGAAGACATGGATAGTTCGTATGTATATGTGGTTAAGAATGATGGAACCATGCTATATCATCCAAACAAGGATAAAGTAGGACAGCCTGTTGAGAATATGGTAGTAAAAGGCGTCGTAGAACAGATTCAAAGTGGCAATATACCACCTGCCACAGTTGCAGAATATGATTTTAATGGAGTTACAAAGTTCTCAGCTTATTCGGTACTTGAGAATCAGAATATAGTAGTAATAACAGCGGATGAGTCTGAGGCATTGTCAGGAATCGGTACAATAACAGCCGGGGCTGTTGGTATAGTTGTTGTTATAGAGATATTTGCAATTATATGTTCATTTATAATAGGCATAAGACTCATGAAGCCACTTGTAAAGCTTAGTGCCATTATAGAAGAGGTTGCTAACGGAGATATTGATGCTGATTTTAGCGGAGTTAAAGAGTCAAATGATGAGGTTGGTCTTATTGTAATAAAGATGAAAGAACTGACCAATTCGCTTGGCGGTATTGTTGGAAAGATTAAGCAGTCGAGTGATTCGATGAATGTGAATAGTAAAGAACTCAATACCACAAGTAATCAGACTTTAGCTGCAAATGATGAGATATCAAAAGCTGTAGAGGAAGTTGCAGAGGGGTCTACAGGAATGGCAACCTCTATTATGGCAATAAATGACAATCTCGGAGAGATGAGTTCTGAGGCACAGGTTATTGACAGTTCAGTATCTGATATTAAGAAGCAGACTGCGACGGTTCAGGACAGCAGCAGGAATATGAATGAGAAGATGCGAAAGATGCAGAATAGCAGCCAGAACATGGATGAAGGTATTTCAACAATTGCTATGCGTATCCAGAAGGTAAATGAGATTGTTGACCAGGTTGGAAATATCATATCAGTAATTGAAGGTATTTCGGGAGAGACAAATCTCCTTTCACTGAATGCTTCAATCGAGGCTGCAAGAGCTGGTGAGGCAGGAAAAGGATTTGCTGTTGTAGCACAGGAAATCAGGGTGTTATCCGATAATACTAATGAAGAATTAGGCAATATTAGACAGATTATAACAACTCTCGTAGAGGAATGTCAGTATTGTGTACAGGCATCAAATACAATAGTAGAGGATAATGCAAAGCAGAAAGAAGAGATAGAGGCTGTGCTGTCAGAGTTTGATATACTTGATGAGCAGATTCAAAAGACAGCTGAGAAAGCTAATGATATCCAGAATCTTGTATCAGAGATGGTTAAGCTTAACAATCAGATTACTACCAGCAGCAATAGCCTGACCGATGTAAGTGCAGCAAATGCAGCGGCGACAGAAGAGATGACTGCTAATATCCAGGAACTGAATGCAATGATGCATGGTGTATCGGAGATGGCTGGACAGATGGATTCACAGTCAACAGATTTGAAAGATGCTCTGTCATATTTTCATAATAGATAATTCTGGAATATCCTTATAATAAGTCGAAAAGCAGGACATAATGTCCTGCTTTTTTGACGTATTTCGACAATTTTTTTGAGGAATAATGTTATGATTAAATGGTCAAAATGTATCATGTTATATTTAGTTACAGGCATTAGAAAAAAGGATATTGTACGGGAGTAATATAAATGAAAATAGAAAAAGGGAACACATCAAGGTTAAATTCGTTGTTTTTACTTTTCCTTATAGTAGTGATTCTTTTGGGAGGAACGGCTTTTTTCATAAAAAAGTATAATGCGTACATTGACAAAATTCTATATGAAGAACGTCTTAACCAGATGCGTGAGGTGACTACACAGCTGTTTTCAGGGATTGAAAAAGTAATAGATAATCAGTGGCGCGAAGTTGACAACCAAAAACGTTTTTTAGAATTAAGAAAGCCGCAGTCAATGAATCAATTGCTCGATATAATGAAAGAGCAGACCATTTTTAGTGATTTAAACAGCATAAATGCTGAACTTATAGCTGTAGATGAAAATGGCAGTTATTACAGTATAGATGGAAAAATAGGATTGCTCTATGAACGCAAATATCTGATTTCAAAGCCGGAAAGTATCAGCTTTATCACCAATAATCTCATCAAAAGTGATGCTCAGATGTTTTTCTTAAAAAGGGTAGATAAGCCTGTTATAATTAAAAGTGACAATAAGGAAATAAGGATAATTTATTACGGAATATTGCAGGATATGTCTGAGCTTAATCCTTATTTCAATTGTTCAGCTTACAATGACAAAAACAGCGTGTATGTTATGGATCAGGATGGAATTAAGCTTTTTAACAGTACAGACAGCGAGACAATTAAGGGACACAATCTGTACGAGGTCATGTCTGAACTGGAGTATCTTCATGGAAGCTCATTTGAGCGTACAAGAAAGAAGCTAAAAACAAGAAAATGCGTCTATTCCAATGCGGTATTAAATGGTGAGGAAGTATATTATTCACTTTTCGAGATGGATAATGCACAGTGGAATTTACTTTTTATGATACCGTCGAAGTATGTGGCGGTCAATACTGTTCAGATAGTAAACAGCTCGGTGGGACTTATAATGGCATATGCTGTTATTATGTTGATAATTATAGTACTTAGTATTTTCTTTATCACAAAGCGCCAGCAGCACAAAGAACTCGAAGCTGAAAAGGCAAATGGCGAGAAGCTTGAGAAGTTAAACAAAGAACTTGAATATACAAATAAAGAACTCGAGGAGACAGCAAATGCGGCGCAGGAAGCGTTTAAGAGTGCTGAGGCTGCAAATCATTCAAAGAGTGGGTTCCTTGCAAATATATCGCATGATATCAGAACACCTATGAATGCAATAATAGGAATGACAACATTGATTGAGCATGATAAGGAATCACCGCAGAAAGTTCAGGAATATGTTGAAAAAATTAAAGTATCCAGCGAGACTTTACTTGGAATAATAAATGAAGTACTTGATATGAGCAAAATTGAAAGTGGCAAGATGATAATTACAAAGTCAGAGTTCAATATAGGTGATATCATAAGCCAGGTTGATTCAATGTTCAGACCGCAGACGGAAGCCCGCAACCAGAGCCTGGAGATTAAGGTGCATGATATAAAGCACAAATGGTTAAATGGCGACAGGGTGCGTGTCTTTCAGGTACTTAATAATCTGCTTTCAAATGCAATAAAATATACACCTTATGGTGGAAACATATCGCTCGAAGTAAAGGAATTAAAACAATCCACACTTAAATATGCAAAAATATATTTTAAAGTATCTGATGATGGTATGGGAATGAGCAAAGATTATCTCAATAAGATATATGAATCATTCAGCAGGGAGCAGAGTTCCATTACCAATAAGATTCAGGGAACAGGACTTGGAATGTCGATTGTAAAAAGTCTTGTAGATTTGATGGGAGGAAGCATTGATGTACAGAGCCAGAAAAATTGTGGAAGCAGCTTCGAGGTGATTCTAGACTTTGAAATAGTTGATAATGTCACAGATACGAACAGCGTAGAGGAAGAATCGCTGACAGATATAAGTGACACAATAGAAGGAATTAATTTCCTATGTGCGGAGGACAATGAATTAAATGCTGAGATACTTGCTGAGTTGTTGAAAGTAGAGGGTGCATCATGTACTATCTGCTCAAACGGACAGGAGGTAGTTGAAAAATTTGAAAAATCAAAACCTGGCGAATATAAGATTATCCTGATGGATATTCAGATGCCTGTGATGAATGGGTATGAGGCAACAAAGAAAATTAGAAATAGCAGCCATCCATTTTCTAAGAGCATTCCGATTATTGCGCTCACGGCAAATGCTTTTTCGGAAGATGTTCAGAATGCACTTAATGTGGGCATGAGCGCGCATATTCAAAAACCAATCAATATGAATTCTTTGAAGAAGACGATAAAGGAGCTGTGCACTGTATAATGTGTCAGCTCCTTTTATCTAGGCAATACTTGCTTTTTTGCGCTGTTTGTGGGCAACCAGATATATACTAAAAATTGCAACGAGGAATATTAACTCAATACCTATATATACCCAATAATTGTGAACGGAGTATTTTTCACCCGACCAGCCTGTCACCATGTTTATGACTTTGACATACCAGTATGCAGGAAGAAATTTACCTACAGCGAGAACTTTATCAGAAAGCATCCATTGTGGCACAAATATTCCGCACAGGAAACTCATTCCAAGTCCAAGTATATTCGCAATGAGGTTAAGTGAGTTGTCATTCAGGTTAAATGTACTGAGCAATAAGGTCATTGCAGTACATACAAGCGAGAATACAAAACTGTTGAGGATACAAAACAGCCCCTGCTGGGAGAGAACATTTGCAGGTCTAAACCATACTATTGCAAGCAGAATGAAAAATGACCAGATTATAATGCTATAGCATATACAGCCAAGTCCAATCTGTATGTTTCGTGAACGTGCTGATGTTGAGGAACACATGATTCTGGCATTTAAATCCCTTTGCTGGAATGTCATCAGGATAGGAACAAGGCTCTGTGCGAAAATCATCATAAGAACATATCCCATGTATTGGAAATATCTGAACATGGTATCATTGCTATTTTTAGAAGTATCGTCAAATTTGATGGAGGATACCTCAGGTGAGTTGTCTAAGTTCTTTTGTGTAGCACTTATTGCATCGTTTATATCATATCCAGCTACACAGTAAAGATGAACAGAATTCACGAAGCTGTCTATCTGGTTATTTACGAAGAATCCTGATGCACTGTCTTTTCTCATGTTGTGGGAAAGTGTCAGTTTCTCATCTGAATCAGACAGAAAACTTTCTTCAAATCCATTGGGAATGATAAGCACATAGCTTATTTTCTGGTAAAAGAGATTATCAGTTAAAGTCTCTTTATCAGTATTTTTTAGTTTTACTATATTGTGTCTGGCAGCGAGGAAGTCATGTATTCCATTGCTTAAAGAGGAATTATCTTTGTCAATTATTGTTATATTTACTGAATCAGCAGAGAATTTTGCTGCCTGGGTACTGGTATCAGATAATGACATAATACCAACTAATATCAGAAATATTGAAACAAATATTGCAACCTGTGTCAGATGCTTTTTAGCTACCTTGAAAAAAGCATTAAATACTTGCATATGTGGACCTCCTTGTCTTTAGAATTCCAAGCGTAATCAAAATTATTGAAAAAACAAATAATGTAGTAAGGTTCTGAAAATATCTTGCATGGCCTTCAAAGATGCTGAGGCAGTAAAGGCTGTCTGTTATAAGTGCAGCAGGATTTATCTTGTTTATAATTGGAGCAAAATCATCAACGAGTATACGCATGTTTTCAATCATAAGACCGCTTAAGAAACACATAGGCATGATGACTGCAAATATAAGCCCGCCTTTTTCCTCTTTGCCTTTTTTGCCAATTGTACCGAAGAAAAATCCAATAGATACACCGGTCATTACACCGATGAAAAGTGCCAGTATAGCGAACGGAAGCTGTGCATCTACACCGACTTTTAGTACGTATGCCAGATATAAGAATCCAAACAAATTCATAATGAATTCAAAAATAGTAGCTGCAAATAATTCGCCGATAATAAAATGATACTTTTTTGTTGAAGAAACTGCTTTTCTTGCGGCAAGTGCGGATAAGTTGCTCTGGTTGTTGACTGCAACTAGAACACCCGCCATTGCTGCGTACAGACATGCCATCGCCAGCTGATTGTAGTAATACTGGGTATAGGTGTCTATGTTTGGATTTTTCTGGAGCGAGATTTCCTTATTGTATGTTATTGAAGAGTTAAACTCTTTTACCACATCTGGCATTTTCTGTGGCTGATTGGTCATGATGTCCATCAATAGAGCACTCCTTAGATTGTATTCCTCTACAAATGACTGGAGAATACTCTGATTTAGTGTTTCGGATGGCATATTTGCGGAGATACTTAATTTAATATTTTTGCCACTTTCAATTATTCCATAGACATTGCCGTTTTCTAATAGCTTTCTGGCTTTCTTACTGTCGCAGAAGGTTGCTTTAAGAAAGTCGGGATTGGATTTTTTCATTGAGTTTATAGTTTCCTCAAGCATGTTTCCGTAATCATCATCGTCTGCTACAACAGCGACTGGTATTGCATGCATCGATTCGGATTGTCCGAGATTTGAAAAGGCAATATAAAATAGTGTTCCTAAGGCAATTGGAAAAAGCAGAATCCAGAACATGTTGAATTTACTTCTAAATAGCTGTTTCCAGCTGGATATTATTATCTGTCCCATTTATTTTCTCCTAATCTCTTAATTCTTTGCCAGTAATTTCAAGAAATACATCGTTGAGTGAAGGCAGTTTCGAATATACATGGCCAAAAGAATATTCTTTGGACTGCAGGTAATTAAGTACTCGTATCAGATTATGTCTGCCGCCACTGCACAATATAGTAAGCTGGTGGTCTTCAAATTTAACATCATATACATGTGGAAGTTCACCGATTGCTGTCAGATCATCTGCAGTGAGGGAGATTATATCTATCGAAATTATTTCACTCTTCTTAATCATTTTCTTTAGTTCATCTTTAGTTCCGAGTGCAAGATTTTTGCCCTTATCAAGGATTGCAATTCTTGAACAGATCTGCTCAACTTCTTCCATATAATGCGAAGTGTATATGATAGTTGCACCTTCTTTGTTTAGCTTGACTATGCCTTCGAGAATCTTGTTGCGGCTTTGAGGGTCGACTGCAACAGTTGGTTCGTCGAGGATAATAAGCTTAGGCTTGTGTGCGATACCACAGGCAATATTGAGTCGTCTGAGAAGTCCGCCGGATAGTTTCTTCGGATAAAATTTTTCAAAAGATTCAAGTCCGACGAAATCAATTGCCTCTTTTACATAGCGTTTTTTAAGTTCTTTATCTTTGATGTACAATCCGCAGAAGTAGCTGATATTTTCATAAACAGTAAGCTCCTCAAACACTGCAACATTCTGCATTACTACACCTATCTGCCGCTTTATCTCATAATTGGTTGGGAACATTTTCTGTCCGAATATCTCAATTTCACCTTTGTCATATGAAAGTAAAGAAAGAAGACAATTTATGGTAGTTGTCTTGCCGCATCCATTTGGGCCGAGAAGACCAAATATCTCACCTTCTTTTATATCAAGATTTAAGTGGTCAACCGCAAGTACTTCTTTGTATCGTTTTACTAAGTTCTCTATCTTAACAGCTGAATTTGCCATGAAGAAACCTCCTTTTATTGTGTGCGCCCAGAATCAATTAGAGATTGCGTGAGTGCTTATGTTATATATATCAGTATACAGGTCTGGATAGTTTGAGGTAGTAATAGATGTCAGGAAATGTATATGACATATGTCACATTTTAGGATATAATGTGATGATATGAGGGTTAAAAGGTATTTTGCCCCTTTAATCATGTGATGTAAGAGTAAAAGGATTAGGAGAGAAGATGCCAAAAGTAATTGACAAGCATATGATTCTTGCGATGGGCTGTTTGTTTCTTATTGATAGCAGTGGTTTGTACAAACCTGTTATTGCTTTTCTGATAGCCATAATATCATTGGAATTAAGCTTATATTTTGAAAGTGAATATGTATTTTATGGAATAGTGGCGGTATATGCAGCAGCATGCATTTTTATGCCACTGCTTGTTTTCTTTTTGCCTGTTCACATATATGAGTTTGCATACAGGCGATTGTGGTGGGGATATGGGCTGTGTATATTTTTTGTCATGAATATAGAAATATTTAATGAGAACTGGAAGATAGCATTGTGGATTATGATTCTGCTGCTGGCGTCGCTGCTTGGAGAGCGGACTCCGCGGCAGATGAAAGAGCATAAGGATTTTCTTTTGCTTCAGGATAATAGTGCAGAAGAAAAATCGGCAATGGATCGCAAGAACAAAGAACTTCTAGAAAAACAGGATTATGAGATAAATGTAGCTACTTTGTCGGAGAGAAACAGAATTGCAAGGGAGATTCATGACAATGTTGGACATATGCTCTCAAGGTGTATCCTACAGCTTGGAGCACTTATGGTAGTGCATAAGAATGATGAGAACATATACAATCAGCTGTCAAGTGTGAATGAATCGCTGAATGAAGCGATGAACAGCATCAGGGAAAGTGTGCATGATCTTCACAATGAATCGGTTGATTTGAAGCAGTCGGTGCTGGCGGCAACAAGCGCTATGCAAAAGGATTATAATCTTCGGGTAGACTATGATATATCAGATGATGTACCTCGGAATGTCAAGTATGCTATGATTGCTATAGTAAAAGAAGCTATGTCAAATATAGTAAAGCACTCTGACGCTACGGATGTGACGGTGATGCTGCGTGAGCATCCTGCATTTTACCAGCTGCTTATCGAGGATAACGGGACTAACATAAATCCAGATTTTAATTCAGGAATCGGATTAAGCAATATGATAGACAGAGTTCAGGCGTTAGGTGGAACAATTAATTTTAAAACGGACACAGGTTTTTCAATTATGATATCAATTAAGAAGGAATGAAATGATGAAAGTAATAGTAATAGATGATGATAAATTAGTAGAGATGTCGCTTACAACAATACTTCAATCGGACAGCGAGATAGAAGTGGCTGGAAGTGGACATGACGGCACTGAGGCAGTTGAATTATATAAGAAGGAGCATCCTGACATCGTGCTGATGGATATCCAGATGAAGGAGATGAGTGGACTTGAAGCGGCAGAACAGATTCTTGCACTCAATAAGGACGCAAAGATTCTGCTGCTGACCACATTTTCAGATGAGGAGTACATAGTAAAAGCGCTTGGTCTTGGGGTGAAGGGATACATCTTAAAGCAGGATTTCGAGGCAATAATTCCAGCCATTAAGGCTGTGAATGGCGGACAGAGTGTTTTCGGTGGAGAAATAGTATCAAAGATTCCAGTCCTGTCAGCACCGAAGAGTTCATTTTCATATGAAGAATATAATATAAGCGAAAAGGAACAGGAAGTAATAGAGCAGGTTGCAATGGGAAAATCCAACAGGGAAATCGCACAGGATATGTATCTGTCTGAGGGGACGGTAAGAAATTATATCAGCAATATACTAGATAAGCTTTCGCTGCGTGACAGAACACAGCTGGCTGTATTTTATTTCAGGAAGGTAAGAGGAAATTAAAGGCTATGACTGGAAAGAAAATAAATATTCTTGTTCTGATTTGTGCATTACTACTTAATGGATGCAGCATCGATACTACACAGAGCACAGAGGCTTTACAGAGTATAGAAGCTTCGCAGAGTACAGAGGTTTCCCAGAGTACAGATATTTCACAGAGTATCGATACTTCACAGAACACAGAAATTGTACAAAGTGTAGAAGAAGCAGAAAATAAAGGCTACGACGGGAATGCATATGTCGAGATAAACGACAATATTCCAGATTTCACTGACGAGGATAAGAAGCAGCTTGACGCATTCGAGACGTATAGCAATCTGGATTCGCTTGGCAGATGCCAGGTCGCATATGCAAATATATGCCAGGAGATAATGCCGACAGAGGAGAGAGGCTCAATAGGACAGATAAGGCCATCTGGCTGGCATACAGTAAAGTACAATGACATAATAGATGGAAATTATTTATACAACAGATGCCATTTGATAGGTTATCAGCTTGCAGGTGAAAATGCCAATGAGAAGAACCTGATAACAGGAACCAGGTACTTAAATATTATAGGAATGCTTGAATTTGAAAATGAGGTTGGCAATTATGTCAGAACGACTGACAATCATGTGCTGTATCGTGTGACTCCGATATTTGAAGGGGATAATCTTGTGGCGGATGGAGTACAGATGGAAGCCTGGTCCGTGGAGGATAATGGAAAGGGAATCTGTTTTAATGTATTCTGCTACAATGTGCAGCCTGGCATAGATATTGATTACAGCACAGGGGAGAGTCATGTAGCGCAGAATACTGCTACAGATAATAAGGCCACCGACAATAAAGCTACAGATAGTAAAACTACAGATAATAAAGCCACCGACAATAAAGCTACAGATAATATAGATGAAAAAAATACAGATAATTCAGATGAATATGCCTCAGATAATATGGAATTTGTGATTAACACAAATACGAAGAAGTTTCATATTCCTACATGTTCATGTGTAGATGATATTTTGCCTAAGAACAAAAAAGTTGAGAGTTCAACAATAGCGGAACTTGAAGAAAAAGGTTATAGCCCATGCAA
The DNA here is from genome assembly GCA_934359755.1 of uncultured Agathobacter sp. Taxonomy (GTDB): domain Bacteria; phylum Bacillota; class Clostridia; order Lachnospirales; family Lachnospiraceae; genus Roseburia. Next base: position 41,709 of record CAKRLV010000016.1, read on the forward strand.
AAGATGCATTGGTGGCAGAAAGAAGTAAAAAGTCGGATTGACAATACAAAAATAGGAAGATATACTCATATCTATAAAATGTAATTTACGATTTTTAAAAATTTTAATGTACAGATTGGCAATGGATTTTTTTGACAGACATGTACGGAAAGGACGTTATGTATATTTCAGATAGTATTAAATATGTAGGTGTAAATGACAGAGATATTGATTTATTTGAGAGCCAGTATGTGGTAGAGAATGGGGTTTCCTACAACTCATACGTTATCATGGATGAGAAGGTGGCTCTTATGGACACTGTTGATAAGAGAGGCTTAGAAGAGTGGAGCAAGAACCTCGAAGAGGCACTTCAGGGACGAGAGCTTGACTATATTGTTGTACAACATATGGAACCAGATCACTCAGGTTCTCTTGCCTATGCGTTGGAGAAATATCCAAACGCTAAAGTAGTAGGAAATGCAAAGACATTTGTATATATCAGCCAGTTCTTTGATGCTGATATTGCAGACAGAAAGCTCGAAGTCAAAGAGGGAGATACACTTTCACTTGGAAGCCATACACTTACATTTGTTATGGCACCAATGGTTCACTGGCCAGAGGTTATGGTCACATATGAAAGCTCTGAGAAGGTACTGTTCTCAGCTGATGGATTTGGTAAGTTCGGTGCTCTTGATGCAGATGAAGATTGGGCATGTGAGGCAAGAAGATACTATTTCAATATAGTAGGTAAGTACGGAGCACCAGTGCAGGCCCTTCTTAAGAAAGCGCAGACACTTGATATTCAGAAGATTTTACCACTTCATGGTCCAATTCTTGACGAAAATCTAGGGTACTATATTGATTTATATGACAAGTGGTCAAGTTACACACCAGAGAATAAGGGTGTATTTATCGCATATGCATCAATACATGGCAATACAAAGAAGGCTGCTGAGATATTGGCAGATAAGCTTAAAGCACTCGGAGAAGAAAAGGTAGCAATAGCTGATTTATCAAGAGAAGATATGGCCGAATGTGTAGAGGATGCATTCAGATATGACAGAATGGTACTTTGTGCAGCAACATATGATGGAAATGCGTTTGTTCCTATGGAGGATTTCTTACATCATCTTCAGATTAAGACCTACCAGAACCGTACAGTAGGACTTATGGAGAATGGAACATGGGCGCCTATGGCAGCTAAGGCTATGAGAGGATATCTTGACACAATGAAGAACATTACAGTTCTTGATGATGTTGTTACTATCAAATCTACTTATAAGGCCTCTGACGAGGCGCAGATGGACAAGCTTGCACAGGCTGTTCACAATGCTTAATAATATGTAATCTTGTACCTAAAATAGGATAGGATAATGGCGGGAAGTCTGATAAAAGGACTTCCCGCTGGTTGCAATTGGGGGAGAATAGATGGATTATGAAACATGTGCCAGAAAGATATACGACGCACTCGGTGGCAGCAAAAATATAAAAAGTGTGACGCACTGTGCTACACGTCTGCGTCTTGTACTTATAGATGATGATATTGATATCAGTGCAATAGAGAACATTGACGGAGTGTCGGGTGTTTTCTGGAGCATGGGGCAGATTCATATAGTAATCGGAGTTGGAAGCGTTAACAAGGTATATGAGAGTTTTGTAGAGCTAGGGGACGTAACGGAAGGAACTAAAGAAAAAATTAAAGCTGAGGCGGATAAGAAGATTCCATTATTAAGAAGAATGATACGCACGCTTGGTGATGTATTTGTTCCGATTTTACCAGCAATTGTAGCGTCAGGACTTATGATGGGAATAGTAGAAAGCGCGGCAAAAATCTCGCCTGCGTTTGCCAATAGTGACTGGTTCGAACTTTTAGATCTCATATCGGGAACTGCTTTTGCATTTTTACCAGTACTTATTGCAATCTCTGTAGCAAAGACATTTGGAGGGAACAGTTATCTTGGAGCTATAATAGGCATGATCATGGTTCATCCAAATCTTATAAATGCGTGGAAGATTGCGGATGTGAAGACTGCACAGGTGCCAACCTGGAATCTGGCAGGAATTATCCAGATAAAGCAGGTTGGGTATCAGGGGCATGTCATACCAGTAATTATAGCAGTATGGCTTATGTGTAAGCTGGAAAAATGGCTGCATCGGCGAGTTCCAAATATGATAGACATATTTGTGACCCCACTTATCACTGTAATGATTACAGCACTGGCTGCTCTTACTATAATAGGGCCGGTATTTTCAAGGGCAGAGACATACATACTTGCATTTGCAAGCTGGATAATTACTGTTGGACACGGAGTTGGTGCGATGTTAATGGGCGCATTATATCCGCTTACAGTTATCTTTGGCATTCATCATATGTACAATATGATAGAGACGGGAATGCTTGCACAGCCAGGAGGTTTAAATACATGGATGCCGATTGCATCAGCAGCAAATTTTGCACAGGCGGCAGCATGTCTGGCAGTAGGCATAAAGACTAAGAATAAACAGACAAAAGCACTTGCTATGCCATCTGCTTTATCAGCGGCTCTTGGAATAACAGAACCAGCTATTTTTGGAGTGAATCTCAGAAATATAAAAGCTTTCGTGTCAGCGATGGTCGGAGCTGGAGTAGGGGCTATGGCTGGTTCAATTCTACATATAGGCGCTACAGCATATGGCGTTACAGGAATATTTGGCTTCTTGATTACACTTGATTACACATGGCAATATTTTACTATGCTTGCTATATCAGGTGCGAGTGCATTTATACTTACATGGATTAGTTATAGTATTGATTACAAAAAGCTCAAAGTGTGATAAAATAGAATTTCCGCAAGGAGATATAGAGACTATTTGCAGGAGTTCAAGTAGTCAGAATAAAAGGATAGATATGTGGTGAGGTACATATGACAATAAGCGAAATTGCAAAAATGGCTGGAGTATCAAATGCAGCTGTCTCAAGATATCTGAATGATGGATATTTGTCGAAGGAGAAGCGCGAGGCAATAAAAAAGGTTATAGATGCAACAGGATATAAACCATCTGCACAGGCGCAGAATCTTCGTACAAAGAGAACAAGGATAATCGGAGTCATAATTCCGAAGATAGATTCATCGGCAATAGGAAGAGTGGTAAAAGGAATTCAGTCTGTTTTAGAGGAAAAGGGCTATCAGATTCTGCTTGCCAACACTCAGAATAATACTGATAAGGAACTTAAATTTCTGGAGCTTTTTGATGAAGGAAGAGTAGATGGTATTATTTTTAGTGCTACATGTATAACTACAAAGCACAAAAAGGCATTAAAGGCATGCCCGGTTCCTGTTGTCATAGTTGGACAGTATGTTCCAGGATACAACTGTGTGTACCATGACGATTATAGTGCAGTAAAGAGCCTGACTGAGATGATGCTTGGACAGGGCAGAAAGAATATAGGATATATTGGTGTTCTTATGAGTGATGAGGCTGCAGGCAAGAACCGATATGAGGGATATTGTGATGCAGTGAGGGCGGCAGGTTATCAACAATTAACAGAGGATTATGTCATCTCAGATTTTACCATTGAGTCGGGATTTGAAAATGCTAAGAAGTTGCTTGAAAAAAAGCCAGATATTGATGGAATTGTATGTGCGACAGATAATATTGCTGTAGGAACCATCCAGTACCTTAAGAAGATTGGCAAATCAATCCCGCAGGAAGTATCGGTGATGGGAATTGGCAATACTAAGATGTCTAAGATAATGGAGCCATCTTTTTCTACTGTACGTTATTTCTACGAAGAAAGTGGAATAAAGGCAGCCGAGATTCTTATGGAGATAATCTCATCTGGCAAGACATCCGTGGGTGCAATAAAAATGGGATATGAAGTGATACAAAATGAAACGTAGGAAAAAATGTCTGGTTTATATGCAAAATGCACAAAAAATAATGATAAAAATTGTTAAGTTTGTGAACACTTAGAGGCATAACCATGATATTATAATTTTTGTAAAAACCCCCCAATACATTATATATTTTTTACTATACCCCATAGTAAAATACCTTCTCCTAAAAAGACAGTAGATCGATCGACTGTCTTTTTTTTTGCTTTTTTTAGTCGAAATTTAAAATGACTGTAATCACTCAATAATTAACACTATGGCGCATAGCTTGACAGCGTGGTGTCAAGCTTGCGTCTGAACAGTAACAGGTACTGAACAGTAACGGGTACTGAACAGTTAAGAATAATTAAGAATTATTTAATACAATTTTACCAATATTCGATGTATAATAAAGTTAAGTATTAAGCGTATATACGCATACATATACTGAGAATTGTTAAAGGGGCACATTATTATCTAAGGAGAAGAAGTTTATGGGATTTATGGACAAACAGGTACAGAACAATTTTGATAAAATGTTCGATCTGAATAAGGATGGTATTTTGGATTTGACGGAGCAGGGACTCCAGCACAGCTATATCGAGAGAATGGCAAGAGAACTTGAGGATGATGACGAAGATTCGGATCTTCGAATGGACAGGGATTTGATGGACAAGCTCGTTTACAGATAATTCATAGAACTAAATTGAATATAGTACGAAGTAAGAGGCAGAGCAATCTGCCTTTTTTCGGCTGTAGGAATAATTGGCGTAATGACATGAGAGTTTGTTAATTGACTGATAATGATATAAGTGATTAAATGTGTTTGAATATATTCATGGAGATAGGGAGATATGAAAAAAGGTTTATTGATTATGCTCATGGCAGCGGCTTTGCTTGGCAGTGCTGCATGTAGTGCAGGTGATAGTAGTAGAAAATCTGGTGATGGCAGTGGAATATCAGATTCGAATACAGGTTCAGACAATCATAGTAAATCAGATAGCGAAAAAGCCACAGAGGCTGGTGAGGACGATGGGACAGAATCAAAAGAAACACAGATTATAAATGAAGCTGGAGATACACTGAGCGAGAGAATACGTGTGCCAGAGGGGTATTCCCGTACTGAGGAGAAAGCAGATAGTCTGGCAGAATTTATAAGGTCATACAAATTAAAACCAGCAGGTTCTTCTGTTCTTTTATATGATGGTTCCTCTAAAGGGAATCAGTCAGATCATGTTGCAGTTTTTGAACTACCAATAGAGGACTATGATTTGCAGCAGTGTGCGGATTCAGTTATGCGTTTCTATGCAGAGTATTTCTGGAATACTAAGCAGTATGATAAGATTGCGTTCCATTTTACAAACGGATTTTTAGCGGAGTATTCAAAATGGAGAGAGGGCTATCGTATAAGCGTAAGTGGCAATGATGTTGCATGGACGAAGAAAGCATCATATGATGATTCGTATGAATGTTTTGTTACTTATATGAAGTCGGTATTTACGTATGCAGGTACACTCTCTATGGAAACAGAGGCTGCACAGATTGAGCTTGATGATATAAGAGTTGGAGATGTATTTTTATATGGAGCGAGTCCGGGACATGTTGTGATGATTGTTGATGTATGTGAGAATGAGGCAGGCAAGAAAGCCTTTCTGCTGGGACAGGGATATATGCCAGCGCAGGAATTTCACTTGCTTAAGAACAATTTGCACGATGATGATCCATGGTATTACGAGGATGAAGTGACATATCCATTTAGGACTCCTGAATATACTTTTAAAGAGGGCAGTCTTAAGAGACTTTCCTATTTGGACTAATTGTGTTACACTAGTAGTACTAAGTTGGTTATTTTAAGGATAATGGAGAAGTGGATGGATATAACAAAAGACTATATAAGCAAGAGTGCTTTTGGAATAGCAGTATTTGCGATAATTATTTTTATAATTTCATTTGTCTTTTATGATACGAATATATCGCAGGCAAATGATGAGGTGACGCAGTATAATGAATGGAAAGTTAATGGCAGACTTACAGATTTAGATGAAGCACCGATTCAGTATGATACATCAAAGCCTACTATATATACGAATACAATCACGAAGGATATGGCGGGAAAGGTCATTGAATTTGAGACCTCACACCAGAGAGTGTATGTGTATTATGGAGATAAGCTTTTTTATTCTCTTGAGAATGGAAAGTTTTTTAATCATACAGCGGGGACAGCTTATAATGTAGTAGATATACCGGTTGATGCAGTTGGCAAGGAAATCAAAATAGAGATATATAATTGTTATTCAGGATATAAGAATACTGAAAAATTAACGTTTGTATATTCTTCAATGACATCACTGTACAGGTATTTTATGCACAAGGAATTTCTTGATGCCATTGTAAATATAATGCTTCTTATATCCGGTGTCGTTGTATTGCTGGGAAGTTTTATTCTGGTGAGATATGTTAAGTCTACAATTGATATTGTATATCTGAGTCTTTTTGAACTGTTTATGGCAATATGGTCATTATCGGTATCTGGAACATTTAATATCATGGTCGGATATCCGAGTGCCATGAATTCGGTTGGTTATTACAGTTTGTTTTTAGCACCGCTGTTTTGTCTGTTATATGTGCGTAATAATACATATGGAAAGAATATAAGTAAACGGTTTATCAGTATAGTACTTGGTATTCATTGTGCATATATTATACTTACAACAATACTTCAGATATTTAATATCGCGGACTTTAACAGAACACTTATAATTTATCATGTGATACTTGCGCTTGAGGTTATTCTATTTGGAATATTTGCATTACGAAGTATTAGGATGGAAGCACAGGAAGGCCGCAGGAGGACATCAGCTGATAAGGTTTTGATTATACCATTATTAGGTGTTGGACTAGATCTGATAAGTTGGAATGTTACATATACATACAATACCTTTTTGACAAGGCTGGGTATTTTCATTTATACATCAAGTATAATATACAAGTTTGCGAAGAAGCTATTTGACGAGGTTGCTGAGAATATAAGTAAGGATGAGCTTAAGCAGATAGCATATACAGACCAGTTGACCGGGATTCCAAATCGTAATGCATTTATTTCAAAAATAAATACGCTGGATTTAGAGAAAGCGGTGATAGTTGCATTTGACTTGAATAATCTCAAATACTATAATGACCACTTCGGTCATGACAGAGGTGATGTACTGCTAAAGACAATGGCGCAGAAGCTTCAAGATGTGTTTGATGATAATGCATATAGAATAGGTGGAGATGAGTTTGAGGTAGTCCTGGACGAATGTACAAAGGATGATCTGTGGGCGCTTCTGGAGAAGTTTGAAGAAGAAGAGAAGACATTTAATTCAGAAAAACATGATATATATTTACAGGCTGCTTATGGTGTAGGATATTATCAGGGAAGCGACAGTATCAATGATATACTGAAGATGGCAGATGAGAATATGTACATGCATAAGAAATTCTTAAAGAGTAAAGGATCTGGTATTTATAGATAAAGTTACCGCACTGCAATTAAGTAGTGCGGTATTTTTAATGAAGATATCTGTAGTGTAATTAATGGCTTCATTAGCAGCTTTAAATCTGGAACTTATTTAATATCTCAATAAGTTTGTCCGATTTATCACGCAAGTTCGAAGATGCTTTATCAAGATTGCTGATTGCACTTTGCTGTGTTCCGGCTGAATCGGAAACAGAGGTTGTACATGCAGCGGTTTCAGCAGAAACTGCGGAGATACTTGTAATTGCTTCTAATGTTTCATTTCTTGAACTGTTCATATCAGCGACATCAGTTGAGATAGTTCCAAGTGCTTGAAGGAGTGATTCAACCTGTTCACTAATAAGCTTGAATGAATTAGTGGTTTCCTCAACTGCATCAGCCTGGGATGTTACAACTGTATCTGCCTGAGTTGCTATATCGACGACGTCATTCGTCTTGGTGTTAATATCTTTAACAAGAGCTTCAATCTGAGCAGCTGATTCAAGACATTGGTCGGATAATTTTCTTATTTCTTCGGCAACTACAGCAAATCCACGTCCGGCATCACCAACTCGTGCAGCTTCGATGGAAGCGTTTAATGAAAGAAGGTTAGTCTCTTCTGCAATTTCATTGATTGCATGTACAATCTCAGAAATAGATGCTGACTGCTGTTGTAATTCGAGAATAGATGTGATTACATTCTGTGTAATCTGGGAAGTAGATGCAGCACTTTCTGTGAGTGCATGTACTGCCTGTATACCATTATCAATAGTTGAGCCAACATTTGAAGTAAGCTTGCCAATTTCGTCAGTGTTTGTACTGACATTGGAAATTTTGCCGGATAAAGAATCCATCTGTGATAAGCAGTCTTCTGAACCAGAATCAAGTTTATTTACACCTACCTCTATTTCATTTACTGCATTCTGGATGTCCATTGCTGTGGTAAGGAATGTGGCAGATGTATCAGTTACATAAGTGGCAGCATCATTTAACTGATTGCTGACATCATTGACATTCTCTATAAGCTCACGCACATGGCTTACAGTATCATTGATACCATTGCACAGCAGAGCAAATTCATCTGTTTTGTTGATAGTGAGCGATACAGTTAAGTCACCCTTTGAAACTTTTTTAAGCTGATGAAGAATGTACTGGATTGTGACTGACATTCCTCTTGAAATAAATCCACCAAGCAAAAGTGCTATTATTGAGAATATAATTACGAATATGAATGAAAGCATTTTAATTTCTGATGCCTGTGAAAGTAACATATTCTCAGGAATTAATCCAACTATTAATGCATTTGCTGATGTAAGCTTATTGTATACAAATAGGTATTTCTGTCCATTTAAAGTAAGTATCTTGTTTCCACCAGAGTTCTCAGTGTCGCTCATAATCTTCTCATAATCTGATGTGCTATAAATAAGTGTGGTATCAGAAGAAGCATTGGATGAAAAGAACTCTTTTCCATCATCAGTAATTATAAATGAATATCCTGATGGACCGCAATCAAGTGAATTAAGGGCGCTTACTACAGAGTCCGTAGTCAGGTTAATCATCATAACTGTCTTTGAATCTGGAAATTTCTTGACGATTCTAAGTGAGTAAGCTTTAGTATCAAGCCCGAGTGCTTCGTCGGATTCCTCGTCCTGACCGAATACCAGCCAGTTGACAGAATCAGCGGCGACTTTCTGTCCCTGTGTAGTTTCAGCATATGCGGTGTAAGCATCAGACGGAATATTATCGGAAGTGGCTGACAGTGTCATGCCGTCATCCATAAGAATATATACACTCTGAATTTTATCATTAAGAGTAATGGCTTTCATCAAATCGGAATTGTAATCACTTCTGGTATTTACAATGTCAACATCATCCATAAGATTGTTTATGTACTTTGTAAGGGTAGAATCTACAAAGTATGGTTTGAAACCATCCTTTTGGCTATTGATTATCAGATCAATGTACTGCTGCATCATGGAAATAGTCTGGTAGGATGATGACTTGTAGTTGTTGATCAGTGCAGTTGATGCGTTTTTGTAGGATACAATTCCTAGTGCAATAATTCCGATTATAGGAACTAAAAAGGAAATAATCTGTTTGAAGATTATGCTTCGTACAAATGGAACACCTCGTCCATTTTTAGTTGTCCGAAGTTTAGTGTTAGCACCCGTCTTAGCTCTGACTTGCTTATATTTGTCAGAAGAAGCATGCTTGAAAGTTTGTTTTTTTCTAGACATGTTGAAGTCCTCCCCCCATGTTTCTCGCTCATAGTATACTTTATTATATCATGGATGGGACTTTTTAACTATTAAAAAGTGGTAATTTACTAATAAAACTCAAAAATGACCATTGGTAAAATAATAGATGTAAGCTGACTAATCTGATTAATCACAAATGAGAGGCAAAATCCCCTTTGACCATTATATTTTTATAGGTACGAAATAAAAAAATGTAAATACACATGAATAAAATATGTATGGGTAAAAAATAAAAGTATGAAACATAAAAAGAAATTGATATAATGAATAAGATTAAGTGTATAAGAAAAGCGAATGCTCAATAAATCATATAAGGCGGTAGAAATAGATGGCAATTTTGTTAGTAAATATAGAGAACACAGCGACCATGGCACTCAACGAGTTCTTCGATTACAACGGGCATTGTTATGCGGTGAGTACAAGCAGGGATTGTGCCGAAGGTGTTGCAATTACGTTCAATGATTTCTACGACAGCACCGTGGCGGCAAATAAAATGACGGATATACCGGTGGTGTTTTGTCATCAGTCGGATGATAAGCTGTATATTGTAGGATGGTACAAGAGTGCTGATATATATTCGAAGGTAAAACAGGTATCTCTTTTTCTTGAGGGAAATATAGTGGCGAACGCATCGGATGTGGTTGTTCTAAGAGAAAAAAGAGTGATTGAGGGAATAAGCTGCAATTTCATGTTCAAAAATTACTGTGTTATTGAGATGGAAGATTGTAGATATGATAAGCTTGCGGAACTTGTATATGTAGAAGATCACAAGAACAATGCATTTGTCAGATATCCTTATGTCCATATAGATCTGGACAAGAAAGCAAAGAAAAATTATGATGTAGCGATTAGATACTGTGAGAATATTGCGTCTGCAATAATGAACGATGAATGTCAGGGAATCACGGAAATTAAGGCACTGCAGTTATACGCAAGAGAGGCAGTTGAGGCAGATAGAAAAGCTTCGGATGGCTACTATTATCTGGCAATGGCAGATTATCAGCTTGGTTTTGTAAAAGATGGAATGAAGGCTGTCGAGAGAGCACTTTCAATAGAAAAAGATGCAGCAGATATTATGGCATTGAAAGCGAATTTACTTGTGAGCATGGGGCATTATGATGCTGCAATAGAACTATATGAAAAAGCAATGCAGGCTGATTCTGATGCGGCTGAGGAGTATAATTGCCAGATTACAAAGGTCAGACGAATGCAGCAAAGAAATTTGCACTTGATATTTTAGATATTTTTTGATAAAGTGTCTTCGGTGAGAAATACGTCAGTTCGAGACCTTCCTGACGCAAAACAAAACTAAAGGAGATAATTAAATATGAGAAACAAAAAGGTATTATTTATTACACAGGCTGCAATAATAGCGGCAATTTATGTTGTTGTTACGTATTTTATTGCGGCATTTAATCTTGCAAGCGGAAGTATACAAATCCGTATTTCGGAGGCGTTGTGCGTATTGCCATACTTCACACCAGCGGCTATCCCTGGATTATGGATAGGATGTCTGATTGCGAATATGATAACAGGTGCGACTATTTTTGATATTATTTTTGGAAGTCTTGCGACATTGATTGGAGCAGTTTTTACATACCTGCTTCGGAAGCATAAGTTCCTATGCACATTGCCGCCTGTTATAGCGAATGCACTCATCATACCGCCAGTGCTTATTTTTGCTTACAATATTCCAGCAGTTATGTGGAGAGGCATGAATATTACATGGATATTCAATGTTGTGACAGTAGGTTTTGGAGAAGTTGTATCTGTTTGTGTTATCGGATATATTCTTTTGAATGTGCTTAATAAGTACCGAGGAATATTTCATATGGATGAGCAGTAATTTCATGAATATGCGAGGCTGTTAAAGCAAAATTTCGTATGTAGATTGTGTTTTATAATCGAGAGGTAATTATGATAAGAAGATATCGTTTTCAAATTGATGAAGATAAGCAGAATGAATTAGATGCAGATATGTTTGAGTATGCAATTGATGATTATGTATGGTGGGAAGAGAAGAACCAGTGTCTTGCCACAGACAACACGAAGGTACTTCATGATTTGGAGGAGCTTTTAGCTGAACACGATATAGAATATATAGTTACAGAATACGAATAGGAATACTTATAAGAATACGAATAAAAATACGAATAAGTATTGCACGAAAAAGGGAGCTGTTCATTAGGACAGCTCCCTTTATTATTAAGCCATGCCATTGACGGTTTTGTATTTCCAAAGCATCTCGGCATGATTTTGTTCTTCAATCTGAATATCGGCAAGAAGTTTTCTGATTTTACCATTTCCAAAAATAAATACATCAGAATTGTATTCCCCAGAGACAAGCTTTTCAGTGCCGATGCAGTCTGTTGCAAGGAAATTGTCATGCTGCTTATCCTCAGAGTTATCCCCGGAAGTGTAAGTGGCAGATGGCGCATATTCCATACCCTTTTTATCGTTGCAGTCACAGGAAGGAATTGTACCATTTAGTACCTGGTCGAGAGAATCAAAATGTTTCTGCTCTTCTTTTATAAGGTCATTGAATAAATCACGCAGTACAGGATCTTTTGCTTCCTTGCTGTATTTGGTATATTTGGCAATACACGATTTTTCCTGAGTTTTGAGGTCATTGATGGCTGTGGTTTCTTTTTCTGTTAAATTCATAAAATTCTCCTTTTTAAAGTTATTGATTTGTTATTCTCTTCGAATGTAGTATGATTAATACCATAAGAAATTATTCATATAAAATTCCTGCTTACACGATTTAAGGCTTCTGCACTTGATGGACTATGAGAGCTTTGCACCTCAAGGATGTTGGGTGTCGGCATAGCATGTACGATATTCCTCAGAAAAAAATACGGAATTAACCCCGAGCCTGATTGAGGATAGGTTATTTCAATTTGTTGCTCTGTGGTGTTTGCTTTACGCAATGTAATCTCGGTGTAGTTCGTATTTGTTTTCTTCGGAACACATACATGCTCTCCGACAGTCTGGTTATGTAGTGCAAAGCAATTTCAGGTTGTGAAGTGCGAAGATTGCAAATCGGGTAAACAGCAATTTAAGAAAGAAAGGTTACGAAATGTTGTACAGAGTAATGATAGTTGAAGATGATGCAGGAATTGCAGAAGGAATAGACAAGCAGGCAAAAAGCTGGGGACTTGAGACACATATAGTCAAGGATTTTCAGAACGTGATATCCGAATTTGGAGAATTTGATCCGCATCTTATATTGCTTGATATAACACTTCCATTTTATAATGGATTTCACTGGTGCAGTGAGATTCGAAGAATCTCAAAAGTACCAATAATATTTATATCATCAGCATCGGATAATATGAACATAGTGATGGCTATGAATATGGGGGCTGACGATTTTATCGCAAAGCCTTTTGATGCGAATGTTCTTATGGCGAAGATTCAGGCGATGCTAAGAAGAAGTTATGATTTTTCCGCAAGTGCGCCACTTATTGAGCATAGAAAGGCCATACTTGATACCGGAGATCAGTCACTTGATTATGAGGGAAAGAAGATATCGCTTACGAAGAATGAATACAGAATTTTATTTTGCCTGATGCAGAACAAAGGCAAGGTTGTAAGTCGAGAAAAGCTGATAGAATGTTTGTGGGAATCAGATACATTTATTGATGATAATACGCTCACAGTAAATATAAACAGATTGCGGAAGAAACTGGAGAAGGAAGGTCTGGAGAAGTTTATCACTACAAAAGTCGGAGTGGGTTATATAGTGGAATAACTACCGATTATAAATGAGACTAATTACAATTGAAATAATAAAATAAGGGATGAATGAGAGCTAAGAAGAAATGAACATAGGAAAATATTTTCAATCAAACTGGAAAACATATATCATGCCGATTATGAGCATAGTGGTATTTACACTTGGCCTTTTCATGTTTCAAATGCCAGTAAGAGTTGTAATTGCACCAGGACTTGTATGTCTTGAAGCGATGATTATATACATGGTAATTGATTATAGAGAGCAAAAGGATAAATATCGTATACTTTCAAACAGCACACAATTAATAGAAGAAGCGTTTGATAATATGCCAGAAACAGATGACGTAATAGAGCAGCAGTATCAGGAAATGGTAAAGATTTTAGCGGAAAAGCTAAATAGTAGTAAACTAGCTGAAAACGATAAGTATAACTCAATGCTTGATTATTTTTCTATATGGGTGCATCAGATAAAGACACCTATTTCATCTATGCGGCTTTTGTTGGATGGGGAAGACTCAAAAGAGGCAAGAAAAGTAGCATCCGAACTTAACAGGATAGAACAATACGTGGAAATGGTTCTGACATATCTGCGTCTTGATTCACAGACAAATGATTTTGTTTTTAGAAAATGCTGCATAGATGAAATCGTAAGACAATCTATCAAACGTTTTGCAAGGGATTTTATCAGTAAAAAATTATCGCTTGATTACACAGGTATAGAAGGTGATATCGTTACAGATTCTAAGTGGTTTGGATTTGTGATTGAGCAGGTTCTGTCGAATGCGCTTAAGTATACATATGAGGGCGGTATCAGAATATACAGACAGGAGGACATGCTTGTAATCAGCGATACAGGAATAGGAATTGCCACAGAAGATCTGCCGCGTGTATTTGAAAACAGCTATACCGGATATAATGGACGAAGCAAAGAGGCTTCAAGTGGAATAGGTCTTTATTTGTGCAAGAGAATATGTGACAGTCTCGGTGTAAAATTATGTATAGAATCGGAGGTGGCGAAAGGAACTTCTGTGTATATAGGACTTACACAGGACAAAGTTGTTTTCAAAGATTAAGGTAAGATTTTGGTAGAATTTTATAAAGTAAACGGATAAATAGTTGAAAATATAATAGAGGTGACAAACTATAAATAGTCAATAGATTTTGAAAAAAAGTTTATGATTATAAAAAAGGGTAACCTTAATAAACC
>CAKRLV010000017.1 GCA_934359755.1 uncultured Agathobacter sp.
ATATATGGTGACTTAGCCAAGTGGTAAGGCCCCGGTCTGCAACACCGTCATCGCCGGTTCAAATCCGGCAGTCACCTTTAGAGACTGAAACCTGTTATGGTTTCAGTTTTTTTATATTAGATTAAGCTTTCTTATAAAATACGATACTCTTATAACATATACATTGCTAATATAATTATTTGCACGTATATTTAAGTTTTAAAAATATTTACGTAGATAAATCATGAAAATAAATTTATAATAATAAAGAAAATAAATGATCAAAATAAATAGAGGGTAAACTGTACACAGATTAAACTTCACCACAGATAGTGGACAATAAAGAACTTAATAGAATATAGTCAAATGAAAATAATGGGAGTAAATATGTATGATTGAAAATAGAATAGAAGGGTTATGGGATTGTGCTTTTTGTGGGCAAGTAGGTATTAAGGCGAGGTATGATACTTGTCCATCATGTGGAAAGCCAAGAGGAATAGAGAATGTATTTTATTTGCCAGATGATATTAAGGCAGCTACACTTACTAAAGAGGAAGCGCAGAGAACCTCAAATGGACCAGATTGGTTGTGTGAATACTGTGGTTCATACAACAGATCAGATTTGTCTATATGTGAGAAATGTGGTTCGGATAAATCTGAATCAAAGAAAAATTATGGAACTATACATAAATTAACAGGTAAGTTATTTAGAAGAAATACAGAAAAGTAGTTTCGATTATAGTATTGAAAAATTTTAAAAAATATAAAATAATAAATACATAGAATAATAAGTACATAGAATAATAAGTACATAGAATAATAAATACATAGAATAATAAGTACATAGAATAATAAGTACATAGAATAATAAGTACTAGAATAATAAGTACATAGATAAAAGATGGAGAATAGTTATGGCAGTGCAAGTTATAGCAGATTTATATGGATGTGATGGCATCATTAATGACGTCACAGTTATAAAAAATGCAGCACATACAGCAATTGAATATGTTGGTGCAAGTATAGTTGAAGAATGTATACATGAATTTGAGCCTATAGGAATTACTTATTTTGCAGTTATTTCTACATCTCATTTTTCAATACATACATGGCCAGAATATGGATATGTTGCAGTTGATATATTTTCATGTAGTGATTCAGTTGTGGATGGAATATCAAATAAGTTGAAAGAGTTATTTGGTGCGGGCAAAATAATATCTAAAACAATAGAAAGGTCTATATGTTGTGAAGATGATATCTGTACCCCAGATAATGGACAGTAAAGACAAGCATATGTATAGTGGATATATTAACCTATATAGGATATAATATATAAAATTAAAAAGGGAAGTGGAGGAGAAAAATGTCTTATGAAGTAGGAACAATATTAAATATTAAAGGCATTCAGGGAACAGTAATTGGTTATATTACTTACGCAAATCCAAAGGATGGTTATAAGGAATGGACAGAATACAGGCTATCGACATCAAAGGGAGAATGTTGGTTATCCTGCGATGATGTGTATAAGGAGTATTCAGTCTCTTGGCCGGCAAATAATGTAAATGGAAGGATAGGACCTGAATGGCATAAAGTTGATGAGGGAATCCAGGTTGTAAAAGCCAGTGCGGGAGATGTTGATGTAGATTATGGTGAACGCGCTGAATTTGTGGAGTATGAGGATGCTGCTGAGGATAACACTCTTTCTGTTGAAATGTGGAGCGATGGTGT
Source organism: uncultured Agathobacter sp. (assembly GCA_934359755.1). Taxonomy (GTDB): domain Bacteria; phylum Bacillota; class Clostridia; order Lachnospirales; family Lachnospiraceae; genus Roseburia. Next base: position 1,708 of record CAKRLV010000017.1, read on the forward strand.
AGAATATTCTAAAGGATATTATGTTGAGAAAAATGATATTTTTGTGATGGGATATAAGAAGCCAAAGAAATCTAGTAATTGCATGAGTTCAATAATAATGCTTATGGTCTTTTTTGCAGTTGTTTCATTTTTTATAGTAATAGTCAATATGTCTAAACCAAACAAGAGCATCAGTAAATATGTGAAGAATTCTTCTTTGTATACATACGAGACATCAATTACAGGGCAAGAGAAGCAAAAGGCAGATGTTTATAAATTTTACAATTCGGTAAAGACGGACCACGTAGCCAAGAATATCATAAATGGAATTGAGGGATATACACAGTCTGTAACTCAGAAGGATGATCAGGATGACGCTGAGATTGCTATAGTCACTGATAAAGAATATTGTCTGGTATATCATGCGGAGGGCGATGCAGATCATGTATATGTACAGGTATCCTCAAGAAAATATAATTATACATCAAATAATGCACCATATAGATGTTCAGATTCGGATTTGAGATGGTATAGAAGCCATTACTACTCTTCAAGCTATAATAGCGATTCTGTGACTTACAAGAATACACCATCGGCATATAAAATGTATGATGGAGATACAATACATAATATTGGTAACGGATATTTTGATTCGTATTCAAGTTCAATAAGACAGCAGAGTATCAACAGAAGAAATTCATCCAGTGGTGGAATCAGCAGTGGAAAATAAGAAATAGAAGTTAATTATTAGTGAAAATAGTTTATAGAAGTTGTTTAAAGGTAAAGGAGAAAATGTATGTTAACAGTTATTTTGGAATCAGCAGTTTATTTGTGTGTAGGGCTTATTATAATGATGATCGGACATTGGATAATTGATCTTGTTATTCCAGTAGACTTTCCACAGGAGATAAATGACGGAAATAAGGCAGTGGGATGGGTATCGGCAGGTATATATGCGGGTCTTGGATTCGTAATCCGTTCAGCAATCATCTCAAATACAATTTCTGAGGATGTATCATTACTGACAGGTTCAATTGATACTGTAGTATATGCGACAGTAGGGATAGTTGCATTTATTATTGGATATTTTGTAGTAGATATAATAAATAGAAAATTCAATTTTAATAAGGCTTTAAAAGAAAAAAATGAAGCTGCTGGAATCATGGTATTTGGTATTTTTGTAGGAATTGCTTTTATTGTAAGTGGCGTAATTCAGTAAAGGCGAAATGTAATGGATAGTATTGAAATCGACTCAAAAGAAATTAGTTATTCAAAAGTAAATGACGAAAACGAGAAAAATCATATAAATTACAAAGAGGACAAAGACGGCAAAGACGGCAAAGACAGCAAAGACGACAAACACGTCAAAGACGATAAAGAGACAAATATTCAGCAAAGTGATGACAGAATGAGCAAAAAATATAGACTTTTGATGCTGACTACGCTAATTATTTCTGGATGTTCGATGTGCTATGAGTTAATAATTAGTGCAGTCAGTTCATATCTTCTAGGAAATAGTACTTTGCAGTATTCGATTACAATTGGATTGTACATGGCGGCACTTGGGCTTGGCTCATATGTATCTAAATATTTCAAGAAAAGATTATTCAATGTTTTTGTAATGATAGAACTCTGCATTGGAATAGTAGGCGGAATGAGTGCAATTCTATTATTCCTGGCAAATATCTATATAGAAAACTATGATATTGTAATGTATATAGAAATTATTCTGATAGGAGTACTTGCAGGAGCCGAGATTCCTATTATGACAAGGATAATAGAGGAAGATGAAAAGAATCTTTCGGTAACATTATCATCAATTTTTAGTTTTGATTATATAGGTGGTTTGCTCGGATCAATAGCTTTTCCACTTTTGCTATTGCCTAAGTTAGGATATTTTGCAACTTCGTTTTTATGTGGATTGTTAAATATAATTGCATCGATGCTGATAATGTGGAAATTCGGAGACAGAGTTATAAACATAAAAATATTCCGCAGGACTGCAGCAATAATTGCATTATTTATGGTAACAGGTATGATTTTTGCTGATAATATATCTACTGGAATTGAGGGTGGATTGTACAGGGACCGCATAATATATATGGAGCAGACAAAGTACCAGAAGATAGTGATGACAAAGCACAGAGATGATGTGAGGCTTTATATCGATGGCAATTGTCAGTTTTCAACGGATGATGAATACAGATATCATGAGGCACTTGTGCATATTCCAATGAGTGAAGTGGATAACTGTTCAAAAGTTCTCATTCTTGGTGGAGGAGATGGTTTAGCTGTCAGGGAAGTCCTGAAATATGATGAGGTGAAGAAAATTGATCTGGTAGACTTAGATGAAGAAATGATTAGAATTTGTTCTACCAATGACAATATAACAAAGATAAATGAAAACAGCCTGAAATCAGATAAATTGAGTATACATAATGAGGATGCGTATGAATTTTTAGAGGAATCAGATGAGAAATATGATTTGATAATCGTGGATTTGCCTGATCCAAATAGCGAGTCACTTAACAAATTGTATTCCAATATTTTTTACAGAATGTGTGGAAATTCCCTGAGTGATGAAGGGGTTATTGTCGTCCAGTCAACAAGTCCATACTTTGCAACAAATGCATTCTGGTGCATTAACAAGACAATAGAAAGTGAAGGTTTCAATGTAAAGCCTTATCATCTGCAGGTTCCAGCGTTTGGAGATTGGGGATTTAACATGGCCAGCAGGAAAGAGCTCACAGAAGATATTAAGTTCAAAGTTGAAACACGATACCTTACAGAGGATAATGTTGTGGCACTTTTCAAGTTTGGAAAAGATGAGATTGCCAGTGATGTACAGATAAACAGGCTGACGAAGCCAATGTTAATGGATTATTACAACAAGGCAGTCGAAGTCTGGGATTAAAATGAAAATAAATGATATTTTGAGCAAGATAAGGGTATGTAAAGCAGTCGTAGAGGCTGCTTTTTTTATTTAATTTAAGAAAGTATTAAGTGGAAATGTCAGAGGTGATAGTTTATTATTGTATTATAAAACGAAAATAACTGTTCATAAAATCATACTAAGTGACTCTATATGAGCCATTTATAAATAGTTATTGTCGGAATAAGTGATATAAAATTCACAGAAAGATGGAGGAAATTGTAAAAAGTGAGAAGTTATTTTGAAAAAGGGGGAGGAGTGATTATTAAAGTAATAAATACCAATGAAAAATAGTAGAATATAAACGAAAGGGAAAGATTATGGAGTATTTAAGTATTATTGTACCAGCAGTAGTTGTATTATTAATTATTATTATTTGTATGACAGGGTATGTGAAAGCCCCATCAGATAAGGCTTACATCATATCTGGTCTGAAAAAAGAGCCAAAGGTTTTAATCGGTCGCGCAGGAATTAAGATTCCATTTTTAGAGCGAAAAGATGAACTTATTTTAAAACAGATAAGCATTGATATTAAGACGGATGGATATGTACCGACGAACGATTTTATCGGTGTAAATATCGATTCAATTGCAAAAATTCGACTTATATCTGCTTTAGATGTAGGAAAGACAAAATCATTTTCAAAGATAGTTGTGGATGATGATGGAAATTCCCACACAGAAAATGTGGAAATCGAAATAACAGAAGATATGGCAAAAGCAGCAATGCGAAACTTCCTGAATATGACAGAGCAGCAGATCATAAGTGCTTTGACAGATTCTTTACAGGGTAACATGCGTGAGATTATCGGTTCGCAGAAGCTTCGTGAGTTGTGCCAGGACAGAAAAGCTTTTGGTGATGAGGTGCAGGGCAAGGCGCAGCCAGATATGAATGCACTCGGTGTATGGATTGAATCATGTAATATCCAGAAGCTCGAAGATGAGCAGGATCTGATTAATGCACTTGGTATGGACAATATGGCTGCAATCCAGAAGAGTGCAAGCATCGCTAAAGCCTTAGCTGATAAAGACGTTGCGATTGCACAGGCGGATGCAGCAAAAGAGGCAAATGAGGCTAAAGTAAAAGCAGATACAGAAATTGCAGAGAAGCAGAATGAACTTGCTATCAAGAAAGCAGAGTTGCAGCAGGCTGCCGATACAAAGAAAGCTATCGCAGATGCAGCTTATGAGATTCAGCAGGAAGAACAGAGAAAGACAATTGAGACTACAAAGGTTAATGCTGATATCGCACAGCAGGAACGTACAGTAGAACTTCGCCAGAAAGAGGCAGAGGTTGCAGAGCAGACTCTTAATGCTGAAATCAAGAAAAAAGCAGATGCTGAGAAATACCGCAGACAGCAGGAAGCAGAGGCCGAACTTATAGAGAAATCTCGTAAAGCAGATGCTGAAAAGTATCAGCAGGAGAAAGAGGCTGAGATTAGAAAAATCAGAGCCGAAGCTGACAAGGAAGCAAAGAAGAAAGAAGCCGAAGGTATTCTTGCTGTTAAACAGGCAGAGGCTGAAGGTATTGCAGCAGTAGGTAAAGCAGAGGCCGAAGCAATTGCAGCAAAGGGACTTGCCGAAGCAGAGGCAATGGAGAAGAAAGCCGAAGCCATGAGAAAATATGGTCAGGCAGCTATGACACAGATGATTATCGAACAGCTTCCAGAGATTGCAAAAGCAATCGCAGAGCCAATTTCTGCTATAGATAAGGTTACTATTATCGATGGCGGTAATGGTGAAAGCGGAGTATCATCGGTAGGCGGATATACTCCAGCAGTTCTTAAAAAGGTAATTGAATCAGTTAAGGAGACAACAGGATTTGATCTTACAGAAGTAATGAAGGCACAGACTTATGATGCCGCAGTTAATAAGAATGTTGATGTATCTGGCATTCCTACAGAAATTAAAGTTGAACAGACAAATGTAAATCCTGCTCAAGCAAGAAATACATACACACGACCTGTAGAGCCAGCAAAAGAAAAACCAGTGAATGATGAAAACGCTGAATGATTATATTTCAATGAATTATCGTATGGAAATTGTAGAGGATAAGGATGAGGGAGGTTTTGTGGTTTCATTTCCGGAGCTTCCGGGATGTATTACCTGTGGAGAAACAATAGAATCCGCTGTAGCAAACGCTTTAGATGCAAAAAAAGCATGGTTAGAAGCTGCTATGGAAGATGGGATTGAAATCCATGAGCCGGACAGCTTAGAGGATTATTCTGGACAATTTAAACTTAGAATTCCACGAAGTCTGCATCGTTCTCTTGCAGAACATTCTAAGAGGGAAGGTATCAGCATGAATCAGTATTGTGTATATCTTCTTTCCAGAAACGATGCAGTTTATTCAAAATAGAGGTTGTTATACATTTTTTCTCACTAAGCAATTTTTTATCCACTTTGTTGTTTTTACAACATATATTTTTCCACATTCTACATATACTAATGATGAGTTAAAGATTGCTGCTTACTTACAGAGGTGAAATTCAGCAGTTATACAAATGATACAAACACGGAAGGAGACTTGTCATGAGTGAGAAGAATGTAAATTTAAGGAAAGTTGCTATTATTGGATGTGGATTTGTTGGTTCGGCATCAGCTTTTGCACTTATGCAAAGTGGATTATTTTCGGAAATAGTGCTACTTGATGTGGATAAGAGACGAGCTGAGGGCGAGGCAATGGATATCTCGCATGGAATTCCATATGTGAGACACATGAATGTGTATGCAGGTGATTATGATGATATAGTTGATGCTTCCATTATTATAATTACTGCGGGAGCTGGTCAGAAACCAGGTGAGACAAGGCTTGATCTGGTGAATAAAAATATTGCTATTTTTAAGACAATCATTCCAGAGATTTCAAAGCGTAATTTTCAAGGAATACTGCTTATAGTTGCAAATCCGGTTGATATTCTTACGCAGGTGGCACTTAAAATTTCCGGTTTTCCAGAACACAGAGTCATGGGTTCGGGCACTGTTCTTGACACAGCGCGTCTTAAATACAGACTTGGAGAACATCTCGAAGTGGATAGCAGAAGTGTACATGCTTTTATTGTTGGAGAGCATGGGGACAGCGAGATTGCAGCATGGAGCTGTGCAAATATTTCTGGAATAGAGCTTAATAAGTTCTGTGAGATGAGAGGTCATTTTGAGCACGAGAAGGCAACGCATGAAATCGCTGATGAAGTTAAAAACAGTGCATATGAAATCATTGAAAGAAAACAGGCTACTTATTATGGAATTGCGATGGCAGTCAAGCGGATATGTGAAGTAATTGTAAGGGACGAGAAATCAATTCTTCCAGTATCTTCAATGCTTCATGGAGAGTACGGAATAAGTGATGTAGTACTGTCTTTACCAACGATTGTTGGCAAAAATGGAATAGAGAAGATAGTTCCAATACCATTAAATGATGATGAGCAGAGTGCACTTAAGAAATCTGCGGAGACATTGGACAATATAATGAAGGAAAGTTTTAAGGAGACACGTTAGTTGTGTCTCCTCTTTTTTAATCTATAATCGTTGCTGTTAACACCTAACAGTATGAGCATCAACATAAATTATTATTTACAAGAAAAAATTGATAATATGATATTTACGAATATGTTTTTTTTATGTAAAATGATTTATGGAATAATACAATTTATAGAATAATATATATAAATAGATACAAGATGTAGATTGAAGATTAATATATATTTTCATATAACTGGTTAAATATATTGCAGATATGGCAAGAATATAGGCAATTATTCTAGATATATGGGAACCATAGATGAGGTAGAAGATGAGTGCACAGGATCAGACAGAAAAAGTACTAAGACAATTACATGTTCTTTTGTCAAAGAGCGAACCATATCCAAAGGAGCCTTCAAAGGTTATAGTAGATAAAGAGCAGATGCTTGCATTGCTTGCAGATTTGAATACATGTATGTATGGGATTATGGATGAATATGAGCTTACGCAGCGAAGCAGAGACAGGGCAGAGCGTGAGTTTCGTAAGCAGGGAGACCAGATTGTGTGGGATGCAAGCCGTAAGGCAGAAGATATTTATGCGGCATCTGTTATGTATACAGATGAAGCCTTGAATAGAGTCTGGGATATCATGGACAACACCTCACAGCAGGTTGAAGCGTTGTATACAGAGATGGCTGAGAGACTTAAAAAGCAGCAGCGCGCCATTAAGACAGATCAGCTTGAGCTTAAGTCACAGCTGCAGGATCTGGTTGATACAGAAAAGTATCTTTCACTTATCGAGCAGAGAAACCGTGAGATTAAGAAGCAGAAGGAAGAGGGCAAGGAGAAGCCTAAGACGGCTGTGAGCGAGAAGTCAATTTATGCGAACAGACAGAGCGAGATAAAGGTCAATACAGAGTATCTTGAGAAGTTAGGATATGCGCTTGAAGAAGAGGCTGATGCGGAGAAGAAGACAGAACTTGCGTCCAGCAGTATAGAAAAAGCGGCTAATATAGAGAAGGAAGATGCTGTAAGTATGACAGCGGAGGAGAAGAAGGCGCAGGAAGAGAAGCTAAAGGCGGATCTTGATGCAGACTATTTTGAATGGGTAGAGAATGAAGGTGCCAATAATTCATCTAAGAACGATAAGGGTGAAAAAGGTCATTCGGGTAACAAGGAAGTAAATGAATTGACAGAAGGTATTCAGAAAATGTGGAAGAGCATTACTTCTTCAAAGACGAAATAGTTATTACACTTAAGATATATGAGATTATATTTTAACGAGAGGTGCAAACATATGAGGGATATTTTAATCGTTGTTGATATGCAGAATGATTTCATAGACGGTGCGCTGGGAACACCAGAAGCAGTTGCAATTGTTCCAAATGTAAAAAAGAAAATACAAGAGTTTGAAGGTGTTGTACTATTTACAAGGGATACACATGAGAGTAATTATTTGCAGACTCAGGAGGGCAGAAATCTGCCAGTACCTCATTGTATAAGAGGCACTGATGGTTGGCAGATTCGTAAAGAATTGGATGAACTCCGCACTACAGAGCCAATTGATAAAGTGACTTTCGGTTCTTCACAACTAGGACCTATTTTGTCTCAGATGAATAGTGAGGAACCTGTGGGAAGCATTACTTTTATTGGATTGTGCACAGATATATGTGTGATTTCAAATGTTATGATTGCAAAAGCATTTTTACCAGAGGTTCCGATAATAGTTGATGCTGCCTGCTGTGCTGGTGTAAGCAGGCAGTCGCATGAAAATGCACTTAAGGCAATGGAAGTATGTCAGGTGCAGGTTAAATAAAGTTGGCTGCAAGCTGAACATCATCTATCCGCCGACAACTTTTTTCTGAGTTCTAAGATTTCATCTGCCTGTGTGGAAGATGCATCTGTGGTTCCATCCACCTGCTGTGAATCTGTCGAAATGCTGTCCATCGCCTTTTCCATAGTGTAGTAGGAACTGTTAAAATACTTAATGTACAGCGGCATTCCTTCACCCTCGGTAAAAAATACAACCCAGTAGGTAGATGTTGTCGGATCGTTAGCGGTTAAATCGGCATTTTCAGAATCAGCTGCTGTAAACAAATCAAATTCATATTTGTAAACACATGCAGAGTATTTATCAGTCGTAAATGCTCTCATTTCATCTACACTCATATGGTTGTCCACGTAGTGACATTCGACAAGATTTCCATCAGAAAAAACTTCTTGCTCTTCATAATTAGAGTCGATACACTGGCCAATCCCTCCTAACACGCACCACTCTTTTGGTGCAAATCCGTGTTTTGGCTCCTTATATTTATCTGACTCGAAAAAATATCCTGCAAATGCATCCAGAAATATAGAATTCTGATATGTACTTAATCTGACATCATCAATGGAACTGTTTTTATCACTCTTATAATCTTCATTCGAAATTTCGGACGGAAGTGAATTATCATTTTGTGAATCTTCCTGCATATCTGCTGTCTTGGTGGATAATGGATTTGTCAGGAAGCATACCGCGATTAAAATTCCGAGTGCAAGGGCAAGTATTGTAACCCCTATAGCTCTTTTTTTGTAATTCAGCACGTTTTTGATTCTCTCCTTAACGCCTATTTCTCCAAATGCCAATGGATAAGCCAGTACAAAACGTCTTCTGGTGGCGCATGCCAGAAGTACTCTTGAATACTCTTTTTTGTAGGCAAAACTCATGTCACGTATTACTTTTTCATCACATGCAAGCTCGATATCTTTGCATAGCAATAAATATGAGATAATACATAATGGATTAAACCAATATACGCTAAGAAGTACGTATCCGAGCGGTTTCCAGATATTATCATGCCTCTTTAAATGGGCTTTTTCATGAGCAAGTATGTAGCTAATCTCTTCATCTTCCAATGTAGACGGCAGATAGATACGAGGCCGTATGATTCCCAGAATAAAAGGTGTTTCAACTGTATCACAGAGGTATGTGTTTTTCTCAATAGCCACTGCTTCACGCAGCTTAAAACGCATTCTTACGATGCTTACTATTGCATACAGAAGAAGGATAATCATCACGGAAAGCCAGATGTATCCAGCTATATTGGCTGTGGTCTGCAATGCAGACTGTGAATTAGTGGCTCCTTTATACTCAAAGGTCTTCTTAAGAGCAGGATTTACTTTTTCAGTAACAAAGGATGAGTTACTATCTATTGTTGGAATCTGTGATACAATTTTGCCACTTTGTACTGTTGTGCTGGTCTTAATTGGCTCAGAACTTGGCTGTAGGCTAAATACGCTTTCTATTGAAAATGGACAGCACAATTTGAAGGCTACTATGCCCCAAAGCAGGCAATTAATCCACTTTGGCATTCTGCGAAAAAGCAGACGCACTATAATTATCGCCAGAATTAACCAGCTTGCAGTTATGCTTATATTGAGTAACTTTAAGAAAAATACACCAATCATTCCTTTTCCTCCGCCTGATCAATCATTTTTTTGATTTCTGCTACTTCTTTTCTGCTTAATTTAGAACTCTGTGTAAAAGCGGCAATAAATGCAGGAAGCGAGCCTGCAAAAGTATCATCGACATATTGTTTGCTCTGCTTCGAGTAGAATTCGTCCCGTGAAATCACAGAGGTGACTAATCCATTGTCATTTTTAAACAGACCTTTATCGATTAATCTTCGAAGTACGTTGTGCGCAGTAGTTCTTTTCCAGTTGAATTCTACTGCTGTCATTTTTACCAGTTCAGATGAGGTCACGGGTTCGTGCTCCCATATCATGTCTGCATATTTTGCTTCTATTACACCTAATTGAATCTCCATTTTATTCTCCTGTTCATATAAATATGTAAATTGTAAATAACATTTGGACCGCTTTTAGCCTGCGTGCAGATAATAATTTTAAAGTGATATCTGTATGAACTGTAGTCCAAAACAAAGACTACAGAGATATCTGTATGAGCTGTAGTCCAAAACAAAGACTACAGAGATATCTGTATGAACTGTAGTCCAAAACAAAGACTACAGAGAGTGGTCTGTAATTAGAGACTATCATTTGTGGTCTGCATTGTCAAGAAACATTAAAAAATTTTTAAGAAACAACACTATACAATTCTGATAGAATAAATAATGAACAGTTAATATTTTACAAAAATAATTAAAGTCCAGTATATTGGACACAAAGATTGATATTATAGAGGAGAAATGTATGACCATATTAGTATGTGATGATGACAAAGAAATAGTTGACGCAATAGAGATTTATTTGCAGCAGGAAGGCTTTGATGTTGAGAAGGCGTATGACGGTGAGCAGGCACTTGAGATTATGAAGACGAAGAGCATCGATTTGCTGGTAATCGATGTGATGATGCCAAAGATGGATGGAATTCATGCCACTTTACAGATACGTGAACAGAGTAGTATTCCAATTATTATATTATCTGCGAAGACAGAGGATTCGGACAAGATATTAGGACTTAATGTGGGTGCTGATGATTATGTTACGAAGCCTTTTAATCCGCTTGAGCTTGTTGCAAGAGTTAAATCCCAGCTTAGGAGATCTACTACTTTTGCAAGTCTTGCCATGCCTGATGAGAAGGCATATGAGGTGGGAGGTCTTGTGATAAATGATGACCTTAAGAAAGTAACTGTAGATGGTGAGGAGATAAGGCTTACTCCGATTGAATACAATATTTTATTACTTTTGGTTAAGAATAAGGGGAAGGTCTATTCTATCAGCCAGATTTATGAAAGTATATGGAATGAAGAGGCTATAGGAGCTGATAATACCGTGGCAGTACATATCAGACATATCAGGGAGAAAATCGAAATCAATCCTAAGGAGCCGAGATATCTGAAGGTTGTATGGGGCGTAGGCTATAAGATAGAGGAGAATCTATGAGAGAATACACTTTAGGCAAGAAAGCTGCAGCAGTTGTGGTTCATCAGATGCTTATGATACTTACTACAGTAGGACTTAATGCTTCGCAGTATTGTATGGTCCATGGGTACAGGCAGTATGCTAATATATACAGTTTGTTTTTTATGATAGGAATATCAGGAAGCATGGTGGCACTTGCATATCTTACTAATATTACTGGAAGAAAATCGGATGAAGACCCCAATATATATTACAGCTTTATAGACAAAATATATTCTGATGTACTTTTTATAGGGTTTCTTATAGTTTTCGTTGCAATGTTTGCCCTTATAACCAAGATCAGATATTACAAGTTTGATTTTTCATCTTTGATGGTTACAGTAATAACACTTACTTATGTAGTGGATTTGGTTTTTCTGGTTTTTTACCACAGTATAATCAGAAAACTTAAGGGCAATATACTTGTCTCACACAGCATTATGTATAAGGTTTATGAACATATTAAGTACCTTTTTACAGGAAAAGAGAATGCATTTCAGACCAGAAAAATGAGAGAAAGTGCTAAGATTAAGTCTGCGATAGAGCAGATTGCATCAGGTGCGCTTGATACGAAGCTTGACCTGAATGAATTTAGTGGACAGGAGAGAGAGTTGGCAGAGGCTGTAAATAGCATAAGGGATGGTCTTAAGGATGCTATCCAGTCAAGAATCAAGAATGAGCGTATGAAGGCTGACCTTATTACAAATGTCTCTCATGATATCAAGACACCTCTCACATCTATTGTAAATTATGTGGATTTATTGAAGAGAGAGAATCTCGATAATAAAAATGCGCAGAATTATATAAGAATACTTGATGAGAAATCACAGCGTCTTAAGCAGCTTACGGAAGATTTGGTGGAGGCTTCCAAAATCAGCACCGGTAACATAAAACTTGATATTCAGAAGATAGACCTTGTTGAGCTGTTGTACCAGACAGGTGGAGAGTTCAATGAGAGATTTGAGGAGAGAAATCTTACGATTGTTACCAAATTACCATCACAGTCTATCTATGTAGAAGCTGACGGAAGGCAGCTTTATCGTGCAATAGAGAATCTTTATACTAATGCTGCTAAGTATGCGATGGAGAAAACAAGGGTTTATGTTGAGCTCACGACTGAGGAAAACAGGGCCATTTTTTCAATCAAGAATATATCTGCTAATCTGATTCAGGTAAAAGAGGGCGAGAATATAAATGACCTCACAGAGAGATTTGTCCGTGGAGAAACCAGCAGAACGACGGAAGGAAGCGGTCTTGGACTGTCAATTGCCAAGAATTTGACGAATTTAATGGGCGGAACATTCGAAATTAACGTAGATGGGGATTTATTTATTGCCACAATATCTTTTATAATGGTATAATCTACATTAACATGTAAATGGAGGTAAGGCACATGAAGTTGTACGAGAACGGAGCCTATCTTGTTCAGGGCAAAGATGTTGTAATTAATGGTCCTGAGGCAGTGGCTGAAGTTAAGAGCAAAACAGGGAAAGACGTAAATATTGAAGAAGCAAAGACAAATACTATTGCTTATGGAATTTTAAAAGAGCACAATACATCCGGCAATATGGAGAAGCTCCAGATTAAATTTGATAAGCTTACATCACACGATATCACATTCGTAGGTATTATACAGACTGCAAGAGCATCTGGACTTGAGAAATTTCCAATTCCATATGTACTTACAAACTGTCATAATAGTTTGTGTGCAGTTGGTGGAACTATTAACGAAGATGATCACATGTTTGGACTTACATGTGCCAAGAAATACGGTGGAATCTATGTGCCACCTCATCAGGCAGTTATTCATCAGTTTGCAAGAGAAATGCTTGCTGGCGGTGGAAAGATGATTCTTGGATCTGATTCACACACTCGTTATGGTGCACTCGGTACTATGGCAGTTGGTGAAGGTGGACCAGAGCTTGTTAAGCAGCTTCTTGAACAGACATATGACATTGATATGCCTGGCGTAGTTGGAGTTTACCTTACAGGTGAGCCAATTAAGGGAGTTGGACCTCAGGACGTAGCGCTTGCTATCATCGGAGAGGTATTTGCAAATGGATTTGTTAAGAACAAAGTAATGGAATTTGTTGGACCTGGAGTATCTAACTTAAGCGTTGATTTCAGAATTGGTGTTGACGTAATGACTACAGAGACAACATGTCTGTCTTCTATCTGGAGAACAGATGATAAGGTTAAAGAATTCTACGAGATTCATGGCAGAGAGGGTGATTTCGCAGAGTTAAATCCAGGCGAGGTTGCTTACTATGACAGTTTTATAGAGATTGACTTAAGCAAGATAAGACCTATGATTGCTATGCCTTTCCATCCAAGTAATACATACACTATTGACGAGCTCAATGCTAATCTTATGGACATCCTTGATGATTGTGAGAAGAGAGCAGAAGTAAGCTTCGATGGCAAAGTTAAGCTTGATTTAAAGAGCAAAGTAAGAAATGGCAAATTATATGTAGACCAGGGTATTATTGCTGGTTGTGCAGGTGGTGGATTCGAGAATATCTGCGATGCAGCAGACATCTTAAAGGGATGCTCAATCGGAGCAGATGAGTTTACACTTAGTGTATATCCTGCATCTACACCTATTTATATGGAACTTGTTAAGAATGGAGCTGTTGCAAATCTTCTTGAGACAGGTGCAATCGTTAAGACAGCATTCTGTGGACCATGTTTTGGAGCCGGAGATACACCAGCCAACAACGCATTCTCAATCCGTCATTCTACAAGAAACTTCCCTAACCGTGAAGGTTCTAAGGTACAGAATGGACAGATTAGTTCAGTTGCTCTTATGGATGCACGTTCAATCGCTGCTACAGCTGCAAATAAGGGATACCTTACAGCGGCTACAGATGTTGATGTTGAGTTCACAAAGCCTAAGTATTTCTTTGACAAGACAATTTATGAGAACAGAGTATTTGACAGCAAGGGTGTTGCAGATCCAAGCGTTGAGATTCAGTTAGGACCAAATATCAAAGATTGGCCAGCTATGAGTGCTCTTCCAGAGAATATGGTTCTTAAGGTTGTATCAGAGATTCATGATCCGGTTACAACAACTGATGAGCTCATTCCTTCAGGAGAGACATCATCATATCGTTCAAATCCACTTGGACTTGCTGAGTTTGCACTTTCAAGAAAAGATCCTGAGTACGTAGGACGTGCTAAAGAAATCCAGAAAGCGCAGAAGGCTATTGAAGCAGATGAGTGTCCTGCAACTGCAGTGCCTGAGGTTAAAGATATTATGGATACAATCAAGGCTACGTTCCCAGATGTGAAGAGAGCAAATGTAGGATTTGGTAGTACAATATTTGCAGTTAAACCTGGAGATGGATCTGCCCGTGAGCAGGCAGCATCATGCCAGAAGGTACTCGGCGGATGGGCAAATATCGCCAATGAATATGCTACAAAGAGATATCGTTCAAATCTTATCAACTGGGGTATGCTTCCATTCCTTATTGATGAGGGTGAGCTTCCATTCAAGAATCTTGATTATATCTTTTTACCAGGCATCAAGCAGGCAATCGAAGATAGCAAGACAGAGTTTGATGCATATGTAGTAAAAGATGGACAGCTCAAACCATTCACACTTAAGATGGCTGAACTTACACCTGATGAGAGAGAGATTATTCTTAAAGGATGCTTAATTAATTATAATCGAAAGTAGACAGGAGGCTTGAAGTGGAATCAGAGAATAATGACAGAGACAAAGAGTGGTTGCATCTGACAAGAATAGGTCTGATGATATTTATCACTTTTGTATGTTGTATCTTATTTTTCTTTTTTATATTTAAATTTCAGGGATTTGCAGATTTGTGGAGCAAGTTGATGTCGACAATCACGCCTATTATCATAGGACTTGCTCTTGCATATCTCATGAATCCTATCATGAAATTTATAGAGAAGTATTGTCTTAAGTTTTTGCAGGCAAAGGGCAAGAAGGATAAGAATTATAAGAAAACAGCAAGATTTATTGCTATTGTCGGCTCAGTAATTATTTTAATAGTGATTATAGCTGCTCTTATAGCATCAATTGTGCCTTCACTTATTTCGAGTGTATCAGGACTTGTAGATACATTGCCTTCTAACGTTGAATCTTTTGTAAAGACGGTTAAGAAAGGCAACTTTGGAGATAGTGAAGCGGCAAATATTTTTAGTACAGTAATTACTAATTTCACCGACAAAATTGAGACATGGGCGCAGACAACTCTGCTTCCACAGGCACAGAAATATGTTATTCAGATTACTGGTGGCGTAATTTCTGTTATAAAGGGTGTCATGAATTTCATAATTGGAATCATAGTAATGATTTATGTTATGGCAATTCAGGAGACACTTACAGGTCAGGCAAAGAAAATTGTCTATGCAGCATTCAAGCCTGTCCGTGGAAATGTAATAATAAAAGTAATAAGAAAAGCAAATGATATATTTGGTGGATTTATTACAGGTAAGATACTTGATTCATTGATAATTGGACTTATATGTTATATCGGATGTGTGATTTTAAGAATCCCATCAGCTATCCTGGTAGCAGTTATAGTTGGTGTTACTAATGTAATTCCGGTTTTTGGTCCGTTTATTGGAGCTGTACCAAGTATATTCCTGGTTATAATACAAAGCCCTATCCATGCTTTGTATCTGCTTATTTTCATAATCGTATTACAGCAGGTGGATGGAAATATTATTGGACCTAAGATTCTTGGATCATCTACAGGTCTTTCAACATTCTGGGTAATGTTTGCGATTCTTCTTGGTGGAGGATTGTTTGGATTTATGGGAATGCTGCTCGGAGTTCCAATTTTTGGTATAATTTACTATATTATTAAAGAAATAGTGAATTATATTTTGAAAAAAAAGAAGTTGTCTACAGATACTCGTAAGTATATAAATTTAGAGAAAATAGACAAGAAAACCAACGAGATGGTATTTCTAAAAGAAGCATCGGATGAATAGAGGAAATAGATGGAAAGCACTGATTTTTTCAGTGCTTTTTTTCTTTATATTTTTGACATCTAATATTGCCTATGATACACTAAAACTAGAGTATTATACATTATTTTAGTACAATATATCGAGGTGACTTAATTGGATAAATATGAATATAATTTAAAATTGGATCAGATGAAGACATTTTTAGCTGATGAGAATTATGAAGAGGCAGCTAATATTGCTGATTCAATTAATTGGAATAAAATTAAAAATGTGAATGCTCTGGTAAAGGCTGGTGAAGTATATGAGAAGGCTGAGAGATATGAGGACAGCAAGGAAGTACTTTTGCTTGCATATGATAGATCTCCAATTGGTAGAATGATTATATATAAACTGGCTGAAGTTGCAATAAAAATGGGAGATTTTACTGCAGCAGAGGAGTATTATGAAGAGTTTGTTAAGATTGCACCGCATGATAATTTAAGATATGTTCTTAGATACAATATAAAGAAAAATCAGGGAGCCTCTTATGATGAGTTAATCCCTATTCTTGAAGAACTCAAGGAACAGGAATACACGGAAGAATGGGCATACGAACTTGCTTATTTGTATCATAAGAATGGCGATGTTGATAAATGTATAGATGCATGTGATGAACTTATTCTTTGGTTTGGTGATGGTCCATATGTTGAAAGAGCATTGGAACTTAAGATGTGTTATCAGCCACTTACGAAGATACAGGAAGAGAAATACAGAAAGTTTCGACTTGAAAAAGAAGGATATACTGAGATATCAGCAGAAGAGATGGAGAGAGCAGGGGAGACAGTACATGCACCTGTTATGATTCCAAAAGTTGATGTTAATACAGAGAAATTTAATACAGTAAATCTTCAGGAGGAAATTGCCAAAGGAATGCAGCAGATTATTGCTGCTACTGAAAAAGAGACAGTTTCTGATACTATGGACAATATCAAGAAAATAGTCGAAGATATACCATATTTGCAGATTCCTAGAGAGGAAGAGAAGAAGCAGCAGGAGACTTCACATATAGAGACAGATGAGGAAATTGATGGTTCTTTGAAGATTAATTTCCAGGAAATGCTTGGTGAGGAGTCAGATGGACAGATTAGTCTTGTTATGGACGAAAAGGCTCAGTTAGAGAAGCAGATCACAGGACAGATGACCATTCAGGACATTCTTGAAGAGTGGGAAAAGACCAGAAGGGCTGCAGAGGCTGCACTAGAAGAAGCAAAGCAGAGAAAACTTGAATCAGCAAAAGCAAGAGCTCTTATAGAGGCCGGGGATATTATGGATCGATTGAACGACGTAATTCCTAAGCTTGATGCTGGTGTAAGTCCTAAAGAACTTCTTGAGGAAGAGTATTTGCAGGGACAGGATAAGGAAGAGATTCCAATTCTTAGAAATATTGTTCCTAAAAAAGTCGTAGCAGATGACATAGGCATTCCTAATCAGGAGATATCTGAGGAAATGGCTGTACCAATACCTGAAGTTGATTTATCAAATGCATCAGCCATAGATATGTCAAGCGAGATAAATGCAGTGCCAGATATGGATATGTCAGGTGAGATAGATGCGGCAGAGATAGATATGCTGAGTGCACAAGAATTAGGTGTGTCAGATATGGATATCGCAGATGACGTAAATATGTCAGAAGATATAGCTGCAATGGATGAGATAGAGGTGCCAGAAGTAGAGATACCAGACGACATAGCGATGCCAGATGGAATCGAAGCATCAGATATGACAGAGATTTCAGACGATATAAGTGTATCAGCTGATATAGAAATTCCAGAGGATGTACAAGAGTCAGAAAGCGTGGAAGCGCCAGAAGATATGCAGATGCCAGAAAGCGTGGAAGCGCCAGAAGATATGCAGATGCCAGAAAGCGTGGAAGCGCCAGAAGATATGAAAGTGCCGGAGGTAAATATCTCAGAAATAGACATATCGGCTAATGATTCACTTGAGAATTTCGAAGTACCTAAGATAGATTTGTCAGGAATAGATTTATCTTTTGGAAATATGGAAAATACTGTAGATAATCAGAAATCTACAATTCCAGAGACAAATATACCAGGCGAAGATAATATAAAAGAAGACAAGATATCAATGGCAGAGACAAAGCGTATGCCTGTAATAAAACAGGTACCTAGGTTTTCAGAACACAAGCAGGCAACAAGCAGAATGCCAGAGATTAAGATACCAGAGATATCAATGCCAGAAGATTTAGATAAGTCTGATGAGGAACCAGAGATTCCTGTTCTAGAAGAACTTACAGAAGAACAGAAAGCAGTATTTTCATACTTTGTACCTGTAAAAGGTATGGAAGATCAGCTTTGCAAGGCTATAAGCAGTTTGTCAGCAAAGCTCGCAAACAAGGGTTCTGTTGGCACAGGCAATTTGATTATTCAAGGAGAACAGGGATGTGGTAAGACTGTTCTTGCAACAAGCCTGATTAAAGTTTTGCAGATGGATGGAGGATATCCAAAAGGTAAAATTGGAAAAATAGATGCTGCAGCGTTGAATAATAAAGATGCACAGCAGATGCTTAAAAAGGTTGCTGGTGGATGTCTCATCATAGAGAAAGCTGGGGATATAAACAGAAATACTGCTGTATCGCTTGCACTATTAATGGCGCATGACACTAATGGTACTATAATTATTCTTGAAGATACTTCAAAAGGTATCAAGAAAGCTTTAACACAGGATGAGGGATTTGCGAAGCTTTTTAGCGATAAGATATCAGTACCAATTTTTACAAATGATGAGCTGGTTTCTTTTGCTAGATCATATTCTAATGAATTAGGATACGAGATAGACGAGATGGCAGTGCTGGCTTTATACAACAGAATCAGCAATATTCAAAGACTCGACCAGGCGGCAACACTTACAGAGGTAAAAGAGATTGTCGATGAAGCCATCGAAAGAGAGGCACATGGTGGTCTTAAGAAAGCTATAAGTATTTTGACAGCAAAGAGATATACAGAAGATGATAAGATAGTACTTACAGAAAGAAATTTTGAAGAAATATAAAGCATTTAGGGGGACATAAATATGAGTAATTTTACAGAGATGGATTGCTACTATTTCGGGCAGGCCACACATTATGACATATATCGTAAAATGGGTGCACATTTAAGAGAAATAGATGGCGAAAAAGGGGTATGCTTTGATGTATGGGCACCAAATGCAGCCAGCGTGTTTGTAATTGGTGATTTTAATGGCTGGGATGAGACCAGTCATCAGCTTAAGAAAGTTAAGCCTGAGACAATGGGAGTGTATGAATTGTTTGTACCAGGTGTTGAAGAAGGCGCAATGTACAAATTCCTTATTCATGCAAAGGATGGAAGTAAATTATATAAAGCAGATCCATATGCAAATTATGCGCAGCTTAGACCAGAGACTGCATCAATTGTCACTGATATTGAACATTTTAAGTGGACTGATACAGCATGGATGAAAAAAAGGGTAGAGTCTGGAAAAGATATTTATGCACAGCCAATGTCAATATACGAAGTTCATCCAGGTTCATGGATGAGACATCCATGCAGGGAAGATGATGGATTCTATACATATAGAGAACTGGCAAAATCCCTTGTAGATTATGTAAAAGAGATGGGATATACTCACATCGAGTTTATGGGAATTTCGGAGTATCCATATGATGGTTCATGGGGATATCAGGTGACAGGATATTATGCACCGACATCAAGGTATGGAACACCTGAGGATTTTGCTTATCTAATTAATGAATGCCATAAGAATAAGATCGGAGTAATTCTTGACTGGGTTCCAGCACATTTTCCGAAAGATGCTCATGGTCTGGCTGATTTTGATGGAGCACCATTATATGAATATGCAGATCCTAGAAAGGGAGAACATCCTGACTGGGGAACCAAGATCTTCAATTATGAGAAGAACGAAGTCAAGAATTTCCTTATCGGAAGTGCATTGATGTGGATAGAGAATTATCATGTTGATGGTCTTAGAGTTGATGCGGTTGCATCTATGCTTTATCTTGACTATGGTAAAAATGATGGACAGTGGATACCTAATATCCATGGTGGAAACAAGAATCTTGAAGCGATTGAATTTTTCAAGCATATAAATACACTTATACTTGGCAGAAATCCAGGTGCAGTTATGATTGCCGAGGAGTCAACGGCATGGCCTCGTGTTACAGGAAAAGTAGAAGAGGATGGACTTAATTTCTCTTACAAATGGAATATGGGATGGATGCATGATTTCCTTGACTATATGAAGCTTGATCCATATTTCCGTAAAGACAATCATAATAAGATGACTTTTGCAATGAGTTATAATGAGGCGGAGAAATATATTCTAGTACTTTCACATGATGAGGTTGTTCATCTGAAATGCTCTATGCTCAACAAAATGCCAGGCAGCGAGAGTGATAAATTCAAGAATCTAATGGCAGGATATGCTTTTATGATGGGACATTCAGGAAAGAAGCTTCTGTTCATGGGACAGGAATTTGCGCAGAGCCGTGAGTGGAGCGAGGAAAGAGAACTTGACTGGTATTTGCTAGAAAATCCTGAGCATAAGAAGATTCAGAATTGGATGAAAGAATTGCTTCATCTCTACAAGAATAATCGTTGTCTGTATGAGCTTGATACTGACATGAGAGGTTTTGAGTGGATTAATGCAGATGACAATTATAGAAGTATATACAGTTTTGTACGTAAGAGTGCTGATGGAAAGAACAATCTGCTATTTATAATTAACTTTACGCCAGTTGAGAGGCCTGATTACAGAGTCGGTGTGCCAGTTAAGAAGAGCTTCAAATTAGTTCTAGACAGTGAGGATCCAAAGTTTGGAGGATGCGATACAGATATTCCGAAGTCATATACACCAAAGAAGGTAGAATGCGATGGAAGAGAATACTCATTTGCATTCCCACTTGCACCATATGGCGTTGCAGTATTCAAATTCTCATATTTATAATAATTAAACAGAGATATCAAAGAGACAAGGGCA
Organism: uncultured Agathobacter sp.; assembly: GCA_934359755.1. GTDB lineage: Bacteria > Bacillota > Clostridia > Lachnospirales > Lachnospiraceae > Roseburia. The sequence goes on from CAKRLV010000017.1 coordinate 22,939, forward strand.
GTAGATGCCCTTGTTTTTTTACAATGTGAAAATAATAAACATGCTATTGCTTTCGTAATTTGGATAAGTTAGGACAGAAAGTGAAGTTGTCAAAGAGTGATAGATAAATAATTTTGCAGTTTGCACCGATATAATTTATGTAGTGATGAAATTAACGACATTGGAAAATAATTATCGATTGCAAAACTAAAAAAGAAATGCTGAAAACAGTAGACGATAGTAACTATTTAATAGTAAAAGAATAGATGGGATTAATAGTATTAATTAAAAATAATTGAAGAGGTATTTGAATGCAGATAGACCAGATGAAATTAACAGATAACGTAGTAAAAAATATACCAGATGAAAATACAAACAAGGGTATAGAGAATTACATAATGCAGACTGATTCGCAGACAGGCATTTTTCATACAAATGTTGAGACGTACAGCAAGGACAGTGATAGCGTATCTGGAGTCAGTGCAGGCGGTAGAGTAAATATGGCAAATGCAACATATCAGAAGCCGTTCTCAGAGACAGAACAAAAAAGTGTGGCTGACGATTTGATGCAGGGAATGGACATGTCAGCAGAAGATAAGAAAAATCAGATGGTAGTTGCAGCAAATACAACAACACCTGAGGATTATCAGAAGATGATGGAAGATGGATTTACTTTAAACAATTCATCATCACAGACAATCATAACTGAAACTGATAAAATAAAAGCTGTTTTAGCGAAGGCTGGGGTGGATATTTCGATATATGGAGATTCACTGAGCGAAGAACAGCTGAAAGAAATAATCGGAAGCGAAGCCGTTGCCAGACAGATTGAAGCGCAAATGAAGCAGAATGATATTCCAGCAAATGATTCAAATATGAGTGATGCGCAAAATGCATATGATCAGGCAACGCAGATTGGAGAGTTATCAGAAGAAGCAATAAAGTATCTGATAAAAAATGATAAAGAACCTACAATTTCAAATTTGTATAAGGCACAATTCAGCAGCTCTTCACAGTACAATACTCAGGGGATGACATCATCTATGACGGATGAAGAATTGCAGGAAATGAGTGATCAGATAAAGCAAATGCTGCAAAGCTTTGGAATGATTGCAGATGACAAAAATATTCAGGATGGATGTTGGCTCATTGAAAACGGATTGGAACTGAATCAGCATAATATGAGTTACTTGCAGCAGTTGCAGGGATTTTCTGTAAGTTCTGATAATGCAGACGAAATAGTAAAAAGTATTATATCTGCTATTGGAGAAGGTGCAAGACCGACAGATGCGATGATGCTTGATGGATACTCGATGAAGGATCAGGCGGAAGAAGCACAATCTATTATAAATAATGCAACCGATAGTGATATAGAATACGTAATTAATCATGGACTTACATTGAATATTCACAACCTTGGAATTGCCGAAAACATTCGCAAGGAGTATGGAATTAACAATGAAGGAAGCGCGGATGTAACAAATGTAAATGAGGGCAATGTAAATGTAACAAAAGTAAATGAGGGCAATGCAAATGTAACAAATGTAAATGAGGGCAGAGCGAATGTAACAAATGTAAATGAGGGCAATGCGAATGTAACAAATGTAAAAGCAGGACCAACAAATATAAATGAGGTCAGAGCGAATGTAACAAATATAAATGAAGGCAATGCGAATGTAACAAATGTAAAAGCAGGATTAACAAATATAAATGAAGGCAATGCGAATGTAACAAATGTAAAAGCAGGATCAACAAATATAAATGGATCAGCTCAGATAGTAGATGGTATACTGGCAGATGCATTAGGAATTAATTCCGGTACGCAGGGACAAGTTACACAATCACAGATTGAGATTATCTCTGCCAGAAGAGCATTAGAAGAGGTAAGACTTGTGATGACTTCGCAAGCAAATTATTCACTTTTAAAAAGAGGAATATCCATCGATACCAAACCACTTGAAATGCTTGTAAACGACTTAAAGCAGCAGGAACATCAATATTATGCTGACTTAATGCAGCAAAATGGTGTAGAAGTTACAGATGAAAAGGTGGAGACTTTTTCAAATGTAATGTCCACAGTTGAAGAAACCAAGTGGCAGCCTGCGTATGCAATCAATATTAAAAGTTCAGAGGACAGTATTAATACTCTCCATGAAAATGGAAAGGCAGTTAAGGCTGATTTTGAAAAAGCAAATGAACGCTATGAAACTATGATGACTGCGCCAAGAGCTGATTTGGGCGATAATATAAGAAAAGCCTTTAGGAATGTAGATGATATTTTAGCTGATTTAGGCATGGATGCAACAGAGGAAAATCAAAGGGCTGTTAGAATACTTGCATACAATGAGACTGAAATTACATCAGAAAATATTGCAAAGATAAAAGCTGCGGATGAAGAAATTCAGCGTACATTTAAGAATATGACACCAGCAGTAGTTCTCGAAATGATAAGAGAAGGTGTCCAGCCACTGGATATAAATATTTCGCAGCTCAATGATATTGCAAATAGAATCAAAGAGAATATAAATGATGATTCTAATGAAAAGTTCAATAAGTTTTTGTGGAAACTCGAGAAAAATAATCAGATATCAGATGAGGAAAGAACATCTTATATAGGAATTTATCGTCTATTTGCGCAGATTGAAAAAGCGGATGGAGCATCAATTGGAGCAGTAATTAATCAGGGAAGTGAGATTACCATGCGCAATCTTCTTACAGCAGTAAGAAGTAATCAAAAGGGTAAAATGGACTATAAAGTAAATGATGATTTTTCTGGAATGAATGCTGTTAGTAATGGTGAGAAAATAGATGATCAGATTATGGCAGCATACAATCAAAATTGTGTTCGTGATATCACAGATATGCTTACTCCTGATAATATTGACGCAATTGCAAATCAGGATTGGGAAAACATGAGTCCAGAACAGATTAAGGATATTCTTGAGAAGACACAAGAAAATGTCATAGAGTCAGATTCTGAATATGCAGCTGAGCAACTTGAAATGATTGAAGAAGCAGCAAGCGTAAGTGAGGATATATATAGATATCTTGACAGATATGATATACAAAACAATGTAATTAATGTCATAGCTGCAAGTAGAATGATTAAGAATCCAAATAAAGTTTTTGGAACTTTGTTCAGTGAAGAAAATATGAGCAATGAAGATATCGAGAAAATTAGAGAAATTAAACAAAAAATACTCGAAAAATTCTCAGAAGCAATAAAAACACCTGAAGATTTAGCAACAGCGCAGGAAGAACTGGCTGAGGTTGCGACTCATGCAATGGATGATATGATTATAGAAGATAGACAGGCTACATCTATAAATGTGAAAGAAATGCGCCTTGCGAGCCGTCAGTTGCAGTTGGCATCACAAAAATCGACAAGTGAAAGTTATGTCATTCCTGTGGAGACAGGTGACGGGGTAACAGGGGTAACTCTGAAAATAGTAAGGGGCAAAAAAGATAAAGGTCTTGTAGATATTTTCTTTTCTACAGATAAAATGGGAAAAGTAGCAGCGTCATTTGAAGCAAAAGACTCAGGTATATCGGGAATTATAGCGACGAGTGATGAAGAGACAAGAAAGCTTCTTGCCGATAATCTTCAAATGATTGTATCTGGTATAAATGATAGTTCGGATGAGGAAAACGAGGCTGTAGATATTGCTGTGACGTGTGTCCACGACTTGTCATCAGAAAAGTTTGAGATAGGAAGCCTGCATAAAGAATACAGTCTGCGGGAAGATTCTGAACAGGATAGTAAAAATCCTGTTCAGACAAAGAGACTTTATAAAATTGCAGAAAGTTTCATAAAGACAATTAAAAGTTATCACTAATTATTAAATTATCCAGATAGATAAATTAGTAATTTTGCTTTATATAGATGAATTAGTAATTTCGTTTTATATAGATAAATTAGTAATTTTGTTTTATATAGATAAATTAGTAATTTTGTTTTATATAGATAAATTAGTAATTACGTTTTATAAATTTGTTAATACCCAGATAAATTGCTCGGGAAAGTTTATTCTGATAGGAGTCATCTATAAGAAGTCTGGCTTCTGTAGGATTGCTTAAGAACCCACATTCTACAATTATTGTAGGTGTGGGTGATTTTCTTAAAAGGTAATAATCAGGATTGTCTTTGACTTGTCTTGAGTTTTTAATATCAAGATTTTCATCTACTTCAGTTTGTACAAGCTTTGCAAGTTCTTCGCTGTAAGTGGAATTAGAGTAGTAAAACACCTGTGGACCAAATATTGATTCATCAGGAAAGCTGTTTTGGTGAATGCATACAGTAAGATCGGCGTTATTATCCTCAATTAATTTAATCCTGTTTTGTAGATCTTCAATTTTGCGTTTAGTAGAATCTGGGGATGCAAGATCAGAATCGTCTGTCCGAGTCATAATTACATTATATCCTTTTTTCTTAAGAAGTTTTTCTAATTTTTTTGCGATAGCCAGATTGACATCTTTCTCGAGAATATTGTCAACGCCTACTTTGCCAGGGTCTGCACCGCCATGACCGGCATCGACAACAATTGTAATATCATTTTTTTTATGATTTGCCTGATTGTGTGCTGCAACGCATCGCGCAGAAAAGAAACTACCAAGAAAAATCATACATACAAAAAAGTACCTGAATTTGTAACAAAATTTTTTAAACATATATGTACCCAATAAATTACCCGATGTGCTATGATGACATCGGGTTTTTAATATTATATGTTCAATTTTCAGTTTTTATAACAAATTAAATTATCATAAATATGCTAAATCATATTGCTACATATAAGCTACATATAAGGTACATTATATGGTTATGCAAAACGTTAATATATAAATACCAAATTACATTAATTCTTATATACTAAATCATATTACTACGCATATCATATATTAAATTAATTCATATATGCTAAATATATTACTGCGCATATCATATATTAAATTAATTCATATATGCTAAATATATTATTGCGTAACTAGTTTATATATTTAATAATTGTATCCCATATATCATTTGTTTCAAATCCAAGCTTCCAGAATGATGCGCCGGCAAGGGAATTTTCATTTACAAGTTTTAATCTTTGTTCAGCTGAACTTGCATCTTCGAGCCATATTTTGTAAATTATATCACCTTCCTGCCAAGAGGCATAATTCTGACCGTCGTCCTGACTCCACTCGGCAGTTACACCCTTCTCAACTAAAAGGTTAGCAGCTGACCGCATTCCATATACTGTGGATGAAGTCTCATAAGTAGAAGCATCATCAGCATTAGGTGTAAGTGTCCAGAGTCTTGTATAGAATGGCATTCCCAATATAACCTGATTAGACGGAACACTATCAATTGTATCCTTCACACCTTGTTGTACCCAATTTATAGAAGAAACAGAACCTGCATCAGAACCCTTATAATGTTCATCATATCCCATTATAACAACATAATCAGCAAAATCTGCTTGTTCTGCTCTGTTGTAGAAAGCTGTGTAACTTGTTGGAACATAATTATCAACAGAAAGTACAATACCATTATTGCTGCATTTAATAGCAAGTTCTCGTACAAACTGTATATACGCATCACCTACTGCATTACCGTCTAGTGCTTCAAAATCAAGGTTAATTCCATCGAGTTCATATTTGATAGCGGATGCAATTATCTGATTTACGAGATACTGTCTTGTTGAAGTATGTGTAAGAACATATGTCGAATCAACATCTGGGTTATCGAGATTGTTCACAAGCGCCCATACTTCAATTCCTTGTTGATGGCAGTACTTTACATAAGAAGGACTGGCAATGTCGGAAATATTTCCCTTGTTATCATTTAAGTGAAACCATGTTGGTGAAATAACATTCACACCCTTTGTAGATGAGATAACATTTGCTACATCACTATTGGCGCTTGAAGTGGTTACCTGATGCCATGCCATACATATTTTAAAGTCTTTTTCAATATGTGGAAGTTTATCTTCTTTATATTCATCGTTCTTGATTGTCTTTTTCTTGTTATCTACAACATACTTTGACTTGATGTATCCTACAATACCATCTTTGGACATAACTTTGGTCCATTTTTCATCAGCTTTGATAACGGTAACAGTATCACCTTTTGAAAGGTCTTCAAGAATGGAACTTTTTATTCCTCCTTTTACCCTAAGCTGAGTATTTCTCTTCACGGAAGCTGTTTCGATTTTGCCCCACTCATTTGTAATCACTATATGCGAAGGTTTCTCATATACTTCATATTTGAAATCGGAAAACTGACGTACAAATTCTATTTCAATCAATGCAGAATCTGAGGTTGCTTTTACAACTGGACATTTATAATCTGTCGTAGATTTGTTTGTCAGATAGCTATTTGCATCTGCATGGGCAGATATGAGTCCGTTGCTTGTAGCATATAAAAGAATGTTCTCATTTTCATCCCAATAAAATCTTGGATTAATAAAATCATGTACGAAATTGTAATCAAGATAGATTTCTCCGTTTATCATAGTGGCTTTATTGTCGGCTTTTTCTTTGTTTAGAACAATAGCAACATCACTATCTGATGATATATCAAAATATTTTGATAAGTCCATCCGTTCTTTAGATGGCGTGTATTTTTTAACCAGTGTTGATATGCCTATAATTGCTATGATGAGCAATACTATACCAATAACACTAACAACTGGAATTATTTTCTTTTTCATGTGTAAACCTACCCTTTCTAGTATTGACTATAACTCAACATGATTATACCATTGAAGGAAAGTAGATTCAAATAATTACTTATAATTTGTGGGAGCCAAGATGACTCCCACCATCTTTTTTCTAAATGCTAATAAATGGAGTAAATAACATCAAATTGCCTATACGTTCCCCATTGTTATATATTTTTTTTAGTATGCTTCGACCTACATAATAATCCTGTCTTATCACCTCCCATTTCATAAGGATGTACTCTCATAAGGCTTCATATAGAAGATATTGTGAGCACATAAAGATTCCGACACTAATTCATCCAAATAATTAATCCACTGTAGAGGGATGAATTGAATTCAATAAGCAGCTGATTGCAAGAATTAAAGTTCATGTGATATATTAATCCCTTTGTAACTTGTAGTAAGATTACTAAAAGCTACATCCTTTCTAATAAATTATTGAAGAAATCAAAATCTTCAGAGGTAATTTGAAACGGATTTGGTAAAAATGGTAATGGCAGAATATCAATTTTATAAGTTCGATGAATCCTGGTTAGATTTTCTTTTATTCGTTCATATCCCAAAAATGTTATATGCGTTTGATAATTTATATATTTATCACATAAAGTTTCGAGAAACTCTTCTAACACAGTTTTCTTCCACGATGATAAAGGACATATTGCAAGCTGCATGTGACATCGTGCGTATTCATTTATCGTATATTGATTCAATACACCAAAGTCAAGAATAAAAAAATCATAGTCCTGCTTTAAAATATCTTGTAGGTTGTTGAGTGTGCTGTTTGGGAAAAAATTAATATAGTTTTTTCTAAATGTGTAGTTGTTCGTATTAAGGTTAAGCAGCCTAATCTGGTTTGTAGCGTTTAGTTCAATAAAAGCTACATTGTACCTGCATTTATTCTGTAAAAAATTACATAATGCTATGCTAAAGTTTGTCACACCTACGTTATGTCCATAACCACAGACACCTACTATTTTCGATGAAAGATGTTGTGTTTTACGCTTTCTAAAAATGATAAACTACCTCCATTTTTATCCAGTAGTTGTTTGAACAGGACCATTTTATCTTTTGATACTATAAAAGGGGTAGTATCAAATGGATAATTAAGTACCTGTGTGTGAAGTAATTTGGATAATGCTATAGATGACTTGCGATCACACAAATTACAAATAGTATAAAAAGGAATACCAGTTTTTAGCAAAGAATTATATATGTCGGTAATTGCGTTTCTGTGCCATATGGCTCCCCCACAAACAAATAGAACTATATCAGTATTTTCGAGTTCGTTGTCCGAGAAGTCTGTACCATAGTCAAATACAGAGATTCCATCATCGGTGTCTGATACAATTATTCCTGGGCCATATGATGGCAGTCCTTTAAAAAATTTGTAGTAGATATATCCTTGCTCTTCATAGGAACCCTTCAGATACTGTGCGGATTTTTGTAGGTCGGAAAACAAATTTTTTTCATGATATGTAGCACAATATCCTGAGTAATTCAATGAACAGACAAGCGAAATAGCTATATGCGTAGATCCACAGCCATGATTACTTCCAACGACTGCAATTTTTTTTACAAGATGCGGTCCAACTGATTTTGATAATTCTTGTAACAATTCAGATTCAAAGTCTTCGACCGTCTCATAACGAAGCGATGGATCTGATTCAATTGATTTTTTTAAAATCTTTTGGATTTTCTGGGAAAATGATGTATCAACGTGCTCATACAGCTCATATAATATCTTGCCAAGGCTGTACAGGTCTGCTTTTAAAGAAACTTGTTCTTCTGTAAAGCATTCCGGGGCACTATAATTTAAATTCCCGTAGAACTTGAATTTATTTCCTTGATTGGAAACATATAAAGATATGTTAAAATCGATTAATTTTATCTGATTTCCACATAATATAATATGTTCTGGTTTTAGATCCCGATACAATATCGGTAATGGTCGAAACGAGTGCAGATATTTAAAAATATCGCAAAGCTGTTCGCAAATTCTAATATAAAAATCTAAGGAAATAATTTGTTGATGAAGCAATATATGCTCTAAAGAATCGCCAACAATATATTCTTCCACAATATAAAAATTTGATTCGTCTTCTTCAATATCAAAAATCTGTGGAATACCTGGATGACTCAAACTCTTTAAAAGCTGCGCTTCTGTGAGTTCGGACGCGGATAAAACCTGATCGTGGGGGATGATCTTAATGGCTCTTTCCTGATCCAAAGAAATGTGTCTGACAAGATATACAGTGCTAAAACTGCCAGTACCAAGAGGTCTGATTATTTCATATTTGTCAAACAGTAAATGTTTCATTTTGTTAATAATACGCTCCTTTTGTGGGACACGCATCTTGTGAATAAATTTATATCACAAAAATTTTCTGATTGCAATACCTTTTTTGAAAAATTTTCTGAAATTATTTTTCATAACAGAATTTTTGCTGATATTGCAGATGCATTGTAGAATAAATATTTGTTTAGTTTAGAAAGTTTTAATCACTTATTTGCTTTACTTTAAATGAGCATTTTATTATAATAAGTGTACGTTTTACAGACGATTTTCTAGGTAAGGAAGTGATTAGATGAAAATTGAAAAAGTAAACGATAATCAGATCCGTTGCACTTTAACGCGTGAGGATTTAGCAGATCGGCAGATTAAATTAAGCGAGCTGGCATATGGTTCAGAGAAGGCTAGGAAGCTTTTTAGAGATATGATTCAGCAAGCTAATTATGAATTTGGATTTGAAGCGGATGATATTCCACTTATGGTGGAGGCTATTCCACTCTCTACGGAATCCATTATATTAGTTATCACAAAAGTTGAATATCCAGAGGAAATGGATGTCAGGTTTTCAAATTTTTCAGAGCCAGACGAAGATATGGGATATGACGAGCCAGTGGCTGCACCGAGTGAAAAGGGTGCCGATGAGGTTTTAGATATTTTTAAGAAGCTTAAGGAAGCTGCAAATACTGATGGTTCGGAAGAAGATAAGGCCGAAAAGGCTACAAATAGCAAGCAATTTGTAGATATGACTAAGATGTTTGAGTTCAAAAATCTTGATGATGTATGCAGATTGGCGAATGTAATTTATAATTATTACGAGGGTGATAATGATTTATATAAAGATACTAAGAACAACAGATTTTATCTGATGCTTCATAAGAGCAATCACTCACCCGTTGAATTTAATAAGATTTGTAACAGGATATCAGAATATGCACTTCAGAAGAATTATACACCAGCGATTGGGGCATATTACTCGGAGCATGGAAATTTAATACTTTCGAAGCATGCGATTCAGACACTTGCTTCGCTATAACAAAAAGACGGTTCAATTGAACCGTCTTTTTTTTAGATTTATTCTGCTTTTGCAAGAAATGCATTAATCTCGTCAACAAGAGCTGTAGAATCAATGCCATGAACGGCAGCTGCCTGCTCAATTGTCTCCATCTGTGAAGATGGGCATCCAAGACAATGCATACCAATATTTAAAAGTATTGGAGCAACATTCTCGTTAATCTGAAGAAGTTCACCAATCATAGTGTCCTTTGTAATCTGTGCCATCGGAAAATCCTCCTTTATAATCTGTTTTGTGTGCTTATTATAATATGATTTCCGAGTAAATGCAAATTATACGGGAAAATAGTTCTTAAGATATTTTATCAGAATGCCGATATAGATAGCAAGTGACACGGATTGTCAAATATGCGGCATGGATGCACAGCGTATAGAGATACGGAAAGGAACGCATATGAAAATAAATAGAAATATGGCAGCAGTTACAGCCAATACCCGTCTTCTTAGAACTGAGAATAAATTACAGGCATCAATTGGCAGATTATCAAGCGGTTACAAGATAAATTCTGCAGGAGATAACCCGGCAGGAATGGCAATTTCAAATAAAATGAAAGCCCAGATAGATGGACTTGACCAGGCAAATTCAAATGCGAATGATGGAGTATCGGTTCTTCAGATTGCAGATGGAGCGTTAAATGAAGTAGCAAGTATGCTGCAGAGAATGAGAGAACTTTCAGTTCAGGCTGCCAATGATACATATACAGCTGATGATAAGCAGTCAATTCAGAATGAAATTGATGAGCTTAGAAAAGAGGTTGATAGAATATCATCTGACACCGAATACAATACAAAGACATTGCTTGATGGCTCATCGGATGTAAGGGTATATTCTAAAGAATCAACAAGACTGAATGTGTCAGAACACGTTGCAACAGGTACATATTCTGTAAATGTAACAGATGTTGCAAAGCAGGCCGAGAAGACTTATACAATGCCACAGAATCTGGTGGAAGGTACTGTCACAGTTAATAGCAGGGAAATCACAGTTACAAATAATATGTCAGTGGATGATTTTTATGATCAACTTGGAGCAGCAATAGAGAGTGCTGGTGGAAGTTTGGAAATTGACAGAAATACGAATGAATTTACTGTTAAAACAGATTTGTACGGAAGTAAGGCAGTACTGAATGTATCGTTTTCAAAAGATTTGTACAAGGAATTTGGCGGTACAGTAAAAGATGATGTTGAGACATACACCGAAAGTACATATGGTGCAGATGCACAGGTAAGTCTTGGTGATGGATTTGGAGACAATGCAACATGCAGAACTGACGGAAATCGTGTATATGTGAGAGATAATAATGGATTTTCTATGGATTTTCTTGTAAATTCAGATCTTCTTGATGGTGTTGATGAAAACGGAAATCCATATACAGATAGAGATGTAGATATCGAAGTTACTGATATTGGTGCAATGAAGATTCAGATTGGTTCAAATCAGTATCAGGAAATGTCGGTAAGAATCCCTGAGATTTCTTCAAAGAGTATGTATCTTGATACGATTGATGTTGTTTCATATGGTGGTGCAGATCGTGCAATGAGTACATTGGATGATGCAATTGCTAAGCTTTCATCAGTACGTTCAACTATTGGAGCATTCCAGAACAGGCTTGATTATGCAAATAACAGCCTTTCAGAGACAGTAGAAGATATGACATCTGCATACTCAGGAATACTTGATACGGATATGGCAGAAGAAATGACAGAATATGCGCAGCAGAATATTCTTAACCAGGCTACTATATCTGTATTATCACAGGCGAACGATTTACCACAGCAGGTGCTTTCATTGCTTTCAAGATAGGTGGAATAGTGTATGGAAAATCAGAAAAAACAGGATTTTACCAGAAGGCTGAGTCAATGTAATCAGGGTGGTATGATAATAATAATTTATGATATTTTCTTTGCGTATATTGATGATGTGAGAAAGGCAAAAGAAACCGAAAATGATTCAGATTATAAGACAGGCTTAAGAAAAGCGCAGGAGACATTAGATGAATTAATACATGCGCTTAATTTCAAATATGAGATTGCAGGCACATTGTATCCGCTTTACATGTATTGTAAGAATTTGCTGGCAAAAGCTATGTATGAACACCGCCTTGAAAAAGTGGATGAGGCTGAAAATATTATGAGGCGTCTGTATAGCAGCTTTGAGGAAGCGGCAAAACAAGACACCTCAGGACCGATTATGAGCAATGCACAGCAGGTTTATGCTGGTATGACATATGGAAAATTTGATCTTAATGAGGATTATACAGATAATACTCATAGAGGATTCTTGGTATGAGAATCCTCTATTTTTTTTACACATTCAAGAAGAAATTTATATCTCATTTGCACAGCTTTTGCCTGATAAATATAGTAGTCTATAAGGTCAGGCTCGACTACATTTTCCAGATTAATGTAAACATTCTGCAAGTCGTTTGTAGTTTTTCGAAGATCCTCCTTGAGAATCGTATATCCGTTATCAATTGGTATTACTTTTTTGAAGATTTTCATATAGACCTACTTTCTAAAAATTGTCTTTTTACAAGTATAATCAAAAATGGAAATTCTATACAAAAAAATTAAATATACTATTACGTGTTTTAAAAAATAGCCATTTGACATACAAAAAGCAAGGAAATTCGAGCCTTTGAGGGTTATTGAGAATTACTTTATTGTTGTTATTTGGGCACATTTAACAAAATCGAACTTTTGTGGAAAAAGCTATAGACAAGTCAAAACTGTGTTGATATAATTCAGCACACAAGAGAGGTGATGCATGATTGGATGTTACAGAGATGACATCAACACTGGTAATAGTTATTTTTTTATTCGTAGCTGTTATACAGGATCTACGCAGTTTGAAAGTCAGTAACCGGCTGATTTTAATAGGGATGTGCGTAGCAGTTCCAATTCAAATTTGGGAGAGTGGAGTTGGACAAATCGTTTGGATTCTTCCGAACATAATTATTCCGGTTATCGTTTTATATCTTTTTTATCTGTCGAGGATACTTGGAGCGGCAGATATCAAATTATTTTCCATGGTAGGTTGTTATTTAAATTTAAGAGAGTTGATTTATAGCATTATTGCTGCATTCATTGTGGGGGCGATTTTAGCTTTATTCAAAATGATAATATGTGGGAACTTTATCAGCAGAATATCAGCTGGAGCATGCTATATAAAAGAGCTGGCGGTAGGAAACGTCAGAGCTTATGAAGAATGTGACGATAGTAGTTTGATTCATTTCTCGATTGCTATATTATTTGGAGTTTTGCTTGTAAAAGTGTATTTGAGTATTACGTAAAAGGAGGGATTATATGCAGAAAAAGAGAGTGGGGGTCTGTATCGAAGATACAGAATATGAAAAGAGATTCACAAATTGTCTGATGAATCATTACAAAAATAAGCTTGAACTTCACATATATACAGGATTAGATCAGTTTTTATCCATGGAAAATATGAGTTTAGATACCATTATTATGTCAGATTGTATTACGTCTGAGGATATGGTGGATGAGATACTAAAGAAGATTAAGATACCGATAGTGTATTTGAGTGATTTAGGAGAGGAGAAAATAGGTTTTGAAGAGAGAGAAGGAGAAGTATTTATCTTAGAAAAGTACCAGGAAGTCAACTATATAATTGACGAGATTTTAAAAAATATTGGCAGCGAGATACGGGATGTCAAAGAATGTGGCAGAGTCAGGCTAAAAACAAGGGTATTGGCGGTGTATTCTTTGTCTGAGAATGAATTTCAGTTACCTTTTGCAATGACACTTGCATCGATTTTAAGTGAAAATGAGCGTGTACTTGTGTTGGATTTACAGGAAAATAGCGGTCTTACTCATATGACGCATCAGCAGGACGCACCTGGTATGGAAGAATTGATGATAATGGCAGAGACTGGAAAATATTCATACGGAAGAATGGCATCATGTATAGGTCATCTTGATGGAATTGATTATATTTTTCCAATGATTAATTCGCAAAGTCTGTGCGAACTTAATGCATCCATCTGTCTGAAACTTATTCAGCTGTTGAGTCAGGAACTTGATTATGATGTGATAGTTATCAATCTTGGGGCAAGGTTTATGGGATTTTATGAAGTATTAAACAAATGTCAGGAAATATATCTGATGCAGAAGAAAGGCGGTTTGTATCAATGGCGTGAGATGGAATTTACTTCCGAATTATCTTCTGGAGGATATAAGAATATAATAGACAAGCTCATTAAAATCGAGATACCTATGATGACTAATCCTATTACGTCGTGCGAAAGACTCATTGAGCAATGGAGATGGAATGAGTTTGGAGATTTGATCAGAAATATAATACCGGGGGCAGTTGCTGGTGGATGAATTAGTGGAGAAGTTCAAAAATCAGGTCATTATGCAAATGGATATGTCTCGTGATATGACAGATAGTGAGATAGAGGAATTAATTGCAGATGTTGTATCAAGGGAAGCGAGAAAGGAAAGTCTGACTGTAAGACAGAGAGTTGCGTTAGAGACGCAGATATTCAATGCACTTAGAAAACTGGATGTATTACAGGAACTCGTGGATAATCCTCAGATTACAGAAATTATGGTAAATGGTCCTAATCATATCTTTTATGAAAAGGATGGTGCAATACATAGATTTAATGGAGGATTTTCATCTGAAGACAAGATGCAGGATGTTATACAGCAGATAGTTGGACGACATAATAGGGTTGTAAATCAAGCTTCGCCTATTGTAGATACGAGACTCGCAGATGGATCTAGAGTTAATATAGTATTATCACCAATCTCACTTGAGGGTTCAACAATCTGTATCCGTAAATTTCCAGAACATCCATTTAGCATGGACAAACTTATAAGTATTGGGGCAATATCACAAGAGGCAGCACATTTTCTAGAGATATTAGTAGAGGCAAAATACAATATCTTCATTTCAGGGGGAACAGGTTCTGGCAAAACAACGTTCCTAAATGCGCTTTCGCAGTATATTCCACATGATGAGAGAATTATTACAATTGAAGATTCGGCAGAATTACAGTTACAAGGTGCCGAGAATGTAGTTCGACTAGAAACTCGAAATGCAAATACGCAAGGCGTTGAGCCGATTACAATCAGAGATTTAATCAGGACATCCTTGAGATTACGACCTGACAGGATAATTGTCGGGGAGTGTAGAGGCGAGGAGGCTCTTGATATGTTAGCTGCTATGAACACAGGTCACGATGGCAGTTTGTCCACAGGGCATGCTAATTCGTGTAGAGATATTCTATCCAGGCTTGAAACTATGGTAATAATGGGAAAGGATTTGCCAATTGCAGCTATTAGAAGCCAGATTGCATCTGGAATAGATATAATTGTGCAGCTTGGCAGAATAAGAGACAAAAGTAGAAAAGTGCTTGAAATTGCTGAAATTGACGGAGTTGTGAATGGTGAAATTAAGTTAAGAACACTGTATAAGTTTGTAGAAGATAAAAGAGAAAGTGGTATTAGCAAGTATGTGAAAGTCCATGGAAAATTGATGGAAAGAAATAGGCTGATACATGATGAAAAATTAATTGCAGCAGGTCTGGAGGTCTAGGATGGACTATTCAAAATATAATGTGTCTTTTAAGGAGAAGATTTTACTGTTATTGGTAGCTATTATTGCAGCATTTGTGATTTCATATCTATTTTATGACAGTATATGGGGGATGGTTATTTTACCTGTTTTTGTGGTTGTGATTAAAAAAATATATGTGGGTAAGAAAATCGATATGCAAAAGGATACACTTACAGAAGAATTTATTGATTTCCTGAAAAATATAAGTACTGCCATGTTGGCAGGATACTCTATTGAGAATGCCTGGATGGAGGGACAAAAGGAATTGGGGCTATTGCATGGTAAAAATAGCTTAATGTATAGGGAAATCAGTGAAATGAATAGAGCTATTACAGTCAATATGCCATTAGAGAATGTACTTGAGAAGTTTGCGAATCGGACAGGTGTAGATGAAATTCAGAGTTTTGCAGAGATTTTTAATTTTGCAAAGCGTTCGGGAGGCGATTTTGTAGGAATTATTGATTCGACTACTAATAGATTGTCTCAGAAATATGAGACGTATCGGGAGATAGAAGTGTCTTTAACTTCAAAGAAGCTTGAACAGAAAATAATGAATGGAATACCTGTTTTTATACTTGCATATTTAAAGTTGACTTCGGCCGATTATATGGAGGTGCTATATGGAAATATGGTAGGAATTATTTTCATGACTGTTTGTTTAGTGGCATATGGAGGTGCAATATTATTATCGGAGAAAATCGTAAATATATCAGTATAGCGTTTTTACTTATATTTTTTGTAATTATGGCGGCAGTATCAGAAAGATCAGATAGCGTAATTGGTAAGAAAGGGGAGATTGCAAGAAGCAAACCTGGTGGCGGTGAGAATAAATATGAATTAACACTTAATGCCGATGGACTTGAGAAAGATTACAAATATGATGTAACGGTTGATGCTGAACAGCTTACTGATGAAGAGTCACAAAATTGCATATATAAAGCAGAAGATGAGATAGACGAAACATTCTTTTCAAAAGGGGAATCAGCGGAAAAAGTCACATCTGATGTAAATATGAAAGAGCAGTATGTAAATGGTCTTGTAACAGCAGAATGGATTTTAAGTGATTATGAGACAGTAAGTGTGGATGGAGAGATAATAAGTGATGGGCTTAAGAAATCAGGAAATCTTGTGACAGCGGAGGTGACTCTTTCCTGCGGTGACCAAAAGATAGTTTATACATTTTCATTTGTTGTTTTTCCTAAGGAATTATCACAGCAGGAAAAATTCGTAAAGGATGTTGATACAGCAATTAAAAAGGAGATGAGCAAAAAGGGGGTATCAGATGTTGTTCTTCCCAAAGAAGTTAATGGAATAAAACTAAATTGGAGTGAAACAAAAGAAAATCTGGTTATAAAGGTCATATTTATTGAGATTGCAGTTTGTTTTCTCTTGTACTATGCAAGGAAAGAAAAAGAAAAGCAGAATATTAAGGCCAGACAGGACAGCATGAGACTTGATTATGCGGAAGTTGTCAGCAAATTGGCTATTTTACTGGGTGCAGGGATGTCAATAAAACAGGCATGGAATAGAATTTCCGCTCAAAACTCTAATAAGAGGTCAAAACAAAAAATAAAAAGGAGACCTGTATATGAGGAAATGTTAGTGACCTCTCATGAAATTCAGGATGGTGTAAGCGAGAGAATTGCATATCAGAGGTTTGGAGAAAGGACTGGTGTAAACGAATATCACCGTTTATCACGCCTTTTAGTTCAAAATATGCAAAAAGGAAATAGAAGTATTTGCTCTATTTTGGAAGAAGAGGCAGAAAATGCCTATGAGCAGAGACGATTATTAGCAAAAAAAATTGGAGAAGAGGCAGGCACAAAGATGTTGATACCGTTAATGCTTATGATGGTTATTGTAATAGCTATTGTGGCAGTGCCGGCAGTGCTTAGTTTCTAATGAAAGGAGAAAAATTATGTTAGGATTTAAGAATTTTTTACAGGAAGAAAGAGCAGCAGGAGTGGTGGAAATGATACTAATTATTGTTGTATTAATAGGTATAGTATTAATTTTCAAAAGCAAATTGACAACGTTAGTCAATTCGATTTTTAGAACAATAACAGAAAGATCTGGAACTGTATAGTGAGACGCCGTAATTTCAAAGGAAGTTTTTCAGTTTTTGCAGCCATATCATTTATGTTAATTGTGCAGTTTCTTTTTACTATGATAGAGGCTGCACGATATGTTGAAATGAAGAAAGTGACTAAAATGCAATCAGAGTCTCAGGTTGAGTCTCTGTTTGCAGAGTATTGTAAGCCATTATGGGATGAGTATCATTTTTTAGCAGTAGATGCAGATACAGATTACATAAAAGTAAAATTAGCTGAGTCGGCAGATAAGTTTTCAAGTCTGAGTACTGGCAATATATTTTCTAACAGAACTAGTTTTATCAGAAGTGTGTTAGATACAATGGATATAGTTAATTTGGAGCTTGTAACAGATGAAAGTGGCCAGATTTTCGAGGCAGAAATAAGCAGCTATATGAGAAATAATATAGCTTACGAAACTGCAAGACGTATATATGACCAGAATAATGCATTAAATGATCTGACAGATTCTTCACAATACGATGACTCTTCGATAGACAATGCATTGGATGTAATTAGTAATCCGCAAGATTATCAGAATGATACAGATCAGACAAGCATAACTCAGACAAGTATAGATCAGGCAAGTACAGATCAGGCAAGTATAGATCAGACAAGTATGAATCAGGCAAATATAGATCAGGCAAGTAGGAATCGGGCAAGTAGGAATCAGGGAGGCAAAAATCCGCAAGGAAGAACTATGTACACTACACAAGGTTCGGATAGTACAACGCAGGATGGCACAACTTTAAGTGAGGTCAGAGACATACAAAGTACAGGAATATTGGCACTTGTATTAGGTAGCAATACAACTGTATCAGGCAAATCAATTGACAATTCAAATGTAGTATCAAAGCGGCAGCTATCACAGGGAATAAATGTAGAAAGACCTGGAAATGGCTGGCTAGATAAAGTGATGATGCAGCAATATATACAGTCATATATGTCATCGTATACTAATCCTATTGATAATCGTGCACTTAAGTATGAATGTGAGTACTTAATTTGTGGAAAGAAAGATGATAAGGCAAATCTTAAAGGAACAATAAATCGGATTCTTGCAATAAGAGAAGCTGCCAATTTTGCATATATTTTGAGTAATCCAGCAAAAATGCAGGAGGTTACAGCTCTTGCAACAGCAATAGGAGGGGCGACTCTCAATCCAGCAGCAATTTTAGCCATTGAATCTGGATTAATAGCAACATGGGCATATTGTGAAAGCATACTTGATTTACGTGCATTACTTCAGGGTGATAAGGTTCCGATTATGAAAAGTGATACTACTTGGACATCAGGACTTTCAGGCATAACTACACTATTATCAGGAAACGCAAAGGCTATAAGTAGTGAAGCAGGTATATCTTATCAGAATTACCTTGGTTTTCTTATTATATCGAGCAGTACAGAAAAAATTGCTTATAGAACAATGGATATGTTTGAGAAGACAATTAATGCGATTGAAGGGTATGAAGATGTAAAGATAGATAATATGTTTTGCAAGATAGGAATAAATATAGACTATAAATATGACACAGTGTTTGCAGGAATGGTCAGTATGATAAGTGAAAATACTGGATTACTCAGAATTCGTCAACATGCAAAATATGCATATTTTTAAAGAAAGGAGGGTGCATAAGGGTGTCTCTTTGGAATTTCGCAACTTTAAAACAACCTACAACAAAACCTCTCCCAAAGGGTTTTCGTAATTTTATATTCAGATTCCCCAGCGAGCGCAAAGGGATACCCTTATGTGCCCTCTTGAAAAATATAAAACAAAATTTATCACTTAAACTTAAGGCTTCATATACAGTTGAAGCAGCAATCATAATACCGCTAGTGGTAGGATTCTGGGTAAGTATTATGCTGTTTTTCAGAATTTTACAAGTTCAGACAGGAGTATCGGAGGCAATAAATTATGCCGGAAGAATGACTGCAGTTGAAAGCAGCACTGTCAATTCGACAACTGCACTTAAGTTGTCAGCAAAAGGCTTTTTTATGTCTGAGATAAGAGAACATGGAACAGTTGACAGGTATGTTAAAGGTGGAAAACTTGGAATCTCACTTTTAAAGTCAAAGGTGTCGGATGATTATATTGAACTTATTGCTGAATATAAAGTAAAGCTTCCGATTAATTTTTTTGGGATTAGATATTTCTCATTGGAACAGCATAGTTATCACAGAAAATGGAATGGTAAGCAAATACAAAATGAAGAAAATCAATATGTATATTACACAGACAATGGACAGGTTTATCATTTGAGTTGTGCATGTAATTATCTTGATTTGAGTATACATACAGCATGTTATTCGCAAATAAGCGGGCTGAGAAACAGAAACGGACACAGATACAGCGCGTGTTCGTGTAGAGCGGAAAATATTACCGACAGTTCTGTGGTGTATATAACGGATTATGGTCAAAGATATCACAGTAATTTGCACTGCAGAGGGTTAAAAAGGACGATTCATATGGTTAAATTGTCAGATGTGGGCAATAGAAGGTTGTGCTCGAAGTGCAATCAGTCATCACATCAGTAATAGGAGTTGGTATGGAGATGGTAGAACAGATAATTTTAGCAATGGGACTTTTTATAAATGCAATACTTGACATAAAAAAGAGGCAAATTTCTGTGTTAGTTGTACTTTTGATGGCAATATTTGAGATAGGATATAAATTCTATTATGATTTAATTTTGTTCCCGGAGTGTATATTATCAATAATCCCAGGATTAATTATGATAATTATCTCTTTTTTCAGCGATCAAAGTATTGGATATGGTGATGGTCTATTAGTCATGTGTCTTGGACTGTATATGATGGTGGAACAGATATTGTTTATAGGAATAATATCGGTAACAATTGCAGGAGTTTTTGCAATAATTTTGGTGATATTTGGTCACAAGAAGAAAAATTATGAGATTCCATTTGTTCCGTTTATGGTTATAGGATATGGAATGATGAAAGGGATGATTTGATGCTTAAAGGAAGTTTTACAGTAGAGGCTACTTTTATTATGATTATTTTTCTATCAATAATAAGCATAACTTTGAATATGGGGATTGATTTATATAGAGAAATACAAAGTACACATGAGGAGCAGATGAGAGAAGAATTATGGCTGGTAGATGATTTTTATAGGTTAGCAATTTTTGAGTGAAGGGATACGGTATGATAAATAGAGAGATATTATATGAACGAAATCTGACAGGAAGCTACATGAAAATTCCCGTTGCGTTGAATGCAAAATTTGACGAAAAAATAATGCTTAAAAGAAAATTACCAGGATTATTGCCGATAGAGAGATGTTATGTAAATGGACATGGTCAATATTGGTACAATATCACAGGAAAGCAGTCGCTTGATACATATTGTAAGGTCAGAAGTATTGGCATAGATTTTATCGAACGGATGATTATAAGTATATGTAATGAACTAGAAATATTGGAATGGAATCTGCTTGATATTAATAGTTTGATGTTGGATCCAGAGCTAGTATTTGTGACAAATCAAAATGGTGAAATAATATTTACGATTTATCCGGGCGAGCATACTATGCTTTCAATGGAATTTCAACAGCTTATGGAATATATGCTGACTAAAATAGATCACAGTGATATGGATGCGGTTCATGCTGCGTATGCAATATATGAAAAGACGTTGGATGACACATATAGTATAGTAGATATTCGCGATATGATCGTTAGTAAGAAAGAAAAATGTGTTGATGCTGCAATATTACACACTCAGGTAAATGAACAAAAAAATGGAATTAAAAGCAGCGAGAAAAATAGTCTACATAATGCTTATGAATTGGATGAGGATCATTATAAGCAAGAAGGTATTGACGCTAAGGAAAAAAAGAGTTTTCTTCAGAAAATTGAGGCGTTACTATTAAAAAGTGATGCAATTTCAAGAAGCATAGAATCTATCAAAAAATATATTAATGAGTGTAAAAACAAAAGAAGCAGCATTGATGATATTAAAGAGTATAAAAGTAAAAGAAATGGCATTGATGATATTAAAGAGTATAAAAGTAAAAGAAATAGTATTGGTGATAGAAAGGAAAATAATAAAAGGTGGAATAAGAAAAAAATTCCTGATAATGAGCAGTTATGGATTACACCTGATATAGAAGATTATAATGATGAGCCGGATATAATTATTCAAGATAATCCAACAGTATGTTTGCGTAATTACGTTGCCAGACCCAGAGGAGTTCTTTTGTATGACGGAGCGGATGAATTTGAAAATATATCATTGGCTGGAAATACAATAAGGCTTGGTAAAGCAGTAGATGCAGATGTAATGATTGATAAAGAGACTATTAGCAAGTTTCATGCCAAAATAGAGCAGCACAATAAAGAATTTTATATAGAAGATTTGAATTCTACTAACGGAACAACAGTAAATGGAGAGGCTCTTTCTTATAAGGAGAGAAGGAAGTTGGAGATAAATGATATAGTTCAATTGGCTGATGTAAGATATAGGTTTGTATAGTTGATTGGCAAGTTGTATAATATTCTTATAATAATAAGGGTAACTGTAAAGCTTACTTAAAAAATGGCAAATCACTGATTGCTATATTGTATTTATAAGGAGTATTGTATGAAGCTTGAAGAAACAACAGAATATGTGTCGTCAAAACCATATATGACAATTTTTATGATTATAATTAACATAATTGTATTTATTATTCTTGAAAGTATGGGGGATACTAATGATGCAGGATTTATGTTGGATCACGGTGCTATATATCCAGATAAAATAATATATGAGGAAGAATACTGGAGGTTTTTTACAGCTACATTTATGCATTTTGGATTCCAGCATATAATGAATAACATGATTATGTTAGGAGTCAGTGGAAAAATATTAGAAGATGCAATGGGACATATTAAATTTACGATTTTGTATATATTTGCAGGAATTGGTGGCAGTATATTATCATTTATGCAGATGTATAATAGCGGGGAATATGCAGTGTCGGCAGGGGCATCAGGTGCTATATTTGGAATTATAGGTGCACTTTTGTGGGTAATAATCAGGAATAAAGGACAATTTGAAGATATAACAGGAAAGGGAATAATTCTGGTTATCGGTCTGAGTATGTACTATGGATTGACAACAGGCGGAGTAGATAACTGGGGACATGTTGGTGGCTTAGCTTCAGGGTTTATTATAGGAATTATTTTATATCGCAAAAGACCTGTAAATATTGATTTTATTCAAGAAAATCAATATACTAAGTAATATCATTGAGATGGGAGAAAGACACTATGAAGATAAATATATATTATGGTGGTAGAGGGTTGCTTGATGATCCTACTTTGTATGTATTAAATAAAATGGAAGACGTTCTTAGAGAGTTGAGAGTAAAAGTGGAACGTTATAACATATATGAGCACAAGAATGAAATAGCGACTCTTCCACAGACATTTAAGGATGCTGATGGAATTGTGCTTGCTACTACAGTTGAGTGGCTAGGTATTGGCGGATATATGCAGGAATTTCTTGATGCATGCTGGTTATATGGAGATAAGGAGAAAATAAGCAACACATATATGCAGCCTATAGTTATGTCAACTACATATGGAGAGCGAGAGGGTGAGCTTACACTTGCAAATGCGTGGGAGATATTAGGTGGCTTGCCATGTGCAGGATTATGTGGATACATAGAGGACCTTGTTATGTTTGAAATGAATCCAGATTACAATATTATAATAGAGAAGAAGGCGGAAAATCTGTATCGTACCATATCACAGAAGGTAAAGAGTCTTCCTACTAGTAATCAGGCTGTAAAACAGAGCGTGCTTAGAACTCAGCAGTTAAATCTGACTCCACAGGAAAGTGAGCAATTGTCTAAGTATGTATCTGATGATACATACGTAAAAAAGCAGAAAGAGGATATAGAAGAGCTTGCTTCGATATTCAAGGATTTGATGGGGCAGGAAGAGAGTACACCAGATGCTCCTTATATTAAGGATTTTAAGGCGAGATTTATGCCGCAGGAAGATTTTTCGGCAAGCTATTCATTTATGATTGAAGGAATGAAAAAGCCTTTATATGTAGGTATAAAGCTGGATGAATTAAATATTCACTATGGTGAGGAAGAAGCAATTGAAGTGTATGCAAAGCTTTCTGATGAAGTGATGCAATCGATAGTTGATGGCAGAATGACATTCCAGAGGGCATTTATGACAGGTGAAATGACTGCAAAGGGAAATTTCAAGACGCTTAGAATGCTTGATCAATTATTTCCTTTTTAAAAATAATATATGTCAAAAGGCATAAGAGACAAAGGGCATAAGAGTCAAATAGCATAAGAGACAAAGGGCATAAATGTTTATATTCAAGGAGGCATAAAAGTGAAAGAAGATAATTGTATTTTTTGTAAATTAGCAAATGGAGTAATACCAACTAATTCCATTTATGAAGATGATGAATTTAACGTAATATTGGATGCGAGTCCAGCTACAAAGGGACATGCATTGATTTTACCAAAAGAGCATTTTGCAAATGTATTTGAGATTGATGAAGATACACTTGCTAAGGCATCTAAGCTTGCAAAGAAAATTGTTACACATGAGAAAGAAATATTGGGATGTGACGGTTATAACATTCTTCAGAATAATGGAGAAGTAGCAGGTCAGACAGTTTTTCATTATCATATGCATCTTATTCCAAGGTATGAAGAAGGAAATTCAAAAGATATCATAAGCTGGAGACAGAATGAATTTTCAGATGATGAAATGAAAGAGATTTGCAATAAAATGAAGTTACAGTAAATATCTGTACATTCGTCAGCTATGCTTACGCATAGTTGACGATGAATAAAAAATTATTTTGATACTTCATTAATGAGTTTGATAATTGTTCCGATTGAATCCATTTGTCCACTTTCAGACATTGCATTTATGTATTGAGAACGATTCTTATACACATCTTTGACAGCCTTAAGAAGTATCTGATCATTAAGATTTTCCTCTTCAATCACATAAGAGAATCCCTGCTTTTTAAATGAATTTGCATTAAGTACCTGATCGCCTCGGCTTGCAGCCGCGGAGAGTGGAATAAGTATATTTGGTTTGTGGAGTGCTAACAATTCACAAATAGAATTAGCCCCGGCTCTAGATATTGCGATATCAGCGAGTGCAAACATATCCGTAAGTTCCTTATTGGCATATTCAAATTGTGCGTAGCCAATTGTACCGGTAAGAGAGTTATCTAGGTTGCCCTTACCGCAAAGATGAATAACGTAAAATTCTTCAAGTAATTCAGGAAGAATTTTTCTTACAGCTTCATTCACAATTCTTGAGCCTAAACTACCACCGATTATGAGCAAAACAGGTTTATTGTGATCAGGAAAATTACATAGTTTCATAGCATTTTCAGGTGTTCCACTGAAAAGTTCACGACGTATAGGTGAACCAGTGAGTACAGCTTTTTCAGAAGGCAGATATTTTAATGTTTCAGGAAAATTACAACATACCTTTTTAGCTCCCTTTATTGCTATTTTATTTGCAAGACCAGGTGTAATGTCAGACTCGTGAATAATAGCTGGTACATGACAGAACTTTGCAGCAAGTACAACAGGTACAGACACAAATCCACCTTTTGAAAATACAACATTAGGTTTTATTTTGCGCATCAGGGAAATTGCCTGTCCATAACCTTTTATAACACGAAATGGATCAGAAAAATTCTTTAAATCAAAATAGCGACGCAGCTTACCAGAAGCAATACCATGGTATGTAATTCCCTGAGCTTCGATAAGTCCTTTTTCCATACCATTGTAAGAACCAATGTATTCAATTTCATACCCTGCCTCTTTTAGAGCAGGCATTAGAGCAATATTAGGAGTGACATGTCCGGCAGTACCGCCGCCAGTCATAACTATTTTCTTCATTGTAAATTTCCTTTCATTTTAAATATATATTATTAAACTATCATATATTAAATTGTCGAAACTTGCGATTAAAACAAGCTCTCATACTCTTTAAATAACAGTATTTACTTATTATAATATTCTTGAAAAACAAATCAAGGAGGTAATAATGGGCAATTTATATGAGTTATATATCACATACGAAAGCGAAATTGCCACAACACTACAAAGTATACTGATAATTTTAGCTATTGCAATACTTATTATTGCAATAAGCATACGAAAAAAACTAAAGAAAATAATAAAACAAGTAAATGCATATTTAAATACTATTATAGAGGATGAAGAAGAAGAACTTCAAAAAAAAGAAGTAATGAAAAAAAGAGCTATTCAGGATGAGCAGAGCCAGTTAATTTCAAAGGTTTTAGAGGAAATTTTTCCATAAAAAGTGGAAAAAACAGTCGATTTTTTGCAAAAATTTGACAATAGATGACTATTATGCTAAAATGCGTCGCGTAACAACCTTGTAACATTTGAAATAAAATGTTTAAAATTGAAACATACATGTAATACTATTGGCATAGAATTGCATTATATGGAGGTTAATTAAATGAAACTAAACAAAAAAGTGGTTGAAAGTGCGGCAATATTTGCATTTGCGGGTCTACTCTCAATCACAGCGGTTACTAACAGCGAAAATACTGTAGCCAAGAACGATCCAAAAGTAGCAAACAGTGAGGCAACAGAAAAAACTGTAATAGCAAACACTAGTTTAGAAGATGAAGGAGTTGCAGGAGTTACAGCAAAATTATATGAATATCAGCAGAGAGCAGCAGAGGAATTGATTTCAATTAATGCTGTTGACGCGGAGTTTGTAACTGCGTATGAGGATGATGTAGTTACGGAGAATATTCAATTAGCGACTGTGAGTGAATTAGAAGCTGCTCAGAAAGATTCAGAAGCAGATGAAGAAGCACAGGCAGGCCAGAAAGAATCGGAAGCAGAGGCAGATGAAGAAGCACAGGTAGCCCAGAAAGATTCAGAAGCAGAAGCAGATGAAGAAGCGCAGGCGGGCCAGAAAGAATCGGAAGCAGATGAAGAAGCACAGGCAGGCCAGAAAGATTCAGAAGCAGAAGCAGATGAAGATGCACAGGCAGCCCAGAGTGAATCAGACGAGGAAGATTCTGATAATGAATTGAAAAAAGATTGGTCTGATAAATTGATGGCGGATGTGGATGAGTTTTTGTATGTACGTGCAGAAAATAAGTCAGATTCATCAATTGTCGGTAAATTGTATAAAGGTGACAGAGCTCTCATTGTGAAAAAAGGCAAAACATGGACTCAGATAGAATCAGGAAGTGTATCTGGTTATGTGAAAAATGAATACTGTGTTATGGGTGAAGATGCTCTTGACTATGCCAAGAAAAATTGTGGACAGATAGCAACTATAACGATTGACGGGCTTAGAATAAGAGAAGAGCAAGATGAAAATTCAAGCATAATAACAGCACTTGCATCTGGCGAGAAACTCAAAGTAAAAAAGAACGCAGACACAAAGGATGGCTGGATAGCAGTAATATATGATGATAAGACAAGATATGTATGTGAAGATTATGTTACAATATCTTATGACACAGGCAAAGCAGTGACACTCGAGGAAGAGCAGGCTGCATATGATGCGGCTTCACAGGCACAATCAGATGAATCTTCTAGTTCATCAGGATATTCTCAAAAAAATGGAGTTAGCAAGTCACAAGGCTCATCAGTACCATCAAGCACGGATGATGTCACACTTCTTGCGGCATTGATACAGTGTGAAGCAGGAGGTTGTTCGTACGATTGTCAGCTTGCAGTTGGAAGCGTAGTGGTCAACAGAGTCAAAAGTGGTGCTTTTCCAAATTCAGTTTACAAGGTAATTTATCAAAAAGGACAGTTTGGTCCTGCGTCATCGGGAAAGCTTGCAGGTCGATTAAGAAAAGGTGTTAGTTCAACAGCAAGAAGAGCTGCACAAGCTGCGCTTAGTGGAACAGATAATACAAATGGAGCAAAATATTTTAAATTAGCTTCATCAGGACATAAGGGTGTCAAGTATGGACCAATTGTATTTTACTAGATAATAAATATAGGAGCTGCAAATATAGACGAGTAATCTTGTCTTATTTGTGGCTTTTTTTTAGATAGAAATTGAATTAGGCAGTTATTTAAACATGGAAATATTGCAACTAAGAAGGAAATGGAGTAAAATTAGCTAAATTGCATAATAGGAGGAAAGAAACATGAATTTAAAGGGTCGTCATTTTTTGAAGCTCATGGATTACACACCAGAAGAGATTACATATTTAATTGATTTATCAGAAGAGCTCAAAGATAAAAAGAAAAAAGGAATCAGGCATGATGAGCTTGTAGGAAAGAATATTGCACTTATTTTTGAGAAGACGAGTACCCGAACAAGATGTTCTTTCGAAGTAGCAGCACATGATTTGGGTATGCATGTTACATACCTTGATCCAAGTGGATCACAAATTGGAAAAAAGGAAAGTATCGCGGATACAGCCAGAGTACTTGGACGTATGTTTGACGGAATCGAGTATCGCGGATATGGACAGGAAATAGTAGAAGAATTGGCAGAGTATGCTGGAGTACCAGTCTGGAATGGACTTACAAATGAGTTCCATCCAACACAGATGATAGCAGATATGCTTACAATTCGTGAGCATTTGGGAGAATTGAAAGGACTTAAATTTGTATACATGGGTGATGCACGTTACAATATGGGTAATTCACTTATGGTCACATGTGCAAAGCTTGGAATGAATTTTGTAGCATGCACTAACAAGAAATTTTTCCCAGATACAGAGTTGGTAAATTACTGCAAAGATGTAGCAAAGACAACAGGAGCAACAATTACACTTACAGAAGATGTCGCAGAAGCAACAAAAGATGCTGACGTGATTTATACAGATGTATGGGTATCAATGGGCGAGCCAGAGGAAGTATGGGCAGAGCGTATCAACGATCTTAAGCCATATCAGGTAAACGCAGATGCATTTAAGAACGCAAAGGACAGCGCTATTTTCATGCATTGCCTCCCAGCTTTCCATGATTTGAAGACAACTATAGGAAAACAGGTTTATGAGAAATTTGGACTTTCTGAATTAGAAGTAACAGATGAGGTATTTGAAGGACCAAGATCAGTTGTTTTTGATGAAGCAGAAAATCGTATGCATTCAATAAAGGCAATTATGTATGCTACATTAAAGTAGTGTCGAACAACAAATAGGAAGCTGAAATTATAGAATAAAGCAATTGCTGATAATTTTATTACAAAAATGTTGGGATTAAAAAGCTAGTAAGCTAATATAAAGCTAGTATAATATAAAGCCAGTAATATAAAGCTAGTATAATATAAATCTAGCAATATAAGGCTAGTATAATATAAAGCTAGCAATATAAAGCTAGTATAATATAAAACTAGTAAGATAAATCGAGTGGTCGGAGATTATATGAAAACAGAGATACTTAGGATGCTGCGGGAAGCCGATGGATATATATCTGGTCAGGAACTTTGCAACAAATTTGGAGTTTCAAGAACTGCAGTCTGGAAAGCTATCAACCAGCTCAAGGAAGCAGGTTATGAAATAGAAGCGGTACAGAATAAAGGATATATACTTAAAGCTGCTCCAGATATTATGAATGAGAATGAACTAAAAAGCATAATGAATACAAAGTGGGCAGGGCAGGAACTTGTCTATTTTGACAGCACTGATTCGACAAATACTAAGGCAAAAGAGCTTGCAGAAGAAGGTTATCCTAATGGAACGCTTGTTGTTGCAGACTATCAGATGGCTGGAAAAGGCCGAAGAGGAAGAACCTGGGAATCGCCATCGGGAACAGGTATTTTCATGACACTTATGTTAAAGCCGGATATTAACCCTAACAATGCATCGATGCTTACACTAGTTGCAGCACTTGCGGTGGCTAAGGCAATCTCGGACATTACAGGGGAGCAGGCACTCATAAAATGGCCGAATGATATAGTAATAAATGGCAAGAAAATCTGTGGAATTCTGACTGAGATGAGTGCGCAGTTTGATTATATTAATCATATAGTAATTGGAATCGGAATCAATGTGCACAACAAAGATTTTCCAGAAGAGATAAAAGAGACTGCAAGTTCACTTATGATCGAAAGTGGCGGACAGCATTTTAGAAGAGCTGAGATAATCGAGAAAATAATGGAATATTTTGAGGAATATTATGAAATTTATCTAGAAACAGAAGATTTGTCAGCACTTGTAAAAGAGTATAATTCATTACTTGTAAATATGCATAAAAATGTGAAGGTACTAGATCCCAAAGAACCATTTGAGGGAAAGGCGATGGGAATAACCCCAAGAGGTGAGCTCATTGTGGATACATGGGAATCAAGAAAACTGGTTTCAAGCGGCGAAGTATCGGTAAGAGGTATATACGGATATGTCTAACAATAAAGAAGTAGTATTATGTGTATCAAATTCATACCAGAAAAAGTTCTATCTGAATGAGAATTTCAATGGACTTCCACAAGGAATACGAGATGAACTAAAGATAATGTGTGTTTTGTATACAGAAGATATTGGTGGAATATTAGAGCTTGTCTTTAATGAAGATGGAGAACTTGATTTTAGAACTTCATATGAAGATGGAGACTTTTTCTATGACGAAATTGGAAGTGTGCTGAAGATAAAACAGTATCAGAACGAAAAAAGAGAGCTTCTTGAGTCAATAGAGACATATTACAAGATAGTTTTTCTTGGAGAAGGTTTTGAGGAGGAATAATATGATATTAGGATTGGACGTAGGAAATACAAATATCACAGCAGGTATATTTGATGGAGATGAAATGGTAGGAAGCTTCAGAATAACTACCAAAATGCCAAGGACATCTGATGAGTACGGAATGCTTATAGGAAATCTTCTCGAGAAAAACCAGCTGAAATTGTCAGACATTAAAGATGCTATTATTTGTTCGGTAGTACCAAACATAATGCATTCTCTCCAGAGTGCCTTTATCAAGTATTTTAATATCACGCCAATTATAGTGGAGGCAGGAATTAAAACAGGAATTCGTGTTGCAACACCAAATCCACAGCAGATAGGTGCAGATAGAATAGTTGATGCTGTTGCTGCATATGAATTGTATGGTGGACCGGTACTCGTAATAGACTTTGGAACTGCCACTACGTATGATTTTGTAGATGAGACAGGTACTTTTCAGGGTGGAATAACAGCACCAGGAATCAGAATATCCGCAAAAGCATTATGGCAGGATGCAGCCAAACTGCCAGAAATCGAAATCAAAAAACCAGCAACAGTACTTGGAAAAGATACTATTTCAAGTATGCAGTCAGGTCTTGTGTATGGTCAGATTGGACAAACAGAATATCTCATAAAGAGGGTAAGAGAAGATTTCGGAATTGAGAATATGAAAGTAGTTGCGACAGGTGGACTTGGACGAATTATCTCAAATGAGACCTCTGCAATAGATGTGTATGACACAAATCTTACACTTAAAGGAATTAATCTGGTCTATAAAAAGCAAAATAGAAATAAAAACTAGTACACCGAATAATAAATAACTGACACCTTGACTTGGCTGATTTTTCATCTGCTGCGTTGTCGTCAATCGACGT
>CAKRLV010000018.1 GCA_934359755.1 uncultured Agathobacter sp.
GAGGAACAAAAAGAACAATGAATGCCACAAAAATCATAAGATACAATCTGACAACTTACGGTTGTCAAAGCAAAGGACCCCCTACTTTATTATACTCCCAGAAGCAGTTTTAAGGATGGGGTTTTAAGGAAAAGAAGAATTGATAAAAACACAGGGGAATATAGGGATTTGGTTGTTTATTCAATTATTACAAATGATAAATAAGCAACATGTTTATCGTGAGGAGAGTGTACGCTAATGAAAAATGAATTTTTAGAAGCATTAGGAAGTAATAATGCGAATAATAACACAGATTTATCATTGTATAGTAGATTTGTTGGAAAATGGTCGTTTACAATGACTACATATGACGAAGAGGGTAAGATTGAAGATACAAAAGAAGGTGAGTGGCTTTTTTCGTATGTCATGGATGGGTATGGAATTCAAGATGTTTTTATTTGTCCCAAAAGAGGAGAATGGACAGAGGAAGATACTTTATACGGAGATTATGGAACAACAATACGAGTTCCAATGATAGATAACCCCGAAAAGTGGAATATAGTGTATGTTTCCAAATGGAGTGTTGATAGGTTGATCGCCGAAGAATTGGAGAATGATATTATACAAACAGGGATTAATAAAGATGCGAACGATACAACTATATGGCAATGGAATTTCAAAAATATTGAGAAGGATACATTTAGTTGGGAAAGTATCTATTCAAAAGATTGTGGAAAGACGTGGAAATATGCAACAAAGGTAGAAGCTAAAAGAGAAATGTAAATCAAATGGTTTGAATAATAAATGTATTCTTATATGATAAAGTACAATGCTCCAGAGAATATTCTCTGGAGCAAAATATTATCAGCCTTTTATTTGTTTTATTTGTCGAATTGGGAACTGTTAGCCTTAACAAAGGTGATGAGGATTTGATTAATAATCAGATTAATATTACAAAGACATACTATAGAACCGATAGACAGGATGTGATTACTGAACCCAAAACGAAAAAATCTGTAAGAGTGGTGGAAATACCGGAGTTTCTTTCGAAAGAGATAAAAGAATTTGTGGATGGATTATATGGGATGCCGGATGATGAAAGACTATTCCCCATAGTACAGGAAGCGGTTCAACACAAGATGAAGAACTATATAAAGAAGGCTGTGCAGACAGTAACGTTGGAGAGAGACAATCTATTGAAATAATTATTACAGAGCCAGAAGCTATTCCAAGAGCAGAGAAAGGAATGGAAAGGAAAGAACAGAACAGATACAGATACAGATACAGATGCAGAACTTCGAGATGGAACTGCTTCAGGAGAGAAACAATCGATTAGAGAGTGACTTGAGGTATACAGAGAGACAGTTAAGCAGAGAGAACAAGAACAGCAATTGGCAAACTATACGAATAAGAGAATTCGAGGAAGAGGTCGCTAAATTGAAGAATAGGACATTGTGGCAGCAGATATTAAGTCAAAAAGAAAGGGCAATTGCTATGGCAGACGAAATAAATGTAAGGAGTTTGGGAAGAAGGTGCTGGATGTGGTATTGGCTGTTGGATATGCTGTAGCGGTGTGTTGGGGCATGTGGTGGATTATGAATAGCATGTGATTGGGTAATGACAATCCATGATAAAGCTCGATATATAAAATATAGATATATAATAAAAATTTTTGTGAAAAATCTATTGAAATACGACAAAAAGTGTTATAATATGAATAGACCTAGTGCATATAGTATTAGAAATGGAGGAATAGATATGGCAGATATTTACGAGTTTGTAAAAAAGTCAAATAATAGTCGTCCTTTGTATACTAGTTATGAGTTAAGTAAAAAAGTAAAGGATAAGAGAATAAGCGAAGGAATTGATGCATCAGGATTTGCTTCAAAGTATGACATCCCTTTAGATATTTTACTTAAAATTGAAGAAGGAACTTGCAGTTTTTCTCCAAAGATTTACAAGGCATGTGGTCAGATATTAGGATTAGCAACGGATGAGTTATTGTCTGAAATTAATGATGATGTGGCAGCAGCGAATTTTAGATCGGATGGAAATGATGCTAATGTTCAAGGAACATTTGAATTAGCAAATATGTTATTTAATGAGATTATTATGCAAAGAAAAATCGGAATAAACTGATAAGGCGGTGTTTTTTGAAAAGGTTAACAGAACAGGAAAAAACAGAGCTGTATGAAGAAGTGCACCCAATTGCTCTTGAGTATAGAGAATCTTTTATTAGTAAAGATGAAGTGATAAAAGATACTTTCAAAACGATAGAGCAATTGGGTTTATTACTTATAAGGTTTCCGGCAGTTGGAGATAATACTTCTTTGAGTGGCTTTACAATATATAAAAATCCATATAATTGTATTTATATAAATAGCAGGCAAAATCTGGGAAGACAATATTTGTCATGTTGGCATGAGTGTTATCATATTCACACGGGAGAAGGAAACGGCATTAGTTATACGGAAGCAGAAAAGCAGGATCCTATTGAATATAAAGCAAGTGCCTTCGCTAGTATTATTCTAATGCCAGATTCTTTAGTTAAGAGATATATTTCAGATCATAATATTTCTGTGCAATATATAAAGCATGAAGAAATAATTCGTATGCAGAATTATTTTAATGTTGGTTATTCAGCCATGCTTGCAAGAATTATACAATTGTACCCTCAATTTAAGAAAAATTTGCAAAATAGATATGCGATTGCAATGAATACCGAAGAAAAACGGAGATTGTTGGAGAAAAAAACAAAATCTGTTAATGGAAATTTACAACTAATAAATGCCACAAATGATATATATATTCCAGACTCTTTTTATGATGACATTACTTTTAATCTGGATAAAAAGAGAATATCGAAAGAAAAGGCTTTTGACTTATTAAAAGTTATAGATGGGCTGAATATTGATTTATAAGGGCGAAGAATTGTCAAATTATCCAATTTGTGATACAGATATTTGGGTGGATGTAATTCTTGCAAAAATAGATGATGCACTAATTGGAAAGTATTTCAAGATAGTAGTGGCTGATGTTGTAGAAAAAGAAATATTAAAATTCGGTAAGAATGAGTATTTTAAGGTTATTACGGAAAAATACAATACATTAAAAAATGAGGGGAAAATTATTGTTATTGAGCATAGTGATATAAATTCAGAGGATAAGAAACTGTTAGAGAAACAATTAGTCGATTGTGATGGCAGATTTCAAACAGGGTTAGCTGATCATCCTCATGAGGAACATAAAGGAGAAATTGTATCAGCAATATATGCAGAACATTTTGAATGTCTATTTTTGAAAAGCAACGATGGTGCGTTTCATGAGGGGAATATGGGACGTGTAGCGTTTCCGGATTTGGTTGTCAGGGACAGAGAAGATGCGTTAAGAGATTTGGTTGATAATTCTTACCATCGTAATAAATGTAGGCAATTAATTCTTGATAATAGGGCTCTAATGAATGAAGGAACAAGAATATATAACGAGGAGAAAAATGCAGTAGTTACAGAAGATCAGGTGTGACTTCTTTTACATAAATTAAGAGGTAAATTGTAGAGTGAAAGTGAAACGGTGCCATTCCGGTGCCAAGAACTCTTGCAAATAAAAATACACTATCCAAAACAAACGCATTTATGCAAGTTTCAATACTTATAACCATATCAAATACCCAGTAAAACGGTATTCAAATATCGTGAGGGTGGACGTACAGTAGGTTCTGGACGTGTTGCTACAATCATCGAGTAATTACTTGTTGGTAGTTTTATAATACAGTAAATTCAAGGGTTTCAAGCATTTGCTTGGAACCCTTTTTTCATATAAAATACGCTTTAGCTGAATGAAGTAAAAAGTCTTGTAGTGTAAAAATGGCGTAAAAATATGAATTTTGCAATTCGTGGCGTAGATTTGGATATATATTTCGAAAAATATTTATGAAAGAGTATTTTAATAAAAATGATTACTACAGAGATATATTAAAGAAAAGCGCAAAATAATTTAATAAGGTTAAAATAGTGGATGCCATAGTAAAGAATATATTAAATATGGAAAAAATAATTACAAATAAAGGATACTCAACATCGTATAGTGTTTTACGTGATAATTTATTTAAACATCCAGTTGTATCAAAAAACAATTTAACAGATATATTAAATGTAAGTTATCCTACTGTAAGTAAAATGGTTGATGACTTCAGTGCGGATAATATATTACAAGATGTTGCTCCTGATCAAAGGCGAAACAAAAGATATGTATTTTCTATTTATATGGAAATTTTAAATAGAGGAACAGAATTATAAAGGCAAAGCCCGAGTTCAATAAAATTGTAAGAAAGATTTATGTATGGAGAGAAATTAGAGTATAATATTGGAGATAATACGAACCATATAGGAAATTACGATGTAATATTCCTATAAAGTTAAAACGCTCTGCCAGGATGCAATTGATGTGAAGAAGAAAAATGTGTGTATTTAGCTGAATAAATGAGATGAAATAAAATGAGAGATGATTTTAAATGTAGATTAGCAAGATATTATAAAAATGAAGAATATGAGTGCTGGTCAATACAATATGATTTGGATGGTGACGGATTCCAAGCGTATGATGTTTTAGTATTACATTTTGTTGATGAAAAAGAGGTTAAAGTTAAAGCTTTATTTTTATCACAGTTAGAGGAGTGTTTGAATTCTGAAATCGTTTTGTCATATATATTAGCGACATTTGAAGATTTGACGGATGGCGAGGGAAGTTTTATCTTGCAAAAACAGTTGGACTCAAAAATTGATGAATATTGGCCGAAAGATTTGATTGATATGATTAATCTTATTTAAAGAATTGTTAATTATAATAGAAATGTAGCATTTAAAAGTTTAGATAGTCTTGAAAACCTTAATTTTACTGGATGTAAGGTCTATTTGACAGTCTGTAAATCGCAAATTGCTTTTAGAAACACATGGAAAAAGCATATGATTTCATTGTGATTCGAATATCGCGATAAATAATTGAATTACGCACAATTATTAAATATGAAGTCAATGCATTGCTAAATATGTTAATAGTCAGCTTACTAATATGTGGGCATGCATTGAGGAATAGGAGAAAAAATTGACAGTAGCAGAGATGATAAAAAAACCAGAACAGACAGTATTGAAAAAGTACAGAGCCTTGGTTATGTCAAGGAAGGTAATGTGTACAAATTACATGATGATAAAGTCATATATCATGCAGGAAATCAGGAGTTACTAAAGTATAAGTGGGATTTCAGCAATAAAAGCTTATCAGCAGATTATAAAGATGATGATATGGGATATACATTTCACGAGTGAAGATAATATTGTATATTTTAATATTCAGGTCAATGTAGATTCATACATAGATGGAGAGATTACAAGTAAAGGCGCAATTGAGTATAAAGAAGTTTCCAAACTGGCTAAGCAGGTTCTTTCTGATAATAGATCTGAAATAAAAAAATAGTTAAGAAACTGAATGCAACTGGCAAGCAATATATGGTTAATAATCCTGTAAAATAGTCCGATATTTAAGGTAAGCAGATTTCGAAATGGATTTTGGAATCTGCTATGGCGCACGAAGAGGCTGTTATTTTACAAGGAGGTACAAATATGGCAATCAATACAAATTCAGTGCTATCAAATATATATGGTTCAACATATAAAACTACAGGAAGATCAGATAGCAAAGCTACCCAAAAATCGGAAACGGAAGAAATTGGAGAAGCCAAAGATTCTAAGAGCACAGACAAAGTAAAGGAAAGTGCAAGCTATGGAAGGAAAATTGGAGAACCAAAATTGTCAAAAGAAGCAGCTAAATATTACGAGAAACTCAAGCAAAAATATGGTAATTATGACTTTATTCTTGTAAGTGAGGATCAGAAGCAAAATGCACAGGCAAATGCTGCAAAGTATGCTAATAGCAGCAAAACAGTAGTGCTTATCGATGAGGATAAAATCGAAAAGATGGCTACGGATGAGAATTATCGTAAAAAATACGAGGAAATTCTGAGTGGAGCTTCAGCTAAATTACAAGATCTAAAAAGCAGTATGGAGAAATCTGGTGCCAGTGTACAAGGCTATGGTATGCAGGTTAATGATGGAGGCACAGCATCATTTTTTGCAGTACTCAAGAAATCTTCATCTGACCAGAAAGCAAGAATAGAAAAGGGTGCTGAAAAGAAAAAAGCACAGAAACAGGCAGAGAAAAAAGCGACAGAGAAAAAAGCAGCTGAAAAGAAGGCAGAGAAGAAGGAACACAGCAAGCTTGAAAAATCAAAGTCTTCTAATTCGAATAAGACGGATGATATAGATTACGCAGATGATACAGAGACTGTTACGATTACAGCTAATTCTATCGAAGAACTAATGAAGAAAATTGAGGATTATTCTTTTGCACAAAAGAGCGACAATGTCCAGACAGCGCAGGAAAAAATGATAGGACAGCGCGTCGATTTCAGAGGATAGTGAAATGGTGCATTTACATAAACACAGCATTAGAATAAGGATGTGAGCATATGAAGATGGGCGATATACTTCCCAAGTATCAGACGTATAGAAATGAACTTCAGGATAAGCAGAAAAACGCTTATTTAAAGCTGAAAGGGGCAAAAGAAAAATCCAAATATGACTCAAGTGGAATTTGGGAAGAAAGGGCTGCTGACCTTGAATTATCATATAATGATGCAAAAGATAAGTTTGAGAAATATGAAGATGCTCTCAATGATATAAAAGAGCAGTACTGTACGGCATGGAATGCGGAGAATGCCAGAGCTTTAGCTGATCCAGAGACAGGCATGGCAGCTAATCTTGCGAAAATTATGACAACTGTTGCCAGAATGTGTGCAGGGGATAAAGTTCCGGCTTCTGACGAGAAGAAGGTCATGGAATATGATGATAAAATGTACGGAAGGGCCAAGCAGGCGCAGATGATGATGGCGGCTATGAAAAAGAAGCAGAAAGAGTATGAATCACTTTGGGATGATGAGGAAGAGAATAAGTACGATTGTGAAGAGGCTGCCAATAATACGCAGTACCAGGGTGAATTGCCACCGATTCCTGATGAGAGTGATGGCGCAGCAAGCGAATTGCCATCAGAAGGTGTAGTAGTAAGCTGATAGAAAGTATTTCAAATATTAAAGACTGATACTAAATGAAACATAAAGTATCAGTCTTTTAGTTTAGAGTTTTTGACGCTCCCTAAAGGCTTTATTACTAATAATGAGCCGTCCTAATAATAAGAGAGCTAATATTAAAATATGAATGCGAAAAATTTATTCAAATACAAGTAATAATGCCATCTTGAATCTGCCATTGGCTGTTACGCTGTGAAGTCCGTTTTTCTCAAATTTGAAGCACTCTCCAGCAGAAAGTTCATAATTTTTTCCCTCGTATCCGATTGTTGCTTTTCCCTCGAGTGCAAATACAATAGCATTACCTGGTGCACGATGAGGAGTAAGACCTGTACCTTCGTCGAATGCCATAAGCACATATTTTATAGATGAATTGCTTACGATATCCATGTTGGCGATGCTGCCTTCTTCGTAGTTGATAAGATTTTTAAGTTCAAATACTTCATTTGCTTTTACATTTGCGTTCATGATAATCTCCTTTTGTGTGATATTTTCTAATATAATTTCTGTGTAAATCATTCCTGAGTACGATTCCATTCCACATAATGTGCCACCTGGAACAATGAGTGCAGTATCGGGCAAGAGTTCTAATTTCTCTGCATTTTCGCCGATAACAATATTGCCTTTTCCAGCGGCTCCAATATACATGGTCATGCGATCATAGCTTTCCTGACTGATCGAGGTTTTTTTCCCTAATGAAAAAAGAGTAACTTTGGTTATATCACCGAGTCTGGTGTCCCTTGATATAGTAAAGCCATCCCGAATAGGGCGAAGCTGCTCGATAGTAAAGACATTATTCATATGTTGCCCCTTTCTGTCTGTAATTGATACTGTTTGTTAATAAAATGACATCATTAGTATGTGAAATGATTGTTCACAATATTAATATAAGCTATAATCAGAAAATACAGTCTTTCAGCTAGAGGAAAGTCGCTGGTGCCAATATTGGTAGCGATGTGTGACTGGGGTGGAAAGCATCGCCATGAAAAATAAATAGCGAACCATATTTTTTCACATGACAATATATAAGTGTAAGGACATAGTTCCTAATCTTAATCGCGACTAAGAGGAAAACACAATGACGATTCAGGAATTGGAGAAATTTATTGAAAAATATGGCAAGAGCATATATTCATTTTGCAGGAAACTGAGTACAGACAATGATTTTGTTGATGAGTTATATCAGGAAGTGTGGCTTAAGGCCATGCAGGATATAGACAAAATCAAAACAAGCGGTAATGTAAAAAGTTATTTGCTATCTCTGGCAGTCGGAATATGGAAGAACCATAAGAAGAAATATGCCGTTCGGGACAGGATAGCACCGAAAATCACTCTTACAGATGAAATTGAACAGAATGTCATGGATAACAGTCAGGATATTCTTGAGCAGGTTATCGCGGAAGAGAGAAAGCAGGCTGTATTAGAGGCGGTGTCAAAACTTGATGATGTATATAGAATACCAATCCTTTTATTTT
The DNA here is from genome assembly GCA_934359755.1 of uncultured Agathobacter sp. GTDB lineage: Bacteria > Bacillota > Clostridia > Lachnospirales > Lachnospiraceae > Roseburia. The sequence goes on from CAKRLV010000018.1 coordinate 8,590, forward strand.
ACATGGAGGGACAGTCGGTAAAAGAGATAGCAAAAGAATTACATATCCCGGAAGGTACTGTAAAAAGAAGATTATGGTCAGCCAGAAAGAAATTATCCAAGGAATTGGAGGTATATATTGATCATGAATAAATTGGATGCTATTTTATATGAATCCTTAGAGGAAGATGATATTCCTTCACAAATGCTGAATCGCCAGATTTTGGATAAGGCAAAGATGGAGGAAAAGAAAATGATAAATAATAAGAAAAATATGGTAGCAGCTGCAGCCGTTACACTTTGTGTAGCGCTTGCAGGAGGTGGTACAGCATATGCCGCATATAGATATCTGACATCAAGTGAGGTTGCTGATTCGGTTTCTAATAATGATAGTCTTGCAAAGGCATTTGAAAGCAAGGATGCAATTTCTATAAACGAAGTACAGAAATCCGGAGATTACGCTTTTAACCTGATGGGAATTGTTACAGGAAGCGACCTGGCACCATATGTATCGGATGATTCAAGGAACGAAATTGACAGCAAGAAGACATACATCACAATGGCAATTTCCATGAACGATGGCAGCCAGATGGCAAACAGAAATTTCTGTGTATCTCCACTTATTGGCGGTGTGCCATTTAGTGTTGCAAACAATGGAACACTTGATACACAGCTGATATGGTTTGAGCAGGATGGAGTGATATATGAGCTTGTAGAGTGTGATAATCTTGAGATGTTTGCAGACAGAGGTGTATGGATATCAGCAGTAGACAGTTTCGGAGATGAGGCACATGCGTATGTATTGAATGAAGATGGGAGCTATACAAAGAATAGCTCTTACGAGGGATTCAGTGCATTATTTAAGATTCCATTTGATGCATCAAAAGCGGATAAAGCTGCAGCAGATGAGTATCTTAAAAACCTTGAGAGTGAAAATGCGGTTGACACTGAGCAAAATGCAGGAGATGATGCAGGGGTTAAAGGTATGGATTCACTAGAAAACATTAGTCAGGAAGAGATAGATGAGAGATTTGACGAGGTCAAGGAACATACAGTAACTGCAAAGCCAGATGCAAATGGATATATTAAATTGATTTATGTAGATGACGGTGAAGAAATTGGATTTGAAGGCCCTATAGATATTCCAGATGACAAAACTTTTGTAGTAATGAATGTATCATTGTTGGATGACAAACCAGTTAGTTTTTCTGCTATTTACAGAAATGATGATGGCAGCTTTACATACAAAGAATACAAATTAAAAAATTAATATGTATCCTCTTTCTGTACATTCGGTGAAGAGATAGTCTTAATTTTTTCTTAAAAATCGAAAAAATACTAAAAAAATGCTTTTTTGTGTTATAATAGGTGAGGTCTGATTTGGACTAATTTTATTATTTTTCGGAGGAGAGAAGATATGAAGAAAAAGTTATTAAGCCTTGCGCTAGCTTTGACTCTTGCAGTAAGTGTCTTTACACCTGCTACATCAGCATATGCCAGTGCAACACAGCAGGACATGGTTACATCACAGGAAGTACAGTTTGGTACACCATACTCTGTAACATGGAATGATCAGAAATGCTGGTGCAAATTAACAGTGCCACAGAAGGGAATTGTAGGATTTGATATAGTAAATCCATATGCTGAATTGGTAATTAATATGACTTTGTACGATGCAAATGGTGAGTGTATAGCAGCTTATAAAACCGATTATGATGCTGTTAGTTCAGCAAGATATTTTGGAATTGATGCAGGTACATATTATTTTGAATTCGAGACAGAATATGGATTCGGAGACGGAGATACATCGACATACAGTTTTTCATTTACGCCAAATGAAAATTGTGAGAGTGAGCCAAACAAATCAAAAGTGACAGCTACTCCAATGAAGATTGGGGTTGAGGAAACAGGATACCTTGGTGGTGAGCAGCAGGAGCTGGATGCCACATCTTATAATCATGACGAGGATTTTTATAGAATATCATTGAAGAAAGGAAAGGTATATAATTTCTATTTCAGTGAAGAAAGACATACTACTATTGTAAAATTACTCGGTAAGAACTCAAATGAAAATGAGACATGGCCATCTACAGATGCAGATCGTTTCTGTGTTGCACCTGGAGATACTTTTGTAGCTCCATACACAGGAGATTATTATATCCATGTATATAATTATGCATTTGAGCAGTATCAGTACACAACGAAGGTTACAAATGTTAAATTAGATAAGACTTCCATCAAGTCATTGAAGTCGGGTAAATCATCTATGAATGTAAAGTGGAAAAAGGTTAAGTGTAATGGATACCAGCTGCAGTACTCGACCAGGAAGAATTTCAAGGGAGCAAAGACATTGTCGTTTGCAAAGAATAGTACATCTGCATCTATTAAGAAGCTTTCTTCAAAGAAGAAGTATTATGTCAGAATCCGTACATGCTTTAGCGTAAAGGATGGCAAGAAAGCATATTCTGGATGGTCTAAGAGCAAATGCATAAAGGTTAAATAGAATTTTTGAAACAATTCAGTACAGAAATATGGTAATATGCGCAGGAGGTCAGTTATGACCTCCTGTTTTTGTATACAAAATCATTTTCCTATGAAGGATATGTTCTGCCAGAAATGATAGCCTTTCATACATAATAGATTTGGAAAACATAAGAAATTAGTGTAAAATTAGTTGTAAAAGTTGAGATATAGTTACGGGATATGTTAAATTAGAATAATGAGAGGTAATTAATGAAGAAGAAAATATTGTCATTGCTGGCAGCAGTAATGGCTTTGTCATTGTGTGCCTGTGGAACACCAACAGATGCAGGAAATGGTGCGATGGATGACAACAGTGAGAGCATAAATATTTACATCGGCGGGAATATTTTTGAGCAGAGCATGGATCCTGTAAAAGGCTTTATGAGTTATGGCTATCCATTTGTAAATGAGCCATTGATCCAGGCGGATACGAATTCTGAATATGTCCCGGATTTAGCTACAGATTGGAAAGTAAGTGATGATGCACTTACATACACTTTTACACTAAGAGAGGGTGTTAAGTTCAGCGATGGAAGCAATCTTACAGCAGACGATGTGGTGTTTACATATAAGCAGGTGCAGAATAATCAGGCAAATAATGAAAACGTTGATTTGACAAGACTTGAATCAGTGAAAGCTGATGGAGATTATAAGGTGATTTTTAAATTAAAAGAACCATATTCTCCATTTTTGGATATTACGGCAATGCTTCAGATTGTGCCAGTGGATACATACGATAGCGCTGGATTTGACACAGCTCCGATTGGCACAGGCGCATACAAGGTGGTACAGTATGACACGAATCAGCAGATTGTTTTGCAGGTGAATGATGAGTATTGGGGAGATAGTCCGGATATTGAGCAGGTGAATATTGTATCAATGGAGCAGGATACAGCATATTCAAATGCAGTTTCAGGACAGCTTGATGTGGTCATGGTGAGTTCAACTTATATCAATGAGAAAATTGATAATATGACATTGCACAAGTTAGAGACTATGGACGTGCGAAATATCAGCCTGCCTACTTTGCCTGAGCAGACGATGAAGGACAGTCAGGGAAAAGAGCATGAAGTTGGGAATGCTGTGACAAGTGATATAGCGGTCAGAAAATCGTTGTCAATTGGAATCAACAGACAGGAGATAATAGACAATGCATTTGATGGAGAGGGAGTTTCAGCAGTCAATTTTACGGACAATCTGCCGTGGGCGTCTACTGAGACTTATGAGGACAATCAGATAGACGAGGCGCAGAAGATACTTGAAGATGCAGGCTGGGTGGATACTGATGGTGACGGCATAAGGGAAAAAGGAAAAAACAAGTGTACATTTGATCTTATTGCACCTGGAAACGATGAGGACAGATACAAGCTGGCAAGCGCATTTGCCGATAATGCCAGAAGACTCGGTATAGAAGTCAATGTCAGAAACGAGTCATGGGATGTTGTAGCAAAAGAGGAAAATCGGACACCTGTTGTGTGGGGATGGGGACAATTCTCACCAACTGTTATATATTCAACATATGATTCTAAGATGTTTCTTGAAGAACAGCATGCGAATGTAACCGGTTATGCAAATGCCCAATGTGATGCTGCGATAGATAAGGCAATTGGGGCAACGAATAAGGAGGATGCAAATGCCGCCTGGAAAGAAGCACAGATGATAGGTGATAGTGACTATCCGTATCTTTATCTTGTGAACATCGAGCATTCATATTTTATTAATGACAGACTGGATATATCCGAGAATACACAGATACCGCATCCGCACGGTCATGGAAGTCCGATAATTTGTAATCTTAAGGACTGGGTATTGAATTAGAGGTAGAAATGATTAAAAGGAAAAACATAATGTATGAAGTGGCAAGGATGCTGCTTTTACTTTTTCTGGTGAGTTTTCTGGCGTTTTTGCTGATAGCGAAATCGCCTATAGACCCACTGTCTTCATATATTGGAACAAATTCAACATTGTCTCCTGAGGCAAAAGCAGAAATCGTCAATCACTGGGGACTTAATGATTCCATACCACACCGCTATCTGACATGGCTTGTGAATGTATGCCATGGCGATATGGGCATGTCAATATCCTATAAAAAAGAGGTAGTTTCTGTAATAAAGGAAAGATTTGTATATTCCGCGGTGTTGATGGGCATGGCCTGGATTTTGTCGGGAGTCATAGGCTTTTTTCTGGGAGTTATATGTGGCGTGAGACAGGGAGGCTTTTTTGACAGAATTACAAAGTCGTTTTGTCTGTTAGTAAAGTCGGCACCGACATTCTGGATTGGAATTTTATTTTTAGTTGTATTTGCAGTAGAGCTTGGCTGGTTTCCGATTGGAATGGCCGTTCCTATGGGAAAACTTGAAAGTGAAGTTACGCTCGGTGACAGAATATATCATCTGATTTTACCAGTCATCACACTTACGATTGCAAGTATAAGTGAGATAGTTCTTTATACCAGACAGCGTGTTGTGGAAATTATAAACAGCGATTTTATTTTATATGCGAGGGCAAGGGGCGAAAATACATGGCAGATTGTAACCCGTCATGTGCTAAGGAATGCTCTGCTTCCTGCAATAACATTACAATTCGCATCTTTTAGTGAATTGTTTGGTGGAATGGCATTGGCGGAAAACGTATTTTCATATCCCGGTATTGGAACTGCTACTACAACGGCTGCGCTTAACGGTGATGCACCGCTTTTGATGGGGATTGCACTTATAAGCGCTGTATTTGTTTTTACAGGAAATATGATTGCAAATATTCTCTACAAAGTCTGTGATCCTAGAATCAGGGAGGGTGAAAATGCGAGATAATATATTCACTTTCTTAAAAAGGTCGGACAGCGGAGATAATAATTGGAAATTGAATTGTGAGTCCAACCATAAGTATGCTGAGAAAATAATTAATAGAAAGATGGCTGCATTTATTCTAATTTGTGCAGCGGTTATATATTTGCTTACTATTTTTATCTGGGGACTTTGCATGGATCCGGCAGAATATGATGTCAATTTTGCAGAGAAGATGATAAGTCCAGGAGACGGACATATATTTGGAACAGATGTAATGGGAAGGGATATGCTAAAACGCAGTGTCAAGGCTATGTCGAACAGTCTGGTTATAGGTCTGATTGCATCTGTTTTCAGCGCATTTGTGGCACTTGTATTTGGAATTGCCTCAGCGGTGTTTGGTGGATGGATTGACAGAATAATCAAGCTTGCTGTGGATTTATGTATGGGACTTCCACATCTTGTATTGCTTATACTTATTTCATGTATGATGGGAAAAGGAGCCGTGGGTGTTACTGTTGCTGTGGCACTTACACATTGGCCTGGACTTACACGAATTGTACGTCAGGAAGTGTTGGAGGTGCGCACATCACAGTATGTAAAAGCAGCTGAGAAAATGGGGAAAAGCCCGATTCAGATAGCTGTAACACACATGGTTCCACATGTGCTTCCTTCTTTTTTGATAGGACTGGTTCTCCTTTTTCCACATGCGATTATGCATGAAGCATCAGTGACTTTTCTCGGGTTTGGCTTGTCGCGTGAGACACCTGCGATAGGCGTGATTCTGGCAGAGTCAATGAATTATCTGACCACTGGAAAATGGTGGATGGCGTTTTTCCCGGGACTGATGCTGTTTATGGTGGTTATACTTTTTGACCTTATCGGAGAGGTGCTTAAGAAGCTTTGGAATCCAGGAAGTGGAAATGAATAGTGCAATAAATTAAAGAACCATATGAATTAAAGATGTAAATTAATAATGTGAGTTGATAATGTAAATTAAAGATGTGAAATAAAGATATGAAATAAAGATGTGAAGTAATAATGTGAGTTGATAATGTAAATTAAAGATATGAAATAATGATTTGAAGTAATAATGTGAGTTGATAATGTAAATTAAAGATTTGAATTGATAATTTGAATTTGTAATGTCAATTAGCAATATGAAGTAAAAAAGAGTAAGAGTGGGTTCGGGATGCAGGATACAATTTCAAAGCCAGATAGTATTTTAAAAATTGAAGATTTGGTTGTGACATTTAGCATGTATAAGTCTCATGGATTTGGCAAGGAGAGACTTGAGGTAATACATTCTCTTTCTCTTGATGTACATGAAGGCGAGATTGTTGCTGTAGTTGGTTCGAGCGGTTCAGGGAAGAGTATTCTTGCAAGTGCTATCCTGAATCTGCTGCCGCAAAATGCTGCTGTACAAGGGAAAATAGAGTACAGAGGCATGCCTGTCACTGCTAAGCGTGTAAAAAAACTTTATGAAAAAGAGATTGCATTTATTCCGCAGTCAGTTGATTACCTTGATCCACTTATGAAAGTAAAAAAGCAGGTGCAAGGCATTTATGGCAACTCAAAGATTCAGGAAGAATTATTTGAAAAGTATGGTCTGGGGCTGGATGTAGGAGACAAATATCCGTTTCAATTATCTGGAGGAATGGCACGAAGAGTGTTAATATGCGGGGCGATGATGCAGAATCCGTCTTTAATTATTGCTGATGAACCAACACCTGGGCTTAGCATGGAACTTGCAATGGAAACTTTAAAGGAATTCAGGAAAATGGCAGATGAGGGTACAGCAGTACTTCTCATCACTCATGATATAGATCTGGCACTTGGAGTAGCTGATAGAGTAGCTGTTTTTTATGCGGGAACAATCGTAGAAATTGCACCAACAGAAGATTTTATAAGAGGCAAAAGCGCACTTCGCCATCCATATAGCAGGGCTTTTATAGATGCACTTCCTCAGAATGGCTTCATGCCAATTAAGGGAACACAGCCATACGCAGGGGATATTCCAAGGGGATGCCTTTTTGCAGACCGATGTGATTTATTTGATGAAAAATGCATGAGTGAACAGGTTGAACGGGAAGTAAGAGGTGGAAAGGTCAGGTGTATACATGCAACTTGAAGCTAAGAATTTGTGTTTTAGATACAGTGAAAAATCACCGTGGATTTTAAATGATATATCGCTTACTGTATCTTCGGGTGAACGTGTTGGAATAGTTGGTCCGTCTGGTTGTGGAAAAAGCACATTGGCGAAGATTCTTTCAGGCTATGAAGAACCAGATTCGGGGGAGGTGCTCTATAATGGCAAGCCCTTGCCAGGTAAGGGATATTGCCCGGTACAGATGATATATCAACATCCAGAACTAAGTGTAAATCCAAGGTGGAAAATGGAGAAAATTTTAAATGAAGCCTGGAATCCTGATGAAAAATTACTTGAGAAAATGGGAATAGAGAAAGCATGGCTGACACGTTGGCCGTCAGAATTGTCAGGAGGGGAATTGCAGCGTTTTTGTATTGCAAGAGCACTTTCTCCACAGACAAAAATTCTTGTCTGCGATGAAATAACAACAATGCTTGATGTGATTACACAGGCACAAGTATGGAATGTGCTTATCGACATAGCAGAAGAAAGAAAAATGGGGATGGTAGTAATCACACACAACATCGAACTTGCTAATCGTGTATGCACGAGAATAGTAGAAGTTGCGTAACTGTTTAGTGTAAAAATACGAGGTATCGCTTGTTTCGTAAGAAAATGTATATTATGAATAAACAAGTGCATTAAAATGACAGTCAGATAGAAAAAGAAGATATTCTATCTGACCGATTAATTTAGAATGAGTCACTAAGAAAATAAGCTCTGAAATCAGGTTCTGAAATCAGGTTCTGAAATCAGGTTCTGAAATCAAGTCCTGAAATCAGGTATAAATATTATTTCTGCTGGAGTGCAGCAAGCTGAGCTTTAAGAGCAGAAATTTCACTGTCCTTATCACCTAGCTTGGAATTCATATCTGCGATAACGTTCTCCTTTTCAACAAGCTGATTCTTGGCAGAGTCTAATTCTGACTTAGCAGAGTCTAATTCTGACTTGGTAGAATCAAGCTGATTCTTGGCAGAGTCTAATTCTGTTTTTGCAGAATCAAGCTGGTTTTTAGCAGAGTCTAATTCTGACTTTGCAGAATCGAGCTGATTTTTTGCAGAGTCTAATTCTGACTTGGTAGAATCAAGCTGGTTTTTAGCAGAGTTTAATTCTGTTTTAGCAGAATCTAATCTCTCCTTGGTATCGTCATATTTATCTTTGATTTCTTTAAGCTCCTGCGACATTTCGTCAATCATATAGTTGGCAGTATTTCTGTCAAGGATTTCCAATGCTTCTGAAAACATATAAATCAACTCCTTTGGATTGTTCCTAAATACGGCAATATCCTTGTAGTAATCCAGAAACTGAGGATATTTCTGAACAAGTCGCGAAATATGCTCAGCATCTGTACAACTAAAAAATGTAAGCCATGCATCAAGTTCTGTATTTATATTTTGAACCATGGAGTTGAACGTGTCAAGCGCTATGTAGGTTGTATGGGACAAGCTTGGAAGCTTAAGACCGCTGCTATATGAAATCTGCTGTTCATGGATATAGCTATTCGGAAATTTGTGAAATTCCTTCGGACTTTTTTCCATCAAAATAAAAAGGTGAACAGGCTTTAAATCCTGATATGAAAAATGTTCATTTTTTTCATTTCGGATTCGATTGTACTGTCTCATAATCATGTCAGCGGTATAACAATCGCTGCGCTGACCTGGAAAAAGATATCCTACTTTTTGCATTTCTATATCGACAGTAGAGCCATCACAAAGCTCTGCAATTATGTCCATTATGACAAGAGAGCCTTTTTCAGCAAGCTGTACACCTTCACGCGGAAGGATTGTCTTTATTGTGACAGGCTGTTTTAGGAATGCTGATAAGAGAGATTCCAGGCGGTCCTTGTGAAGTTCTGGATTTAGGACATGCAGAAAAAATTTATCAAGTGTGATATCAAGACTGCACAAACCCTGCATGAAATTCAGAATGCTATTCTGATGTTCAGTACGGAATGATGAAAAAAGGGAATAACTTTCAGGGCATTTTTTCAGCGCATTGATAGCATCCTCGCGGCTGCAGGTTTTACCAAGAATCTGGTCAAAAGTAATAGTTTTTGTGTTGATTGTATTCATAAAAATCCTCCTCATTGTGTAAAACAGGGAAAAATGTACATGCATGTATAGTGAATTGCACACAAAGCTAAAGCTAAGGCGCACTTGGCCAAAAATAGAAATATGCATATATGTAAATAATATTTTGCTGTCAAAATACTTGGAAATCTGTGGCGAATAAAGCTGCCTTGAAATGCCCAAGTAGAAAATGAAAATCGCGATTAATCATGTGTCATCATATAGGAAAATTGAACTTGTCTATATGATGACAAAATAGTAACAATAAAACAGGACAAAATCAATATGGCATTGTAACTAGAAATTTGGGTGAATATTTATATAGTATTACATAAATCAGGGGGCGAAAGGAGACTTTGGGTATTAAATATTGGATTTGTAATATGTTGCAGCAAATGAATTTGCATGATGAATTATTTTATGGGGGGAAATGAATTTATGTATAAAGAAATTTACGTTAAAAAGAAATATATGTCATAAATAAATCTACGTGATAAATAAATCTACGTGATAAATAAATCTACATAATATATAAATCTATATGATAAATAAATCTACATGCCTAGCAAATTTACTCTATATGATAAACGATTGACACATACAATTAAAGAGTGTACCATAGAAAAAAATGCTTAAAAGTTTCGGACAGAAATTAAATCAAGGATATTTGAAAAGGAGAAAACAAATCATGGAAAAATATAATGTTGTTGCAATGGGGGAACTTTTAATTGATTTTACAGAGAACGGAATAAGTGCGCAGGGAAATCCTGTTTTAGAAGCTAACCCAGGAGGCGCGCCATGTAATGTATTATCAATGTTGAACAGATTGGGACATAGAACTGCCTTCATAGGTAAGGTCGGTGATGATATGTTTGGTCATCAGCTGGAGACTGCAATAAAGGAAGTTGGGATAGATACTGTCGGACTTAGATGGGATAAAGATGTACATACAACGCTTGCTTTTGTGCATACCGCAGAGGATGGAGACAGGGATTTTTCTTTTTACAGGAACCCGGGAGCAGACATGATGTTGAAAAAAGATGAGGTAGATGCCGAGCTTATAAAGAATTGTGATATTTTTCATTTTGGAACACTTTCTATGACAGATGAGGTTTGCCGTGAGGCTACAAAGTATGCGATATCTGTGGCAAAGGAAAATAAAAAACTGATATCGTTTGATCCGAATCTGAGGGAACCTTTGTGGAAATCTTTAGAGGAGGCAAAAAAACAGATTGATTATGGAATGAAAAACTGTGATATATTAAAAATATCTGACAACGAAATTCTGTGGTTTACAGGCGAGAACGATTACGATAAAGCGGTGAAATCACTTCAGAAGAAATACGATATTCCACTGATTTTACTATCTTTGGGAAAGGAGGGAAGTCGTGCATATCAAGGTGAAAAGAGTGTTGAGGAACCGGCCTTTGTAAATCCCGATACGATAGAAACGACAGGGGCTGGAGATACTTTTATGGCAATGTGTCTTCATTATGTGATAGAACATGGATACACAGAATACGGAGAAAAACAGCTTCATGAGATGCTTAGATATGCGAATGCAGCAGCTTCGATTGTTACGACAAGAAAAGGTGCGCTTCGCGTAATGCCGACGTGGCAGGAAATTGAAGAAGGAGTACAATAATAATGGCAACAATTAAAGATGTCGCGAAAGAGGCAGGCCTTACAGTTACAACGGTTTCCCGGGTTTTAAATAATAGAGGATATATAAGTGATGACGCGCGCGAGCGAGTGCGGCTTGCAATGCAGAAATTGAATTACCAGCCAAATGAAGTCGCAAGGTCACTTCACAAGAAGAGTTCAAAGACTATAGGTGTAATCGTACCTCATATCAGACATCCATATTTTGCAGAGATGATAAGCAATATAGAGAACATTGCTTATAAAAAGGGATATCGTATTCTTCTTTGTAATTCACAGGAGAAAGAAGAAAAAGAGAAGGAATATATTGAGATATGTACCAGTAATCGGGTGGCAGGAATTATTTTGTTCAGCGGGCTTGTTGATGTGGATACATTTATCAAAATGGATATTCCGGTTATTACGATGGAACGCTATCTTGACAATGGAACTGCGTCAGTAGAATGTGATAATCTGGAAGGTGGAGCTCTGGCTGCGCAAAAGCTTATAGATAATGGATGTAAGAATCTTATGATGATAGGAAGTACAGCAAGCAATGTGGAGCTTCCAGCTGACCTGCGTGCAACAGGATTTAGAAAAGTGTGTGATGAAAAAAGTATTACATATGTTGAGGTGGATCCAGAAGTATCAGCGTACAATAATATGACGTATGATGAGATGCTTGAAGATGCGTTGAAAAAATATCCAGACACAGATGGTGTTTTTGCGAGCAGCGATGTGATTGCAGCGCAGACATTGCAAGTGTGTAGCAAGATGCATATATCAGTGCCAGAACAGATGAAAATTATAGGATTTGATGACGTATCAATAGCACAGTTAACTACGCCCAAATTAACAACAATACATCAGCCTATAAAGGAAATGGCAAAAAGTGCAGTAGATCTTTTGCTCAATGCAGCTGAGGGAAAGATGGTAGCGAAGAAGACGGTATTGCCAGTACAATTAATAGAAAGAGGAACAACCGCAACTTCGTAGCTCCTTTTGCTCATATAGTTGTGTGGTGGCTCTATACGAGCCAATTGAATATTATAGAATCCAGCCCAAATCACACCTACATTTGCAAAAGAGCGCGATTCCGCGCAAATAGCTACTACGTAGCCCCTTTTGCTCATATAGCTGTGTGGTGGCTCTATACGAGCCCCCATCGACTACAAAAAAGCAGGTACCAACATGCAAGCATGAAGTACCCGCTTTTTTTGTAGTCGTAGGGCTGTATAGTCTCTGGTATGTAAATATTGCATAAAGTTTCTGTGAAAAAGAATGTGAAAACGATATCATATTTGTGGAATAACACGAAAATATGTCAACCGATTGACACATAACATATGTGGTGCTACCATAATCGTGTAAACAAGATGTTGCTGATTACGCTGCGGTATAAGCAGTGACTTGTTGTTTAAAATTCAGTATCAATTAATTTAGTCATGTATAGGAGGAGGAAAACATGAAGAAGAAATTAGTAGCAATGGCACTAACAGTAGCAATGGTAGCTTCAATGGCAGCATGCGGAGGAGGTTCAGGTGATACTACACAGAAGAGTGGATCTGGTTCAAGTTCAGGTTCATCAGATGGTGATGTAACAATTACAGTATTTAATTCAAAGCCTGAGATTCAGGATCAGTTCGAAGCCATGGCAGAGAAGTACAAAGAGAAAACTGGTGTCACTGTGGAAGTGTATGGAAAGGGAAGTGATACAGTTGCCTCACAGCTTGCAACAAAGTATGCAGCGAATGACCCATATACAATAGCGATGATGGATCCAACAGATGTATATGGTCTTGCAGGGGAATACGGAGAAGACTTAAGCAACGAGAAATGGGTCGAGAATACAGATTACGCTATTTCAGTTGATGGAAAAGTAGTTGGTTTTCCATTCTGTTTGGAGGGAAGAGGTTTAATCTACAATGCAGATGCTATTGAGAAAATTACAGGAGAAACATTCGACCCATCAAAGTATCAGACATTAGATGAATTTAAGAGTCTTTTGGATGAACTTGTAAAAGGTGGCATGGAAGCTCCAGTAGGTATTATGAAAGAGGACTGGTCATTATCGGTACATTTCCTTGGTGAGACATATGAGCAGGAAGAAGATACAGATGCAGCAGTTGATAAGTTATTATCAGGCAGTGCAGACCTTGCTAATAATGAGAAGTTTAATTCTTTGATGGATACATTTGATGTATTAAAAGAGTATAACTACGCAGCTGATTCTCCAGTAGCAGCCGAGAGAGAAGTATCTGAGCAAAAACTTGCCGAGGGTGAAATCGGTTTCATGTTTGGAGGAAACTGGGATTGGTCTATGATTAATCAGTATGAGTACACAGAAAATATGGGAATGATGCCAGTACCACAGAATACATCAGATGACACTAATACAAAGCTTGTTGGTGGCGGTACAAAGTTCATGATGATTGATAATTCAAGTGATACATCAGATGAGCAGAGACAGGCAGCAAAGGATTTCCTAAACTGGCTTGTATCTGATGCTGATGGAAACAGCTTCCTTTCAGAGGAATGTGCAGTAGTACCAGCATTTTCAAATATAGAAGCAAAATCATTAGATCCACTTTCTACATCAGTTAAGAGCTATGCTGATGCAGGCAACATGATTGCAGCTTATGACCATAATCCAGATGATTTTATCACAGAGTGTGGTGGAATTATGCAGAAATATCTTGCTGGAAAGATTGACCGTGCAGGTCTTGCTTCTGAATTAGAAGGCTACTGGTCAAAGGCAAAAATAAACTAGTACACATATAGTTACCCTAAAATTATTAAGCTGTGCCACACGCACGCAATTTACAGAACTAGGAAGGAAAGAAAGCATGAAAACAAATACCATGTCATACAAAATAAAACAATTTCTTTTATTTGGAGGAGTTACAACATTCGTATTTGCGGCAGTCGTGATCGTTCCATTTCTCTACGGCCTGTATCTGACCTTCACAAGCTGGGATGGAGTATCGAGAGAAAAACCATTTGTCGCATTTGAAAACTATGCAGCTACATTTGCTGACCATGATTACTGGGTATCACTTGGACACACTTTTGTATATTCAGTAATTGCAGTTATCATAGTTAATCTTCTTGCATTTTTACTTGCATATCTGCTTACAAGTGGGGTAAAAGGACAGAACTTTTTCAGAGCAGGATTTTTTACACCTAACTTAATTGGTGGTATCGTGCTTGGATATGTATGGAAGTTCGTATTTAACAGAGCTTTTATAAAAATAGGAGATGTTCTATCAATAGATGCATTGTCATCATCATGGCTTGCGACAACAAATGGAGCCTTGTTCTGCCTGATTATTGTGTCAGTGTGGCAATATGCCGGATATATGATGTTGATCTATATCGCAGGATTCATGAGTGTGCCGGAAGATGTTATAGAAGCAGCAGAAATTGATGGATGTACAGGTACACAGACGCTTGTACATATTTCAATGCCACTTATGGTTTCATCATTTGTACAATGCATGTTCCTTACAATAACCAGATGTTTTATGGTTTATGATGTGAATCTTTCGCTTACAAACGGAGAGCCATTTAATAGTTCGGAACTTGCAGCAATGCATGTATACAATCAGGCATTTAAGTATAAAAATTATGGAACAGGTCAGGCGGAAGCAGTGGTACTTTTTGTAATATGCGCGATAGTAGGACTTGTTCAGGTAACAATAGGTAAGAAAGGTGAGGTGGAAGCATAATGGATGTTAATACAAAAGCAGCTACTGGTAAAAAAATAAGGCACATACTGAAACTGCTCGTTCTGGTTATTTTGTTTATATGTTTTGTTTTTCCATTTGTGCTCGTAGTAATCAATGCATTTAAAACACAGGCAGACATAACAACTAATGCACTGTCCCTGGTAGGAAAACATGGATTTACATTTGACAATTTCCCAAAGGCAATGGAGAAAATGAACTTTGGAAATGCTCTTGTTAATTCATTCATAATTACAACAGCCTCAACTGTTCTTACAATTTTGCTTTCATCTATGACAGCTTTCCTTATGGTAAGAAATCAGTGGAAATTAAATGGAATACTGTTTGGACTTATGATTGCATCAATGGTAATTCCATTTCAGGTACTTATGATTCCACTTGTATCTCTTTATGGAGGAGAGCTTGGAATACTGAATCATAGAATAACGCTGATATTTATGCATGTAGGTTTTTCGATTTCAATGGCAACATTTTTGTTCCATGGCTCTATAAAAACAAATGTGCCTGTATCGCTTGAGGAGGCTGCTACAATTGATGGCTGCACAAGATGGCAGACATTCTGGAAAATTGTATTTCCGCTTCTTAAACCAACAGTAGCCACAGTTGCAATAATAGATGCGATGTTTTTCTGGAACGATTATCTTTTACCTAGTCTTGTACTTGGAAGAAAAGAGCTTTATACACTTCCAATTGCAACACAGACATTCTATGGAACTTATTCAACAGATATGGGACTTGTAATGGCAGCGTTATTACTTGCAATGCTTCCGATTTTGATACTTTATCTGTTTTTACAGAGATATATTGTCGAGGGAGTTACAGCAGGTGCTGTCAAGTAATTAACAGGAACTATAAATATTCATAGCAGGGTGACTCTATTTGAGTCACCTTGTGAATAATCATACAAATGCATGTAAAGGAAAGGTATAGATATGAGAAAATTAGAAAATAAATGTATGCTGATTACATATTCTGATTCTATGGGGAAAAATCTCACAGAATTAGAGCAGATAGTGGATAAGTATTTTAGCAAAGCAGTAGGAGGAATTCACATTCTGCCTTTTTTCCCATCATCAGGAGATAGAGGTTTTGCACCTATGGACTATCATAAAGTTGATTCAGCGTTTGGTGACTGGAGTAACATCGAGCATCTGTCTGACAAGTATTATCTTATGTTCGATTATATGATAAATCATATCTCAGCCCAGAGTGATTATTATAAGGACTTCCTGGCAAAGAAAGACGAGTCAAAGTATCATGATTTGTTTATCAGATATAAGGATTTCTGGAAAAATGGAGAGCCAACTCAGGAAGAGGTTGATGCAATTTATAAGAGAAAACCTAGAGCACCATATGTGGAAGCGCATTTTGCAGATGGAACAGTAGAAAAAGTATGGTGTACATTTGATGAGGAGCAGATAGATATCAACTGTAAATCACAGACGGCAAAAGAGTTCATACGCGACAATCTCGAGACACTGTGTAAGCATGGAGCTGCAATGATAAGACTTGATGCTTTTGCATATGCTACAAAAAAGGCAGGAAGCAGTTGCTTTTTCATAGAGCCAGATGTCTGGGAATTTCTAAAGGAATGTGAGGATATAGTAAAACCATATGGAGTAGTGCTATTGCCCGAGATACATGAACATTACACTATGCAGAGTAAAATCGCTGAAAAAGATTATTATGTATATGATTTTGCACTGCCAATGCTTCTCATAAATGCTCTTTACTATGGACAGAGCAAATACTTGAAAGAATGGTTCAGAATTTGTCCACGCAAACAGTTTACAACACTTGATACACATGACGGAATTGGAGTGGTGGATGTCAAGGATCTGCTGCCAGATGAAGAGATAGAAAGAACCAAGGAAGACATTTTCAAATATGGAGCAAATGTTAAAAAAATATATAATACAGCGGCATACAATAACCTCGATATTTATCAGGTGAACTGTTCATATTATTCAGCACTTGGAGACGATGATAAAGCATATATTCTTGCAAGAGCAATCCAGTTTTTCGCCCCAGGAATCCCTCAGGTGTACTATGTAGGACTTCTTGCAGGTAAAAATGATTTAAAGCTTCTCGAAGAGACGAAAGTGGGAAGAAATATTAACAGGCATTATTATGATGCTGATGAAATCGCACAGGAAGTAGAGCGTCCGGTTGTAAAAGAGCTGATTAGATTGATGGAGTTTAGGAATACTCATACGGCATTTGATGGTGAATTTTTAATGGAGTCATGTGGGGATGATGAACTGCAGATTTTGCGCAAAAATGGAAATGAATGGGCAAGGCTGCAGGCAAATCTTCGGGACAAGACTTACAAGATTGAGTATACACTTAATTCACAAGTGCACATATTTTAAATTCCTGCTTACATTATTTAAAAGCTTCGCACTTGGGGAGTGTGAAGGCTTTGCACTTCAAGTGTGTTGGATGTCGGCATAGCATGTACGATATTCCTCATAAAAAAATACGGAATTAACCCCGAGTTTGGGTTCGGGAAAGGACACCACAGTTTGTTACACTGTGGTGTTCGCTTTATATAGCGGAGCCTCGGTGTAGTCCGTATTTATTTTCTTCGGAACACATACATGCTCTCCGATATTTACATAGTGGGGTGCAAAGCAGTTTCGGGGTGTGAAGTGCGAAGCATGTAAATCATGTATAGACTCATACAGGATGGTGTTCAGACTCACTTGGTTGGTAGTGGAAGCGATAGGAATGAGGTGAACGATATTTAAGTGTGGGATGGTACAAAGACTTTATTATAATCAAGGTGGAGCAATGGTATATTTTGTAAGCGACTCCACAGTGTTTAGATAGTCTTAATAATTCGGACATAACCAGCGGGAATTTGCCATGGACGGCAAATTCAGCGAATATGAGCCAGGACGGCGAATGTGAGCGACGCGTAATGTATAGAACTACTATATCGAATTATTTAGAGTATCTTAACGCGAGGACTCGGAGCGCATAAAATATACCATTGCTCCACCAATTGATTATATTCACAACTTCCAATACCATCCCAAAATACTTAAAGCAGCCTCATTCCGAGTCACAACATAAACAGGAATTAAGTATTTAAAATTTGGAGAAAGTGTGGTATTATTATGTAAATTTTGGAAAGGAGAGCAACAATGCATAAATCATCTTGCAGCAGGAAGAAATTCATAACCATTATGATGATATTAGCAGTATTGTTGTGCTCTTTTCTAGGCGTTGAATATGACATGACCGAGAATAAGGTCAGTCTTGTTCAGACGGTTCCAGACAGTTCTTCGCTGCAGAAATCACCAGCCTCCATGGGTGACGTTGCAGTACATATTATAGACAGTAAGAATTCTGTTCTGGATGAATACACATCAGAGACTGCCATAGCAAGGCAGCTGTCAACCAAAAGAAACGGAGTGAACACATTCAGAGGCTTATATATAGTTGCCTTTATATTGTGGGTACTAAGCTTATTATTCTTAACCTCAATATATCTCTATCCTAGCAGCATATGCTGTAGTCAGAGATATATAATCAGGTATATCCATAACAAGGACGGTCACAAAGCATAATTTTATCTAATCATATTTTACCTATGAAATCATAGGTCTATTTTGCGTGCAAAAACATGGAGGAAAATTATGACAGAAAAAATTATTATATTTGCGTTTTTGATGATTGTGATAGGGGCTAGTGCAATAGCCTGGTGGTTCGAGAACGGACCTGAGAAAAGAGATACTGATAAAAAGGAAGGTACAGAGGAATAATGGATACAGGAATGACAGGATGGTTAATTGGTGCAGGAATAATAGCAGTTCAGATTGTTTTTATATATGCTTTAGGAAAGATACTTTCCATTTTTACAAATCGCGTGTTGCCAGATTCAAATGAAAAATAATATCAACAGTAGCGTAGTTCGTTCTTGAAATTTGCACTGCGTAGTATTATCATACAAAAGAAAATAGGGACGAATGAAAGGAGTCTTAAATGATTAAGATTGGAATTTTTGGATATGGTAACCTCGGAAGAGGTGTTGAATGCGCAGTAGCAAAGAATAAAGATATGGAGCTTGTTGGTGTATTTACAAGACGTGATCCAGCTACAGTCAAGGTGGCAACAGCGGGCGTGAACGTGTATCATGAAGATGCATTAAAGGATATGCAGGATAAGATAGATGTACTTGTTCTTTGTGGCGGAAGTGCAACAGATCTTCCAGAGCAGACACCTAAGTATGCTGCATTGTGCAATGTTGTAGATAGTTTTGATACACATGCAAGAATCCCAGAGCATTTTGCAAATGTTGATAAAGCAGCAAAAGCAGCGGGCAGGACTTGTGTAATTTCATGTGGATGGGATCCAGGAATGTTCTCGCTTAACAGATTGTATGCAAATTGCATCTTACCAGATGGTAAAGATTATACATTCTGGGGAAAAGGCGTAAGCCAGGGACATTCAGATGCAGTTCGTAGAATTGATGGAGTAAAGGATTGCAGACAGTACACAATTCCTGTAGATGCTGCAATGGATGCTGTAAGAGCTGGAAAGCAGCCTGAACTTACAACACGTCAGAAGCATGTTCGTGAGTGCTTCGTAGTAGCAGAGGATGGAGCTGATCTTGCAAAGATTGAATCAGAGATTAAGAATATGCCAAATTATTTTGCTGATTATGATACAACAGTTCATTTTATCTCAGAGGAAGAGATGAAGCGTGATCACAGTGGTCTTCCACATGGCGGAAGTGTAATCCGTACAGGTGTTACAGGACACAATGATGAGCATACGCATGTAATCGAGTATAGTCTTAAGCTTGATTCAAATCCTGAGTTTACAGGTTCGGTAATAGCTGCATATGCAAGAGCAGTATACAAACTCAACAGCGAAGGACAGACTGGATGTAAGACAGTGTTTGATATTGCACCAGCTTATTTATCAGATTTAAGCGGTGACGAATTGAGAGCACATATGTTATAAACACATATGTTATAATCGCATAGCTTGACACCGTGGTGTTAAGCTATGCGCAGTAGTGCTAATTATTGAATGATTACAGCCCCTGACTCGTAGAGACATTTTAAATGGGGCGTAATCGTTGCTTGTCACACGGTTAGGTGTGAACTGTAGCGAAGCGTTTCTGTAGTGGAGGCGCTTCTTTTTTTTGTGGGGTTTTAGAAAAATTCATTTTGTGGTAGAATAAACATGTTTCAATTATTATTTGAAAATATGAATTATGGTTAATGAAAAGGAGAAAGAAGATGAAGTATTCAATTGATGGACAGAGCCTGCCGGTTCTTAAGGTATGGCTTGAACAGGGAGAAGCAGTAGAGTGTGAAGCTGGAGCAATGTCATGGATGGATAATGGCATCCAGATGCAGACAACTGCAGGTGGAATTGGCAAGATGTTCGGACGTATGATAACAAAAGAGAGCGCATTTATGAATACATATTATGCATCACAGGCGGGCGAGATTGCTTTTTCATCAAAGTTTCCAGGTTCAATCCAAGCCATCGAAATTACACCAGGAAATGGACTTGTTATTCAAAAAGGAGCATTTCTTGCTTCATTTGGAAATATTACAAATGAGGTATATATTCAGAGAAAACTTGGTGGTGGATTGTTCGGTGGAGAAGGATTTCTGATGAGAAGATTCACTGGAACAGGAATCGTGTTTCTGGAGATTGATGGTTCTGCGCATGAATATGACATACCAGCAGGAAGCAGCAAGATAATTGATACTGGTTATGTTGCAGCAATGTCAGAATCATGTCAGCTTGAGATTCAGACTATCAAAGGAGTTACGAATGTACTTTTTGGTGGAGAAGGTCTGTTCAATACGGTAGTATATGGACCAGGAAGAGTGACATTACAGAGTATGCCAATAGCATCAACAGCAGCTGCGCTGTATCAGTACATGCCACATTCCTCAAATTAATAGCTGCTAAGTGATTAATAGTCATTAAGTGATTAATAGTCACTAATTAATAGCTGTTAATGATTAATAGCTGCAAATTGATTAATAGTCACTGATTAATAGCTACTAATTGATTAATAGCCGTTGAACGGATTAAGTCATAAACTGCATAATCCGTTCAACAATAAATACAGCAAAACAAGCGAGAAGAGCCACGGTAAGCAGGCTCTTTTCTTTGTATGCGGCAATAATTGCGACAGCAAAACCTACGAGTGCAGATATAGTAAATGATGTAGATGAAAGTATTGCAGGGAACGTCATTGCTGCAAGGCATGCATAAGGTACATAGTATAAAAACGATTTAATATAGACGTTTGTAATTTCTTTTTTTGCAAGAACAAGTGGCAGCATACGTATTAAATAAGTAACCCCTGCCATTACTAAAATATATAAATAAATATTATTTGTCATTTGATTTTTCCTCATCAATTGGTTTAAGTACTGCGGCAATTCCTGCAACAAGTATTGTTGTTATAATTATGACAAAACCGGAAGATACTTTATTGAGAATCGGTGTGACTGCGAAGAGTCCGCTTATTGCCATTGCTGTAAGAACAACTGCAAGGATTGCCTTGTCCTTCTTGGCTGGCGGAAGTATTATCGCAAGAAACATTCCGTAGATGGCAATTCCAAGTGCACTCATGATAAAAGCGGGCAGTATGTTGCCAAATACTGCACCTGCGAAAGTGCCGAGGAACCACCCTGGCAATGCAATCGCCATTATTCCATAGTGATAAGCTGGGCGAAGTTTACCCTCGCAGGAAGCACCAAGTGCAAAAATCTCATCTGTCACGCCAAATGCCATGAGAAATCGATGGATATTCTTAGTGCCTTTATCAAGCTTCTGTGCGAGAGAAAATGACATCAGGCTGTATCGCAGATTGATGATTAACTGGGTGAGTGCCATCTCAATGAGCGTTCCACCAGAAGCAATTATTGACAGACCATCAAACTGGCCCGCCGAAGTAACGTTTGTAACAGATATAAGGACAGCATGCCATACGCTGAAATCGTTGGATACAACAGCCATTCCAAAAGTGAATGACACTGCGAAATATCCCAAAGCGACAGGAATACCGTCTTGTAGACCTTTTTTAAAATTATTGTTGTTCATATCTAATCCCTTATAAACTAAAATTATGAAAATTTTTTAATAATTTGTATCTATTTTAATGAAAATTAGCTTTCAACATAATATGATACACGAATTGAGATGGAAAACAAGTATAAAAGTGTGGTATATTTATTACGATTTAAATTGGTTTAGTATTAAAAGAAGGAGTGTAACTGTTATTATCAGGCAGCGACTGTGAAGATAATTGAGGTTACAAAGTGATAATTTCTATGTCAGAAAAAAATAAAGGAATATTATGCATATTATCAGCAGCATTTTTCTTTTCACTTATGACAGTGTTCGTGAGGATGGCAGGTGATTTGCCAACTATGCAGAAAGTTTTGTTCAGAAATCTGGTAGCAGCTTTATTTTCATGGGGAATGCTTATTAAGGCAGGTGAGAAGCTGGATTTTCATAATAAGGAAAATGTAAAATGCCTGTTTTTACGTGCATTTTTCGGAACAACAGGTATGATTTTTAATTTTTATGCAATAGACAGACTTAATATCTCTGATGCAAACATGCTCAATAAGCTGTCTCCTTTCTTCGCAATTCTTGCAAGTGGAATTATTTTAAAAGAAAAGGCTCATAAGTTTGAATGGCTGTCAGTAATCATAGCTTTTCTGGGAGCATTGCTTGTAATCAAGCCTGGCTTTTCAATGAGCGCGGGACCAGCTTTTATAGGTATGCTTGGTGGTCTGGGAGCTGGACTTGCGTATACTTTTGTTAGAAAACTGGGGAAGAATGGCGTAAAAGGACCTGTGATAGTAATGTTCTTTTCGACTTTTTCAGTAATTGTATGCCTGCCGGGATTTCTGCTCACCTATAAACCGATGACTATGGCGCAGCTAGGTATTTTAATTCTCGCGGGAGTTGCAGCGACTGGCGGTCAGCTTTCAATAACAGCGGCATATACGCATGCGCCAGCTAAAGAGATATCCGTATATGATTATTCGCAGGTTATTTTTGCGGCTATATGGGGATTTTTCCTCTTTGATCAGGTGCCGGATATATACAGCTTCATCGGCTATGCAGTTATTATTGCGGCAGCAGTTATGAAATTTGTGCATGGCAAAAATAAATAGTGTGTAAATTTAAGATACCTAAGAGAAAATGGAGGTAGTATTATGAAGAAGAAAATAGTGATGAGCATTATGGTGGCATCAATGCTGGCCGGGCTATGTGCATGTACTGGCAGCAATACCGCTAAAGATGATAACAAAGCACAAACCAGTACAGAAAAGACAACAGAACATGACACGCAAAACAGTGAAATGAATGCGACCGAAAAAGCATCGGAAAGTGCGACAGAATATACAGAAAAGAATACAGAAAAAGACACAGAGAAATCATCAGAGAAGCCTGCTGATACACAAAATTCAGAGGCTGATGATAGTGAAACAGAAAAATCCGGGTATTCCGCAGCAACGGATAAATCAGATGATGAGGTTGAAGATTTTGCAAAAAAGATAACAGAAGATTTCAAAAATAAGGATTGGCAATCTCTAGCGGAGAAAATATCATATCCTATTACTATTAATGAAAAATATTATGCAGACAAAGATAAATTTATGAAGAATGACTGGTCGAAAGAATTTTCAGATGAATTTATCGATAATGTAGCAAAGGCAAAGACGTCAGATTTATTTTGCAATTGGTCAGGAATAATGCTTGATGATGGTTCTGTGTGGTTTGTGCAGGATGGGGACAAACTGGTAATATCAGCAATTAATTATAATGATGGAAATAACAAGCCAGATTCTTCGTCAGGAATTGTAGGTCACTTTAAGCTTGATATGAATATGACTGAAAAGAATCTTAAGAACTATTCCTCTTTGCAGGAAATGTTTGGAACAGGAATTCAGCTGGGTGGAAGTATGTCTATTAATGAAGACAATACATTCAGTATGTCTCTTGCACTTGAGCAGGAATTATCAGGCACGTACGATCAGGATGAGAATGTTATAAATGTAAAAGCGAAAGATGAAAGCGGAAATGAAGAAGAACTGACAATGTCTTTTGAAACAATTGATGGAACATTCTATATAATAAGTGAGTGTTCTGGCGAAAGCATTTATTGGACTAAACTTGCAGAATAATGAGGATGGATATGGAAGCAGTAATTTTTGACATGGACGGTGTAATCTTTGATTCTGAAAGACTGGTATATGAGGGCTGGAAGGCACTTTCCGTAAAGTATGGTTTTGACAATCTCGACGAGATATATATGAAATGTATAGGCGTAAACAGTGCCACATGCAGACAGATATATCTGGATTTTTATGGAGAAGATTTTCCGTACGATAAATACAGACAGGAGCGTTCTGATGACTACCATGCCAGATATAGCGGTGGGCGGCTGCCTATGAAAGCAGGAGTAGAAGAATTGCTCAAATATCTGAAGGAAACAGGCTACAAAATTGCGATAGCATCATCTACACGTAGTGCACTTGTGAAAGAGCAGATAGAAGATGCTGGATTGATGAAGTATTTTGATGTGATAGTTGGCGGTGACCAGGTAAAAAAGAGCAAGCCGGAACCTGATATATTTTTGAAGGCGGCAGAGCTGCTAGGGGTAAAGCCTGAGAATGCATATGTCATAGAAGATTCTTATAATGGAATCCGCGCGGCGAAGTCTGCACACATGCGCCCTATAATGGTGCCGGATATGGTGCAGCCTGACGAAGAAATGCAGGATAAGGCGTGGAAGATATGTGATAGTTTGAAGGATATAATAACATTAATATAATGATGGAGATACATTATGCGTATGTATGATGAGTGTTAAGTTTAAGAAGCAGATTATTTGTGCGAACATTAATGAGGTGATAAATCGGAAATAAATCGGAAATGATTCGGAAATGATTCGGAAATGATTCGGAAATGATATTGATAGTGTTTCCGAATATGAAACTCCAATTCAGCAAGGCTATTCCAGAGGGTTTTATAATGATGTAATTTCATTTATGAGAAATTTTATGTCAGGTGGATTGAAAGATAATCCTTCTCTTGCTTTTGGGGTACTTACAGGTATTTTGCGCGTTTCAAAGGAGAATCTTTTTAGTGGGTTGAATAATCCGATTGTAAATTCAGTACTTGATGAAAAATATAGTAATTATTTTGGATTTACAGTTGAAGAAATTGAAGAAATGGCAGCTTACTATGGACACAGCGAAAAGATAGATGAGTTGCGGGAATGGTATGATGGTTACCGTTTTGGAAATACGGAAATTTATAATCCGTGGTCAGTTGCGAACTACTTCTATAATAATTGTCAGGCAAGACCATATTGGACGAACAGCAGTGACAATGAAATCATAAGAGAAATAATGGCATCGTTGACATCTGATATTGCAGAAAATTTATTCTCACTGATGCAGGGACAAACGGTTCAGGCATCGTTGAATATGGATGTAATATATCCTGGAATCACAGATGGAACAGATACAATTTTTAGTTTTCTTTTGATAGCGGGATATCTAAAACCAGTAAGTAACCCTGTTGAAACAGAGTTCGGTACTTTTATGGAGCTTGCTCTTCCAAATAAAGAAATTCAACGAGTTTACAATACCGAAATTCTTACATGGCTAAGGCAGGCTGTGGATGGTAATGTGATGGCGGGGCTTGAAAAAGCCCTCTATATGAATATTTGATCTTGTGTTAGAGCCAAAGCTTCGCACTCTTCCCGGAATAATTATGGAATTTAAGGCTGTAAAAGAAAAAGAACAGTTACCTGCCAGTGCAGATGAGGCATTAAAGCAAATCAATACAAAGAATTATGATACGGATTTAAAAGACAGAGGGATTCGCGATATTGTAAAATATGGAATCGCTTTTTGTGGAAAGAAAGTAGAAATTGCCGTAGATATGTAGAGAATGGAGCAGTCATAAGTATGGCTGCTTTATTTTTTACAACAGACAGTTGATTTTCATATCGATTAGATGTATTATTGAATGCAATAGGAAGTAGTAATGAATACTATATAGAGAGTGAGGGTGATATTTATGGAAATTAGACTTAGAGATCCAGCAAGTGCACTTACACATTTTATTGCATTTTTTGTTACAGCAGGAGGCATTGTGCCATTGCTAATGAAGGCAAGTTCATACGGAGCGAAGTACTTTGTGTCCATGTTGATATTTGGACTTACGATGATGTTACTTTATCTTGCAAGTGCCACATACCATTCTGTCATATTATCAGCACCAAAGATTAAGATTTTTAGGAAATTAGATCATTCAGCAATTTTTGTTTTCATAGCGGGTTCGTACACACCAATATGTCTGTTAGTGCTAGAACCTAAGCTTGGAATACCAATGCTTATAGCAATCTGGTCAATCACAGTAATAGGGATACTGATTAAGTTTTTATGGATTACATGCCCGAAGTGGTTTTCATCAGTGATTTATATTGCGATGGGATGGCTGTGCGTATTCTGCATGAAGCCACTAGTAAATGACATAACACCTAAAGCATTTTTCTGGCTGCTCAGTGGTGGAATAATTTATACAATAGGTGGAATCATATATGCACTCAAGCTTCCAGTATTTAATGCAAAGCATAAATTCTTTGGAACACATGAGATATTCCATGTATTCGTAATGCTTGGAAGCGTATGCCATTATATATTGATGTATCAGTATATATTATAATTGAGTGACTATTTAATACCTGAAATAAAAAAGAAAGTTGAGTCGTGCCTGCATGAATATGACTTTCTTTTTTTGTACGAATCACGTACTGCCACAACAAGAAAAAAGAAAGTTGTTAACAATAGACGCGGTTATGTAATTTGTGATATTATGTATTCATGAGTTATTTAATAAGAGAAGCCGATCAACACGACAAAGAACAGATATTAAAATTATACAAAAAGCAGCTTGGCAGAGAATTCTGTCCATGGGATGAGCATTATCCGACCATGCATGAGATTGATTTTGATTTATCACGCAGTTCTCTTTTTATCATGATTGATGGAGAACGGATAATCGCGGCAGCATCTATTGATGATGACGAGCAGGTGGAAGCACTCGAATGCTGGCATGCTGATTTAAAGCCTGGTGCGGAGATGTCAAGGCTTGCAGTAGACCCGGACTATCAGAATCAGGGGCTTGCCAGAAAGATGCTGCTATATGGAATGGATGAGATGCAAAAGCGAGGATATAAGAGTATTCATTTTATGGTAAATAAGCATAATAAAAAGGCACTTAATTCCTACAGGCATCTTGATTTTGATGTTGTGGGAGAGTGCTTTATGTATGAACAGCCATTTTTGTGCTGTGAGAAGGCTTTATAATTAAGAAGAATAGAGGTAGAGAACATGTTTAGAATAACAAAAGATCTTACAATAGGAGAATTACTAGATACAGCGCCAGATCTTGCTGGTGTATTAAATGGAATTGGAATGCACTGCACAGGATGTCCATCCGCAAGGGCAGAGACACTTGAGCAGGCAGCAGCAGTTCATGGAATAGATGTGGATGATCTCGTTGAAGATTTAAAGGGATTCATGGAGATGATGTAATTTAGAAAGGCACTCCGTCCATTACTCATAAAGGCAGATTTATTTATAAAAATAAAGTGATTAAATCACAGGTGGAAAGATGATAGAAAAAGACAAAATACATACTATACTTGATGAAAAGTTCATAAAGGTATACGACTTAGAATACGAGGAGGGCAGACATTATCTTAATGCATCAAGACGTCCGCTGGACGACCTTGTAGCAGCCAAGGATGATGGCGCGGTTAAGACCATGCTGCCAGATGCGGTCAGTTGTTTTGTCATTATTAGGACACCTGGGGATGAGCCTGGACTTCTACTGAATTATGAATACAGATATCCGGCAGGACAATTCCTGCTTAGTGTTCCGGCGGGATTGATTGATCCTAAGGATAAGGAAGAGGATGAGCCTCTTATCGCTACAGCTGCTAGAGAGATAAAAGAAGAGACAGGACTGCAGATAAAGCAGACGGATGATATTCATGTGGTTAATCCGTTTGTCTATAGTACACCGGGAATGACCGACGAAAGCAATGCACTTGTATGTGCTGTGATAGATGTGGATAATTTATCGCAGTTGAACCAGGATGGTGCAGAAGGCTCGGAGTGCTTTGATGGATTTGAACTTGTTACAAAGGAAAAAGCAAGGGAAATTTTAAAAGCCGGTCGTGATAAGGCTGATAATTTTTATTCAGTTTTTACATGGGCTGCGCTTATGTATTTTGTGTCAGATTTGTGGAAGTGATAATATTTAATAATAGTATTTAATGAAATGAGGGGCAAAAGGTATTTTGCCCCTCATTTATGATTAATCAGTAATTGTGGTCTCTATACTGTAAGGCTGGTTAGATTCAAATATCTTATACGTATTATAAAGATTTATTTCCCAGCAAACGGAGGCAACCAGCATGATAATCATTATAATGAAAATCGCCATTTTTATGAAATGCGCCATACGTATCTTTTTAATTATTTGATCTGTATCCATGATTGAAAAATAATTGTTGACTACTTCAGCAGGAGTTCCGTATTTAGTGTATAAAATATCAATGGATTCTATACTTTCTTCGTTACAATAGTCTTCTAGATCAGAAGCCAGAGAAGCAATATATTTTTTTTCACTCTTACCCATTATAGGAAATATTGTTTTGATATCTGATATGTATTGTTTGCAATATTTATTCATCTATATTGCCCCCTTCTTTTGCCAAAGTATCAAATATGAGAGAGACACCGGCTGTCATATTTTTGTATGTGGATAAAAGCTGGCTTAGATATTCTTCTCCCGCAGGTTCTATATGATAATAAACTCGGGTTCTTTTTCTTCCTACAAGTTTTGAATATTCACTAATCATATTGGACTCTTCCAACTTATAGGTGACAGCATAAATTGTATTATGAGATATTGGCAAAAGCTTGTTCGACGTACTGTTGATGTAATTGCTAATATCATATACGTAGCTGTCCCCTTTTTCTTTTAATATATATAGAACCAGCAAATCTGTTATTCCTGTAATAAGACTGTTTTTATATGCCATGAAATTATCCTCCTGGGACATTATATCAACACATATTTTAGATTTCAATAATACAAAGCAAAAAGGATAATATGAATAGAGCACATACGAGGATGTATGCTATGATACAGCACCATTTTTACTACATTTAATAGTTACCGATTGTAAATAGTCTTTACTAATTTTTCCATTAGAATATGCAGCTATAGCAGTTGCAGTAGCAGAGTTCTCATATTTGCTAGATGAAACAGACTTAATTGCATAATTTGTACAATATGATGTTGCATTATGTGAGTAGCTTATGCATTTAGATGTTGAACCATTGTAACTGAAAGTTGCGGTAATAGAAACGGACCAAAGTACTGAACCACTTTCGTTTTTTATTTTAGTTGTTTTGGTCTTGGTAACAGTTTTAGTTGTTGAAAATGTTGCCACATTGTGTAGAGACGATACAGAAGAATCTTCTATAGTAGTTTCGATATAATATGGAAGATTGTGTTTATTAGTATGTGAGATGGAATTTGCATAAACTGGTAGTGTTGAAAAAATCAACGAAACTATAGATACGATTGTAAATAAATATTTTTTCATTTGTTAGACTCCTTTTTGTAATTTATTAAGAGAATTATGTTTATAAACATGTTTTGCTTCTAAACACATATTATGTAAAAGAATTGTATAACATAATATAAATAAAATCAATATTTGAAACTACAAAATATATTGACAACAAATGCATGCACTGATAATATATATTTGTAAACGTTGTCGACGATGTTGTTTAAATGATAATATTATATAATTTAAAAGGGGGATGATAAGTTGGAAACAACTGATAATTAATATAAAGTTGGAGAAAGAGTACAGGATTAAATAGCAACGGAATGAAGTTACTATTTGATTATGTTATGAAAATTAAATAGGAACAAGAAACAAATTTTGACCAAAGAAAGGAATAGGTATGAAAAGAAGAACTAACAAAGTTGTAATAGGATTAATGGCAGCAACGATGATATTGGGGAGTGTGTCAACTACAGTAACATGTATGGCAAATAATTATACAGACACAGCGTATGATTTTTACTGTAATGGTGATGGATCAGATTGGGCTACAAAGGCAAGAAATAAGATGGATAATTCAGATTCTTATATTAGAAGTACATCCGGAGTACATTTAAGCTATCAGGCGAAAGGCAAAAAAGGACTGGCTTCAGGTCAATGGGGAGATCCGTTCGTCTGTGATTATTTCACTTCTGTACGAATTATTGAACCGAATAAAAGAGTTTATTTTTCAAATAAATGCCGTAATTATGGCATTAGCACAACATATTTGACATTGGCATCATCTGATCACAAAGCAAGGCCTTATAAGGGCGTTTGGAGTCCTGATAATTGTAGTGGATATGGCTTGTAAAATTATAGATTAGAAATATATGTAAGATGGCTGTTATAAGCCATCTTACATTATGGGGAAATTATGAAAAATAGAATAATCAAATGTACAATTATAGTCTTTACGACTTTAATGCTGGGTATTGTCTTGATATCGAATACAAATTTGATTATCTCAAAACTTAAAAGAAATGACAGAAATACTTCGAATAGCCCACAGTCAGTTGTTGAAGATAATAGTGAACAAATTTCACAGTCAGTACCGAATAAAAATAAAGATAGAGAGTCAGACAGAAAGTTAGAGGACAATTCGGATGAGAAAATATATGATGGAATTTCGAAGTCATTTATGAACATGGAAGGTGTTGAATTCATGGATGTAAATGAGACGTTTGAGTTTGAGGGGATGAGATATTGTTTTGGAACTCCTGTGAAATATGAGTATTTTCAAAATGACTGGGATTTTGATGAAAAAGGAGATTACAATGATTGTAAAAATGGATATATAGAAGTACCGCTTCAGATAGAGGTATCAGATGATTCCATTACATATCTTAATGGGATAGGAATGTATGCTTTTGATGAAAAGTTTAATTATATATGTGGATATGAGACATATACGTCAGACATACATAAAAGTAAGGAGAATTCATACTTTGAATGTCATATAAAAAAAGGAGATACACTGTCAGCAAAACTTGTTTATGCAGACAGCGAAGCGGTTTATGACAAAGCAAAGTATATTGTGCTGCTCATTGATAATCATGGTGGAAATACAGGAAAGAGTGAAGATTATAAATTTATAAAGATAAAGGGATTTTAGTATGTTCAGACAGGAATTAAGAAGAGATGTAATAAATAGAAACATGTTTTTGGGGCTGGTGGTTGGATTCATATTTGTTATTTCGTATTATATGCAGTATGTAATGCCAATAAAGACAGGAGAGACAGATGAGTGGTATTGCATAAATAGCGCATATAACTATTGGCTTGGTGCAGGATGCACCCCAATGCAGAGCTATGTGTTCTTTAATATTCTGCCAATACTTGCTGTACTGCCGGCAGGATTGAGTTTACATGAGGATTATAAGAACGGCTATTACCGCCAGTTGCTGATAAGGGGACTAAAGAGGAAGTATTACATATCTAAAATTGCATCAGTATTCATATCGGGAGGAACGGTTGTTATCGTTCCACTATTGGTAAGTTTTTATCTGACAGCAATGAAACTGCCGCTTGCATTACCGGAGAATATTAGCTTTCCGATTAATAGGGAATCAGTAATGTTTGATTGGTATTATGAACATCCAATGCTTTTTTTTGTGTCATTCATAGTGATAGATTTTATGGCAGCTGGAGCAGTGGCAGTGCTTGGTATGTTTATTACCTTTTTCGTGGATTATAAATTTGTTATACTGATTTTCCCATTTACGGTGTACTATTTTGTATCATGTCTGGACAGGATATTTGGAAATCATGATTATTCACCGAATTACTTTCTGATTGCGGGATTTCCGGATAAGTACTGGTGGGAATATATTATTTATTTTGCAGTTTCAGTACTGGTGGTTATTTTTACATATATTAAAGGAATGAAGTATGGAAAAGAATGTTAAAAGGGTGACATGGGTCGTCGTTATAGTGGTTATTATAATGAGTGCTTTCAGGATATATAGAATTAATAGTGAATATCCGATAAGGCAGGAGAAATATATAGATTTTAATACAAGGGAAAGACTTGATGGAGATATTTACATGACAGTAAAGGATGTAAATATTTTGTCATATGAAGAAGCAAAAGAAAAATATGAAAAGTGTGGAATTGATCCTGCTGGTATGTTGAGTAATATCAATGTCACGGTTGAACTTGAGAATGATTCTTCAAAAGAAGTTGAGTATGAATTATATGAGTTGTATATTGAGACACAACATAATAAGGACAACGGCATGGATATGGAGATGTTTTTTGAACTTAACGACTGCGATATGATAGTTAAGATTCCGGCAAATGGAAAAGTTATGGCAATTTTACCATATACGATTACGGAAAATATGCTAAATTCGTATGAAGCAAAGAAAATTGATGGAAGAGGATTGTATCTTGTCATGAAGAGATATCCTGTAAAAGAGTTCTGGAAATTATATGAGGAATAGGAGAAAAGAAGTCTTTGGAAAAAAACAGATATTTTATAAAGCAGATACATTATGATTTGGCTACAGGTTTTCGTCAGAATATACTGATTCTGGCAGTATATTTTGTTGGAACGATTATTTTTTCGCAGGTTCAGTTACATGAATTTATGGATATGAATCTTGGAATCAGCTGGGGAAGTAGTATAGGAGCCATGTTTAAGGGGATTAAGGAACTGTCGGAGATGGGGCAGGAGTTTAATTCGTTTAGGATACCGATAGAATGGCTGTGGTTTCATATATGTTATCTTATAGGAATAGCAGCATATCCCATGCATGATTATGATGAGAGAGGATACCAGTTTCTGATAAGGGCAGGGAGCAAAAAGATATGGTGGATAAGCAAATGTGTGTGGGTGATTGTATACTGTGCAGCAAGCTATCTTGTATTTTGGCTCGGAATAGGAGTGTCAGATATCATAAGCATGAATTCATTTTCTCTAAGAGATGATACATATTTTGGTACGGTGTACAATTATATGGCACACGGACAGCTGTATTATATTATTTTTGCAATGCCTGCACTTGTTATGGCTGCAACAGCAATGATGGAGCTTATGCTTGTGTTTATAAAGAATGAAATAGTAGCGGTCATAATTGTATTTTCATACATAGTAATGTCGGCATATATAAAAAATCCTCTGCTGATTGAAAACTATATTATGATAAGCAGATATGATTTTTTAAATATAGGCAGGGAATTAATTGTGGGAACTATTATATGTCTGGTGTTTACAGTTATGTCCGTTATTTTGGGATATTTAAATTTTAAAAGATTAGAATGGGGAAATCGAAAATGTACTTAGAATTAGAAAATGTGAGCAAGGTGATAGATGGAAACAGGGTACTTAATGAAGTATCGTACAGCTTCGATAGTGGAAAGATATATGGAATATGTGGAAAGAACGGCTGTGGAAAAACCATGCTGATGAAAGCAGTATGCGGTCTGAATTCAATCCAATCAGGCAGTATAAGTGTGGGAGGAAAGAAGCTTGGTTCGGGAAATGAATTTCCTGAAAGTGTTGGGGCCCTGATAGAAAATCCCGGATTTATAAACCAGTATTCAGGACTGAAGAATTTAAAGATTCTTGCAGACATTAAAGGGAATGCAGATGAGGAAAGAATCCGAGATTATATGAAAAGAATGGGACTGAATCCTGATGATAAGAAGGCGTATAAGAAATATTCACTAGGAATGAAACAGAAGGTCGGAATCATATGTGCAATAATGGAGCATCCAAAAATGATAATACTTGATGAGCCAACAAATGCACTTGATGAGGACAGCGTGAAAGAACTGAATAAGATTATTATGGAGAGAAAAGAGGATGGAGCACTTATTTTAGTGGCCTCACATGACAGGCAGGAGTTGGAGATGGTGGCAGATGAGATAATAAATATGAGAGCAGGAGAAATAGTATAATATTGATTAGTCAGTAATTGTGGTCTTTATACGTAAGGCTGGTTAGATTCAAATATTCTATATGGTATATTTTCCCTTGACTTTTTTAAAAAATTTAGAGTTGTCAGAGTATGCAAGATTTATATTGTTAGGGATTGTAATGATATTTGTGATGCAAATGCCTGTTTTGATAAAAAGAGTAATTAATATTGTTTTAAATAGACCAGAAAGAACATAAAAATGTCGTTTGGTGTAAGTAGTATTGATATAAAGACAGTCGAAATGTAAGTTATTTATATTATTAGTATTACAATTATTTACTGGCAAATCGATTTTGGGTTTGCAGAGGATGTCTTTGTTATCAACTAGTAAAAGAGAGTTTAAATGTTAATGGATGTTTGTTATAAAAACGAGAATGTAAACAAGTTTTGACCAAAGAAAAGAAAAATTGGATATTATTGTCCATAATGGAGAATTTCATATGAAAAAACAATTGTTTATTATTTCAGGAATACTTATTTTGTGTGCTGCCCCATGTGCAATGGGGTGCACCCAAAATGATAACATTAAAAATGAAAAGAGTGGTACTGAGAGGAGTACGAAGGAAAGTACTTTCTTATTGGACAAAGAGTATAAGACCAAAATCAATGATATTATTTTCGATATTGATCGGATTGAAGTGTCGGATGAAGTTGATTTTGACAACTTACATGAATGTAGCGTGACAAGGCAAAAGCCCGATCAGGGAAAAATAATTGATAAATTTTCTAAGAATAAGGAAGTAGTAAAGAAAGATAGTATGGATGCCACTTCGGTGGATGGAAGTACGGGGACATACGATTACAGAAGTTTTGCGGATGGTAGTGAAGTTTATGCCATGGATGGAGGTATGGGATGGAGTACAGCGTTTTCAGATAAAGTTTCGTACTCGTTTGATTCTGATGATTATTTAGATAAATATGCTAAGGAAGGAAGCTTTGATTTTGGGAGTATAGATAATTCATTAAATCAGCTTGTTGAGGAACTGGATAAATGCGGATATGAGCTGAGTAATTATGATTATGAATATTTTTTACTGGATTATAAAACTATGCAGAAAGAAGAAAAGCATGAAGAAAAGCTTGGAAAAGAATTAGATATTCACAGCGATTGGTCTGTTGATGATAATTGCTATGCGATATATATAAGTCAAAAGGAGCAGGGAATCCCTGTGTATTATGGTAATAAATATTTTATGGAAGATACGGATCCTAAAATGATGCCGGTAGGGGGAACGGTATCAAAAAACGGAGTTGAAAGTATTATAGTTAATAATCTGTATGAGATAAAAGAAGAAAACAAATTAATAAAGCCTGTTGATTTTGATACTTGCGCAGAAACTATTGCAAATAAGTATGGACAGACATTGTCAGATTCTAAATACGTTGTAAACAGAGCAAAATTATATTTTGTTCCTATTTTAAATGAACAGGGTGGATATGATATAAAATTATCATGGTTATTTGAAATTATAAAGGATGATGACAGTTCTGCAAAAGAATATATTTTAATAGATGCAGAAACAGGTAAGGAGATAACTCTGTGAGAAAATATTTGAAATCTGATTTAATAAGAGTTTTTTCTAATTATAAGATATATATTGCAATAATAATTGTTGCATTTATTCTGAATATGGGAATTGAAGACAGAAGAGCTGATATAAAATCAGTTCTTGGAGCTTTTCAGGTAATTGTCATATCAAAATATATGATAGTTGTATATACAGTTTGTGCAGCTGTATATGCTGGGGCTTTAGTTGATGAACTGGAAAATGGCTATATAAAATATCAGGTAATGAGAGGTTCTTTAGGGGAGTACATTATAGCCAAAATCACAGCAGTATTTATAGCATCTGTTGTTACAATATTAGCAGGAGCGGGATTATTTATTTTTGTTAATTCGATGCTTATGCCGCTTACAGATTTGGCATGTTTTGAAGAGACATATGTGCAGTATGCTTTTTTATATAATGGAAAATTTATATTATTAGGGTTTGCAATATGGGGGATAAAAGTCGGAGTTATGATTGGCATGTTGGCATTATCAGCAATGGTGACTTCGATGTTTACAACTAATAAAATGCTTGTATTTGCTATGCCGGCATTAATATATGAGTTGTTGCTGGAGTTATCAACGGAGCTAAATATATTTAATTTTGCCTGGTTTAACATAAATTGGCCTAATGATGATGTGGTAGAAAAAATAAGAGGAATCTTGTTTACTATCATATGTATTGTTCTGATGTCGAAGATTATAGTATACAAATTGAAACGGAGAATGTAAATATGCAATTAAAGGGAAAATTATTCAGCTCCAGGACGCTGATTTTGCTTATCATTCAATTCTTTATAATTCATACATATATGCAGGGGCTGGTTGAATGTTCTAAGGCTTATGACTATCCATGTGCACCATGGGTGCTTCCTTTTTATTTTTCATCATCATACGTAATATTGATAAATATGTTTATGATTATATATTATTTTTCGGATGCGCCATTTATGCAGTATTATAATTTATACAGGATAATGAGATATGGAAGAATCAGATATGCTGTGGCTAATATAGTGGCAATAATAGCAGAAGCTGTAATATATATGGTTTCGAGTTTTATTTTTTCGGTGATTTGTCTTGGCGGTCATATTGATTATACAAGTACATGGGGAAAATTACTGTATACAATTGGAGCTACTAATGATACAAGAGATATACAAATATATATGGATGTGTCATATGACCTCATGAATAATCTTTCACCTATGATGGCAATGATTCAGGTCTTTGTAATAGGAATCGGGGTATTTGCTTTTGTTGGATTACTTATGTATGTCATTAGTTTGTACTTTTCAAGAATGGCAGCGATAACGGTTGCAATTCTGATGACGGCAATGGCATACATAACTGTTGATGCAGTTCCGCTGTTTGGAAAAAAGCTTGGATATATTTCTCCTATCAGCTGGCTGTATATCACCCGGATTAATAATACATATTTAGGAGTGTATACATTGCCCGGTCTTAGGTATATTTTAGAGTTTTTGGGAATTGGAATAGTGGTATGTATTGTTTTTATTCTTATTAAAAGCAAAACAGTTAATTTTGAGTTTTATAAAGAGGATTAAGATGGAAAAGTGCACAATAGATATTGAAAATATTAGCAAAAAATTTGGCGATGATGAAGTATTAAAAGATATCTCCATACATTTTACAGGAGGAAAAATATATGGAATAGTCGGATATAATGGTTCAGGAAAAACAGTCCTGTTTAAGTGTATATGCGGCTTATATAATGTTGACGATGGAAGAATTCTGATAAATGATAAGGTAATGGGAAAGGATATGACAATCCTGAAAAATGCCGGAGTTATAATAGAGGAACCAGGGTATATAAGAAATCTTAGTGGATATAAGAATCTGGAATTATTGTACAGGATAAATAATAAATTGGATCGTGACAGGATAAGACATGCAATGGAAAAGGTCGGACTTGACCCAAAGTCTCGTAAAAAAGTCGGAAAATATTCATTGGGCATGAGACAGAGACTTGCAATTGCACAGGCTACGATGGAAGATCCGGAGATACTTATATTGGATGAACCTATGAATGGATTGGATAAACAGGGAATTAAGGAAATGCGTGAATTTTTTCTGGAACAAAAATCGCAAGGTAAGCTTATAATAATGGCTAGTCATAATTCGGCGGATATAGAGGCTCTGTGTGATGAGGTTTATGAGATGGATGCTGGAAGATTAAGCTTGTAAAAGAAATCGCAGAGGAAGTGTGGGGATAAAGTGCGGTTAGTAATATAGGACTAAAAAGTTGAGATAGCGTCATTATCGGATGAAAGCCTAATACACGAAAAATATAAATTGTTGGATAAATTCTACAGACAAATGAACAGGCTCATAAAAAAACAGAAATATAAAATGAGAGCGTTAGAAATTTCCAA
Organism: uncultured Agathobacter sp.; assembly: GCA_934359755.1. Lineage (GTDB taxonomy): Bacteria > Bacillota > Clostridia > Lachnospirales > Lachnospiraceae > Roseburia. The sequence goes on from CAKRLV010000018.1 coordinate 46,556, forward strand.
ATATGCAGTTGCATGTGCAGCGGTTGTAATGATTTTATTTATGGTGGCAAGACCGAATGCGGTTGCAGAGGCTGCACGCAGATTTATGGTATGGATGAAGGAAATGGTATCATTTCAATTTGAAGAAGATACAGATATAGTAGATTTTCCGAAGTACGAATTAACATATGTGCCAAATGGATTTGAACTTGAGCATAATTTATATTTTGAAGAGGAGTGTATGAGGGATAATCAAATCTTTTTTCAGATTGTCCCATTAATAAAATGAAAAGCAGAGCTAAAATGAGGCATCTGCCCATATTCATGGGCAGGTGCCTTATTTGCGTTCTTTTATGAAATGATATGAGGGGGCGAGGATAACTTTTGACATTTTAATAGATAATTGTTGACAAGCAACTGTATCTACTGTATAGTAACAGTAAAGCGGAGGTGATATTTTGAACATATTAATAAATCAACTCTCACAGACACCGATATATGAGCAGATGGAGACGCAGATAAAGCGGGACATATTATCGGGGGAACTAAAGGCTAATGAGATGCTTCCATCGATTAGAAGCATGGCGAAGGAGCTTGGAGTCGGAATCATCACAGTAAAAAGAGCCTATGATGATCTGTGCAGTGAAGGATTGCTGGTCAGTCTGCAGGGACGGGGAGTATTTGTAGCAGAAGTAGATCTGGCGCGTGAGAAGGAGATAAAAATGGAACAGCTTAGGGATAAAATATTAGAAATAAAGGATTTTTGTGAAGCCTCTTCAATTTCAGAGAAGGAACTTCTTACTTTGATTAATAAGATATTTGGAGGAAAATGTGATGAATAATGCAATAGAAATTAGAGGACTTGAAGTTGCACTGAATGGTTTTACGCTTAAGAACGTGAATATGGATATTCCCAAAGGTGTTGTTGTAGGACTGATTGGTAAAAATGGTGCAGGTAAGACTACCCTTATCAAGACAATTACAGATGTTTATCTTCCGAGCAAAGGAACGGTAACCTACGATGGACTGAACATGTATGACAATGCGGTTGAGATAAAGCAGAAGCTTGGAATTGTATATGACGAGATGTATTACCCAAGTGGGGTGAGGTCATACAAGATAGCGAAGATGATTGCACCACTTTATCCTGATTTTGACATGAATAAATGGCATGAACACATGAAGAAATTCAGGCTGGATGAGAAAAAGAGACCGATTGAGTATTCAAAGGGAATGCAGATGAAATTCATGCTTGCAATGGTGCTTGCGAGAAATCCAAAGATACTTATTCTCGATGAGCCGACAGCAGGAATGGATCCAGCGGCAAGAGCTGAGTTCCTGGATTTGCTTCAGGAGTACATGATGGATGAGACCAACACAATTATTTTTTCAACACATATCACAAGTGATCTGGACAAGATAGCGGATTATATAGCACTTGTATCGGACGGTGAGCTTGTTGTCATGGAAGAAAAGGAAAAGCTTCTTATGGAGTATTCAATTGTTCAGGTGACAAAAAGTGCTATGACAGATGAGCTTAGAAGAAGACTTGTCGGAGTGAAGGAGAATGCATTTGGCTTTACCGGACTTGCGACAGATTTGTCGGGAATAAATGAGAGTGAGAATATCAGGTTTAAGAGACCTACAGTAGAGGATCTGATTGTGTATGGAGAATAATATGAATAGAGTAGGAAAATGTTTTGCTTTTTGGAGCAAATGCAATAAAATGCAGTGGTTGGAAATTGTATTCGTAATACTTTTAATACTTATGCCAGGAGGGATACAGTTTGATGCGATTGCACTTGTAGTAATAACAGTAATAGGCGAAGGCATATTTAGCGAACTTACATTTACGCTTTCATTTTCAAGAAAAAATATCTGGACAGTATATGCTTTACTGGAAACAGTTATATTGAGTCTGTACCTGATAATCAAATTTATAAGGTACTTCGGAAATCTAAATGCGATGATGATAGAGCTGTTTTTTGTATTGATTGCCCATATGATTACTTCATATATACCCAAAAAAAGAAGTATGTTTTGGATAGGTGTGACTATTGCTTTGGTTGTAGTCAGTATTGCGGTTTTAAGATATGGATATCCACAGATTAACCGTTTGGTGCAGTATATTTTGTGCAACAGACAGATGGGAATTGGTCTGGTAATTACAAATATTTGTATGATATTTGCGGACATTTTTGCATGGAAAATAGGATGTCGTTTGATGGTAAAGGGAGAACATTATGTTTAGAAAAATGTATGAATATCAAAAATTAAATAGCTATATGAGTGGAAGCATGAAGAAAAATTCTATGCTTAGAATAATAATCATGATGTTAATCTTTATGATGGTCCCAATACTGAGCATAGTGTTGGAAACCGAATTTTCATTTCCAACATATCTTTTTGTATTAGTTATGTGTCTGGGAGCCATGCAGATTAGAAATTCCAGAAATACACTCATAAGAAATCTTCCGTTTTCGGATAAATTTGTAGTTGCAGGCAGTATGTTTGTGGTATGGATTTACTATTATGTAATGGTTGGTGGGGTTCTGCTTTTGATATATTTTTTAGGCAGTGCGCTTACAGCAGCGACCAGTGGTAATACAGTATCAGTAATTACATCAACAGCATCTACAATATTTGGAATGGGCGCATGGATACTGGGAAATGATTCAAGGACAACTCTTTTAGGAATAGCTTGCAGTGTCATTATTATGATATGCATATGGTTTTTATTTTGCATTGCAATGTACACAAGAAATAAGATAGCACGTGTCATTATGCTTGTTGGAATTTTTGGAATCTATGTGGCAGCAATATTAACAGTGCGATATGGCGCAAGGTGCAAGGGCTTTTATGGCAGCATCAGAATTTCTGATATTGCATTAGTATATCCACCTTTTATTGTGCTTGGCGTAGTTACGACGATTGCGATTGTTATTGGAATTGTATGTTGGAAGTATGCTCTTAAAATGCTAAGATACGACGTAAAAGGACAGCAGACTTCATATGTAAACGAGACTAAGTCAATTAATGAATACAACAAGTTTGTCGAGCAGACAGTTGCAAACCAGGCGAACCTTAAGGGAAGAAGAGTTATAGTATTAATAATTATATTAATTGCAGTAGTTAATTTTGCCATATTAGCCAATAATACTGGAATAGTTGGACAGTCTGATAGTGTAAAGGATGTTGATATTACAATGACTGGTGCTGATTCATATAATGAATGGAATGAAATCGGGACAAGCTATATTTTTCCTGCCAGCGTAGAAACAGAAAATGTAGTAGAGTACAAAGCCAGAAAGTATGGGGCTGAGGATGATGGCTGGGAAACTATAGTGAAATACAGATATCTGTGTCAGAAAATGACGGATGATGAATATCAGGCTGAGAGAGAAAGAGTCGCAGGAATTACAGTTAAAAGTAACAGCAAGTATGCATTAAAGAATGAAAATAAAGTCATTCATGATACAGAGCATTTCAAAACAGAGGCGTATATTGCAAAATATGAACCAACGAATTCAGAATACGAGTATGCTTTATTTGATGATGCAAAGAAACAAGTGACATATATCTATTGTTATGGAGAGGATTATAGAAAGGTTTTTGAAGGTTATGATATTTTTGCAACAGGTCATGTCATTTCTATTGAGCAAGCTAATACTGATAACATGGAATTTGCTATTGACAGTTTTTATGACACGGATTTAGGATGGTATGATACAATAGACGAATAAAAGTAATCATATAAATGAAACAAATATTTGCAGTAAAATACGGAAATACAAATAATGGAAAAACTTAAAATCAGCATAATAAAAGGCGGCAGAGAGCAATCCATATCTGCCGCAAAAGGAAATAATTTATTATCTATATTGATAGATAGCGGAATATATGTAAGTGCACCTTGTGCTGGCAGGGGACTGTGCGGAAAATGCAAGATTCAGATGCTACAGGGTGTGACAAAGGCGACAACAGAAGATAAGAAATTCTTTTCAGAAGAAGAACTTAAGGCAGGATATAGACTATCCTGCCTAAGTTTGCCTGATGAGGATTGCCGTGTAAGACTGTGTCAGGATGATGAGGAAGACTTTGATGTAGTTGCGGAATATAACTATGACAAACAGGACAAAGCCAATTCAACTGTCATGGGAGCGAAGGAAAATAACCAAAAAATATATGATATTGCAATAGACATAGGAACCACGACGATCGCTATAAGCCTTGTAGAAACTCTGAATAATAAAATCGAAAATGTTGTCACCACGGTAAATCATCAGAGAAAATATGGTGCAGATGTAGTATCAAGAATACAGGCATCGATAGGTGGAATGAAGCAGGAACTTCAGAGCACTATAAGAAGAGATTTAGCAGATGGAATAGAAAGACTGGCGGATGAAGCAGAAATTAATCTATCGCAGGTCCAAAATATAGTAATTGCTGCAAACACGACAATGATTCATCTTCTTATGGGATATCCGTGTGATACGCTAGGTGTTGCGCCATTTACACCATATGAGATAGAAGAGATAAATTCCAATTTTCAGGAATTGTTCGGGGATGCACTAGATATAGGAGTGACAATATTGCCGGGAATTTCAACGTACGTGGGAGCAGATATTGTTGCAGGACTGATGGCATGTGACTTTGATAAGTCAGAGAAAATAAATGCATTCGTTGACCTTGGAACGAACGGAGAGATGGCAATTGGAAATAAGGATAAAATTCTTGTGACATCGACGGCAGCAGGTCCAGCCTTTGAAGGTGGAAACATCACCTGTGGAATTGGAAGTATAAAGGGTGCAATATGTCATGTTGATATAGAAAATGGCAAGGCTGAGTGTCAGACCATAGGTGATGCACCAATGACAGGAATCTGTGGAACAGGAATAATCGAGAGTACTTATGAACTTCTAAAGGCAGGACTGCTTGATGAAACAGGACTGCTTGCGGATGAGTATTTTGAGTCAGGGTATGAACTTGGAGCTGCACCAGATGGAAAGCAGATAGTGTATACACAGGAAGATATAAGAGAAATCCAGCTTGCAAAGTCTGCAATAAGGGCAGGACTGGAGACACTTATCAGACGATATGGGGTTGATTACCAGAGAATTGATAAGCTTTACCTCGCTGGAGGGTTTGGATATCGCATGAATATTGAGAAGGCAATCGGCATAGGTCTTTTTCCAGAAGAGTTAAAAGATAAGATAGTGCCCGTAGGAAATAGTTCGTTAAATGGTGCGGCATTATATCTTATAAGTGAGAAACAAAAGCAATCTGCAAGGAATATCGTGAATACAGCAGAGGAGATATCACTTGCAATGGATGATGATTTTAACCAGTTTTATATGGATTATATGTTTTTCTAATTTTCTATTGACCTTCCAGCTTGTGGAAGGTGTATAAAAAGGTCACATCCTAAGAGATGACCAATGGACAGGGAGGAAAGTACATGAAAATCAAACAGGTTGAGGAACTGGTTGGGATAAACAGCAAGAATATAAGATTCTATGAAAACCAGGGATTACTCACACCAGAGCGTGCAGACAACGGATACAGGGAATATCGCCAGAGTGATATAGAGATACTAAAAAAGATAAAGCTTTTCCGTAAGCTTGGAATATCACTTGAGCAGATAAAACTTGTTCTTGGTGAAAGACTGTTGCTTAATGATTGCCTGGAAAGTCATATGGAAGTTCTCGAGAAGGAGAAGGAAAACCTCATAAATATGAGTAAATTTTCAGAGCAGATGTACAATCAGAATGCATCTATAGGGAATCTCAATACGGATGAGTGGCTTGAAGAAATGGAAAAAATGGAAAAGGAGGGCATAGATTTTGTGGACATAAGCAAAATTGACATTCATATGAAGAAGAAAATGGGAGCCGCGATAGGTGGTGTAATAATGATAGCATTCATGTTGTTTTCCATCGGAATGATTATATGGGCAAACAGCATGGATCCAATACCACTTGGACTGCTTATATTTTTCATAACAATACCACTTGTTATAATTTTATGCATAGCAGTCGCGTTGAGAAGTAGATTTAAGGAAATTGAAGGAGGAGAAGAAGATGAAGCTTCTAAGTATTGAGTATATACCGGGTCAGGAGATTGAAGCACTTGGAATGGTAAAAGGAACAATTGTACAGACAAAGAATGTAGGACGAGATTTCATGGCAGGCATGAAGACATTGGTCGGGGGCGAAATCGTAGGGTACACAGAGATGCTCAACGAGGCACGCCAGATTGCAGTAAAGAGAATGGTTGATGAAGCCAAAGAACTGGGGGCTGACGCTGTAATTGGAATCAAATATGGTTCATCACAGGTGATGACAGGGGCGGCAGAAGTGATAGCATACGGAACTGCTGTTAAAATAATATAGTATTTATGTCGAAATAGACGAGTCTAAACCATAGAGGTTTAGGCTCGTTTGCTTTATGTATGTTGTAAAAAAGTATAAAATATAAGTCCCTTTTCGGAATTGTGTTCCCGCTCCCCGTTAATGTATAAATTGCATGAATAGTATACTTAATATTTTTTAGAAAGTGACCGACTCTGGATGCTAACTATTTTTGTGGCACAGAAAGTCTGGTTTATAAGGAGGCATCATAATGGATTTTAATACAGAAGATAATATTAAAGAGTACCTCGGAACTGAGTTATACAACAAGTTGAGTAGTAAAGCAAAGTTTGGGGTAGTTTTTCTATTTCAGCATTTTCGTTATAGTGATATACTTGACTTAGTTGATGATTTATCTTTTGAAGATTGTCAGATAGTAGATTTGGTTTGTGAGGAATTTGAGGATTACATTAAATGAAATACTCACTGGTGTACCATCTGATTATATAAGTTTCAGTATAGAAAATGGTAAGTACATAGTAAGATATAAGGTAAATGAACGGAGTAATACTTTTAAGGAGAAAGTATATGATAATATTGATTCTTGCATACATAAGTTAAAGCTTCTAACCCATAAGTTTTAGAGTTTAAGGTAATGGGTACAAGCATTAATCAACGTCTATGAAGCTGTTTTTCAAACACTAAGATATAGAAAGTATAGCTTATTTTTGAAAGGAATTTTTTATGGAAAGTAAATCACGGACATTAGTTTGTATATAGTATTTTTTATCAACATTTGTTAGACTACTGTTATACAAATCGAAGTTGGAGGATACACGCATGAAAATTGTAA
>CAKRLV010000019.1 GCA_934359755.1 uncultured Agathobacter sp.
AGCTTGACTATAATAACACCCTTATCGCTTCTTGTCAATAACCTTTTTATTTTATTTTGCGTAACTTTTTTGCTTTTTTTTAGCGTAATAACCTTTTTATTTTGCGTAACTTTTTACCGTAACTTTTTTTCACCTCGCTTTTTTGCTTTCATTTGGCATAACTTTTTGCTTTTGCATATCATTTGGCATAACTTTTTGCTTTTGTTTGACATAATATTCTTTTTGTCCTTATCGTTTTTATTTGATGCAATTATTCTTTGCATCAATCCAGAGCCAAACTACGTTCATTCACGAACCACACTTATGAGGGGTAAAAGATAATTTTCCCTCATGTATGATCAATCAGATTACTACATATGCTACAGAAAGCGAAGCAATATCGTGAGCACAAAATTATTTTCGTATATCCACTTTAAAAATGGTGATTCATATATATAGTCTGACATCATCATTCCGGCCTGTGTCATGGCATTCATTGCAACAATTGCAAACACAGTCCATACTATGAAAAGTCCTTTTACACTTCCAATGATAATACCCAACAGTCTATTTAATGTTCCAACCACTGGGGCAGCTTCTACTATACTAATCATGCCATATATTATTCGAGATATTATTACTGCGACTATAAGGCATAAAATGAAAGAAATACCCTTCATAGCAAACGCTGTTATCTCTGTTGCAGCCTGTTCATATAATCCTGTGCTTTCAAAGAAGCTGTCTGCAAGGTTATTATCCCCTGCAATTGAATCCAGCAGTTCCTCTGGTATTTTAAGTCCCAATGCATCCAATAACGCTTTATTACTTTTCGTTATATCTGTGTTCGAATTTGAACTTGAGTCTGAGCCCGAGTTCGCACTTGAATTGGAACTTGAGTCTGAGCCTGAGTTCGCACTTGAATTTGAACTTGAGTCTGAATCTTGGTCTGTGCCTGGGGCCATATCTGCATCCGTTGCTGCATTATCGCCTGTCACCAGGTTTTTTAATTTTTCCTTGCACGTCTTATGTATATTTTGTTCTATAGATGTATTTGCGGTCAAAAATTCTGTCATATACGGCGTAGCCATTGTCACAAGGATAAGTATAACTATCCACGAGACAAGAGAATACAGCATCTTAAGCATTCCTTTTTTATAGCCGCGCACTATATAAAATGCCCACAATACAACAACTACTATCAACAGCCAATTCATCGTAAGCGAACCTCTTCCATTGTACTTTCAGTTATCAGCATATAGTCATTCGAACCGCCTCTATATAGAAGTCCATACATAGGCACTTCAAATGTATATGAAAATTTCTTAATACTGTGAACCGTATAAAGTTCACAGTTATATGAATTATTAATCAATAGCTCGTTATTTGAGAGAAATTCTACATTAGTATATGACACCGGAGTATCATTCTCCATAACAAGCTTGCCTCTCATGTCATAAATCTGGATGTGATGTGTTGCTTCTTCATCCTGATTACTATATAGAACGGCAATATATTTGTTGGAATTTATTACACTTTCCAGTTCGTTCTTGAACTTAATTTCTCTTGCCAGTTCTGGCTTTTGTGAGCCTTCAAATATCTTAATGGTTCTATCACCTTTTGCAATCATACAATTATTGCTTACATATTCAATTTCAGGAATAAGCGTATCATCATATGTAAAAGTGCCGACATTGTTGTTTATTTCATTTTGACCGACAGAGCCAAAATTATAAAATGATATATTGGATTTGACGCTTCCGCCAGTTATATCTATCAGGTCCACGGCAAGTTTCTGCGCATTAAAAGACAAAGCTATATCTACCGGTATCGCTCCTTTGTTTCCATAGAATTTACCACTTGCGAGTTCTTTTCCCGTTTTGTCATATAGCTTTACGTAAAAGTTATTGTCTTCTTCCATCAGCACCGCAACTGTCCCCTGATTAGCAACACAGACAGTTTTTATGAGCATAGATGTCTCTATTTGTTTTACTACTCCGCTTGTCTGCATTATGTAGATATCTTTTCCGCCAGCATCATATATGGCAAGATAATCTCCACATTTTTCCAGTTTAGGCGATGTCATTTCAAAAGCCTGATTCCAGATAAGCTCCCCTAAATTGTCCATATATACAATTCCATCATTACTGTATTGAATTATATTGCCATCAAAATCCGCAAAATGCGAAGCACTATTGTCACCTTCCTTGAAGGTACTCTTAACCTCATATTTGTCATATGTACGCAGAGCAAACCATATCTGTATAAAGGCAAACGCAACCAGAATAATTACTGCAATTCCGATTATCCTGCCCCAGAATTTTCTTCTGTGTGCTTTTATTTTAGCATCTATCTCTGCCAATTCTTCTGCAGATGTCTCAACAGTAGTAAAACCAGCTTTTCCTGCCATCTTTTTCGTTCCTTCCATTTTTTCTTCTGTTAGTATAACATTTATCTATATATATTTTCTACTGGTATTTGCGTTTCCACTTCTTTATCCGGGCTTGCAAGTGTCTCTATTGTTTTGAATTTATCACTGAGTGAAAAGCCCTTTGTGTACATTGTAATTCCCGCAAGCACTACCATTATTGCAATCATTGTTACAATTGCAATTGACAGTCCTTTATTTTGTTCCAGCGAACCAGAATTCATACAGTTTATAGTTTGTCTGTAACGCGCACGCGCTTTTGTCGTTCTTGGCTCTGATGTGATTTTCATGGGAATTTCTTCCGGGAGTTCCATTTCCACCACAGGCTGTGGTTTTTCTTTCTCTTTTTCCTCCATTTTGTAATATATGAAAAAGCCCTGTCTTTCACACAGCCGGTTATTTTTGTTGATATAAAATTTCTCATCCATTTGCAATGAGTCTATTAAAAATAGTAATTGATGCGCTCCACCAAAATGTTCTCTATGTACTTTTTCAAGTTCCGCTGAACTGTCTGGTCTGTAACCCTTTCTGTCAAAAGCCCAACCTACAATTATAGCATCTTCAAAATTTTGTTTTATTTCCTGGAAAACGCCATTCCAGACATGGTTATTCCATATCGGCACATTATGTTCAAATTCAATATCCCAGACGGGAATAGCAGCTTCTATAAAAGTTGCATATTTTCCCCCACTACTTTCTGTATGCCCCATGAGTACAAACACACTTCTTTCAGCAAGCCCTTCCTGACGCACTCTCTTATATGCCTTGTCCGATATGTATATTCTATCATCTTCCGTTGGTCTTCCTATCTGTTCCACATTTTTTGTCACTATTTCAATCATATCCACGCTCCTTTTTGAAACATGCTATCACAATCAAAAGGTGGATTTTGGAATAATTTGTTTAATAAAAATTAATTTTTAGCGCAAAAAAATGTCATATTCTTGCGAATATGACAAATCTTTCTATAATTCAGTTCTGCCTTGCAATGCACGAAGAAGTGTAACTTCATCTATGTATTCAAGGTCTCCGCCAACAGGCACACCACTTGCTATCCTTGTAACTTTAATTCCAGTAGGCTTTATCAACTTACTGATATACATAGCTGTGGTTTCTCCTTCAAGGCTGGAATTAGTTGCTATAATCACCTCGTCAACATCGCCCTCAAGTCTGACCATAAGTTCTTTGAGCTTGATATCATTCGGACCAATGCCAAGCATCGGTGAAATCGCACCATGCAGCACATGATATACACCTTCGAACTTTCCCGTCTTCTCATAAGCCACCAGATCACGAGTATTCTCTACCACCATTATTGTCTTATGGTCTCTGGCCGTATCCTTGCAAATCGGACATATCTCCTGATCCGTAAGTGTATAACAGCACTTACAATATCTGACATTTTTCTTTGCCTGAGAGATTGCACTCGATAAAGACTCAACCTGTTCTTCTGGCATGTTAATAATATAAAAAGCCAATCTCTGTGCCGATTTGGCACCTATACCAGGCAACGCAGAAAGCTCTTCTATTAACTTCGATATTTCACGACTATAATAATCCATTAGAATAATCCGCCCAGGCCACCTGTGATTTTAGACATATTCTGCTGTGAAGTCTCTTCCACCTTACGCAATGCCTCATTTGTAGCCGCCATGATAAGATCCTCTAACATCTCTATATCGTCTGGATCTACAACTTCTTCTGCTAATTTAACCTTTGTAACTTCATGCTTTCCAGATACAGTAACTTCAACAGCTCCACCACCTGCTGTAGCTGTAACTTCCATCTCTTCGATTTCTTTCTGGGCTTCTTCCATCTGACGCTGCATTTTCTGCGCCTGTTTCATTAAATTGTTCATATTTCCTGGCATTCCACCTGGAAAACCGCCTCTTTTTGCCATTTGGGCATCCTCCTTAAAAATTCTCTTCTTCTATATCAAATTGAATCATGTCCCTTAAATCCGGCACTACTTCTTTTGCCGAGTATGATGATTCATTTTTCTTAACTGTAACTTCTACATTCTTACCAATTCTCTCTGCAATCCTGTCACTTAGTGTAGTAATACACTCTGCACGATTCTCATTCAAAAATGCAAATGCATTGTCATCATCGAGCACAAGCTGAAGGTCCTTATTGCTTCCGAGCGTAGGCACAGCCTTCTTCATATATACTTTTGAAGTTCCACCTATCTCAGACAGAATGGAGTTCCAGTTTTTGATAACTTCTGTAATGTCGTCTGGCACTGCCGCTGGAAGAGGTACTTTCTTCACTGGCGCAGCCTCTGCTGGCTGACCATTTGCTACAGTTCCTGCTGCAACAGGTACACCATTTTTGATTCGTTTCTCAATGCTGTCTAATCTGTCAATTATAGAATCGTAATCCTGTTCCATCTGCGGCCTGCACAACTTTATGATTGCGATTTCTATCAGAATTCTCTTCTGCGTAGCACGCCTTATCTGTGAGCCTACTTCCGAAAAAACCTTAATGTATCTGATAAGAACTTCAGGTTTAATCATCTGTGCTTCTTCTTTGAGTGCCGCAAGATTATCCGTAGACATATCAAGCACATCTTCCATATCATCCGCACTTTGAATAAGCATGAGGTTCCTCATATACCATGTAAAATCAGCGACAAGCTGTCCAAGCTCTCTTCCTTCATTCACAAGGTCATCAAGAACACCTATGGCTCCTGTTATATTTTGGTTTATAATATGACGAAGCATATTAGAAAACACTTCTGTATCTACTGCACCTAAGACCTCAAGAACATTGTCATATGTAAGCGCCTCCCCAAGATGGAAAGCTATACATTGATCTAAAAGACTAAGTGCATCTCGCATTGAACCGTCACCAGCTTTAGCTACATATCGGATAGCTTTGGGCTCTACCTGGATATTTTCCTGCTCCATCAATTCTGACAATCTGTCCGCAATAGTATCTATGCTGATTCTGTGAAAGTCATATTTCTGACATCTGGACATAATGGTCGCTGGTATCATGTGACGTTCTGTCGTAGCCAATATAAAAAGGACATATGCTGGTGGCTCCTCGAGAGTCTTAAGGAGTGCATTAAATGCCGCCTTTGATAACATATGAACCTCATCAATTATAAAGACCTTATATTTGCCCATCGTAGGACGATACTCAACTTCATCTCGTATCTGTCTGACATCATCTACACCATTGTTCGATGCCGCATCAAGTTCCACAACATTCATAGAACTTCCGTCAGCTATCGCCTGACACGTCGGACACTTGCCACAAGGGCTTCCATCTTCTGGATTCTCGCAATTTACTGCCTTCGCGAAAATCTTCGCCACTGTAGTCTTTCCTGTTCCTCTCGTCCCACAAAAAAGATAGGCGTGTCCTATCCTATCTGCCTTTATCTGATTCTTTAAAGTTGTAACTATATGATCCTGCCCCTTTACGTCCTCAAATTCCTGGGGTCTGAATTTACGATATAAGGCTTGATACGACACGCCTGTTCACCTGCTCTTTCTAGTCTCCGAAACAGATTCCTGTTCTCTTTGCTTCTTTTATCATCTGACTGTCAGGGTCAACGGTCTTGAGCTTTCCTGCTACTTCTTCAAGTGGAACTCTCTTGGTCTTTCCGTTAATCATGGCAATCATATATCCATAATCTTCATCTATAATAGCCTTAGCGGCTGCTGATCCAAGTCTGGTACATAACACTCTGTCATAAGGACATGGACTTCCACCTCTTTGTGTGTGTCCCGGTACTGTCACACGCACCTCACTTCCAAGTCTCTCACCAATCTGAGCTGCTACCTCATATGAAACAGATGGGTATTTGCGCTCAGCTACTTTCTTCTTATATTCTTTCTTGGAAAGTTCTGCGTCTTCTTTAGAGATAGCCCCCTCTGCTACAGCAAGTATTGTAAATCCCTTGCCTTCATTGGTTCTGGCCTGTATAGCGCTTACAACCTTATCAATATCATATGGAATCTCTGGAAGTAAAATAATATCTGCCCCGCCAGCAACTCCAGCATACAATGTAAGCCATCCTACTTTATGTCCCATTACCTCTACAATAAATACACGGTTGTGGGATGCAGCGGTCGTATGAATACAGTCAATAGCATCTGTTGCCACATTGATAGCACTCTGAAATCCGAATGTAACATCTGTTCCATAGATATCATTATCAATAGTCTTTGGCAGATGGATGACATTAAGTCCCTCTTCTCTTAGAAGATTCGCTGTCTTCTGAGTTCCATTTCCACCAAGAATAACCAGACAATCCAGATTTAATTTATAATATGTCTGCTTCATCGCCTCTACCTTATCAAGACCATTCTCATCCGGCACACGCATGAGCTTAAATGGCTGACGAGATGATCCGAGAATTGTTCCACCTTTTGTAAGAATCCCTGAAAAATCCTTAGATGTAAGCAGACGGTAATTTCCATAAATCAGTCCCTTATATCCATTCTCAAACCCATAAACTTCAAGTTCATCTACATTAGCAGCAAGGGCTTTTACAACGCCTCTCATAGCCGCATTAAGAGCCTGACAGTCACCACCACTAGTTAACATACCTATTCTCTTCATAATTTACGTCCTTTCTTGTTCAAGTTCAAGGTTCTATTACATTATAGTATAAAAAAACATTATATGCATTAAATATTATTTCTTTCTTGCCTCTTCACGCATCTTTCTTCGTTCTTCTGCAGAAGGACGTTCCTTCTTTCTGCCTATATATACATTCCACTTGTTATATGCTTCCTGCGCATTCTGCGATCTGTATATAGTATTTCTAGCTTCGCCAACAATATCCGTGATGCTGTACCAGCCCTTATCATATTGAAATTCTGAGTTCTTATCATCAAACTCCTTGGTTCCGAGTGTAAACTTATGTATTGCCTGCTGCCCCATTCTATTCCTCCTGTACACTGTCACTTCCTAAAACATAATCAACTGCCGCTTTAATTTTGTCGTCCTTCTTATATAATTCAGTATTCTTCAATTCCTCTGCCTCTTTGTATGAAAAGAGTTCCCTCAGCACAACCTGATGATGCTCGACCGGAATGTATGATACTTTTTCTCTTCCAATCAGTGGTTTAAGTACATAATACGCCACAGCAGGTGATTCCTTCGATACTGAAAGCTGGACTATATTCTCTACCTGACACACGCCAAGTGTCTCACTATAAATAACCTGTTTCTTCTGGAACATATCTATTCCTCCATGTCATATTTAGACTCTTGTATAATACCATAGATTGTCCAATTTTTCAAAAAGTAATCTGGTATTATAATTTTTGAACAATTTGGATATACAATTATATCCAGATGCATATATAATGAACCATAAAAAGAAATTATGGAGAAACACATGAAAAAAGTAGCTGTCATGAACGATTTATCAGGTTTTGGCAAATGTTCACTCACTGCCGCAATACCTGTCTTGTCCGCTCTTGGCGTTCAGTGTTGCCCACTTCCTTCCGCAGTATTAACTAATCAGACCGGGTATCCTCATTATCATTACACAGATTTATCTGATATGCTTCCTATGTACATCGATGCATGGGGGAAAAACGGAGCCTTTTTTGATGGTATTTACAGTGGTTTCATGATGAGCAGCGAACAGATTAAGAGCTTTTTTACCTTTCTTGAACACTTTTACAAGGAGGACACTTTTTTACTTGTAGACCCTGTAATGGGTGATGATGGACGAACATATTCTATATATTCGCCACAGCTTCTTGAGAGTATGAAAGAACTTTCACGCAAAGCGGATCTTATTACACCAAACCTCACAGAGGCGTGTCTGCTTGCAGACTATGATTTTAAAAAAGTATATAAATATGCCACCAAAGACAGTCTCTTAGAATTTGCAAACGAAATCGGACTTAAATTAAGAGAGGCATCCCACAAGGATCAGGATGTGGTGATTACGGGAATAAAATGCAAAGACGATACATCACCGTTTATATATAATCTTTCAATCACGGCAGATGGAATCTGCGAGAGCAAATCCCATTTCTTTAACAAGTCCTTCTCTGGAACTGGCGATTTATTTGCGTCTGTGATGTGCGGGTGCCATCTTAACGGGTTAAGCACCGCAGATTCTATGAATCTTGCAAATTCATTTTTGTATCACAGTATCGCTGATACTATGAACGACGACATATCAACTTCAGACGGAGTTAATTTTGAAAAATATCTAATAGAACTTATTAAAGGAGGCACTATCTATGGCAGATAAGACCGCAGAGAGCAAAACCGTATCAACACAAATTACAACGAACAAGCAGGTGAAATACCTCACATCGACAGCGCTTCTGGCTGCACTGATTACTGTTTTCACTGCGTATATAGGACATGTACCAGTTGGTGCAAACGGTGGCTATATCCACTTTGGCGACAGCCTTATATATCTGGCAGCCGCACTGCTTCCAGCACCTTATGCTTTTGCTGCTGGTGCTATCGGAGGTGGTCTTGCCGACCTTCTTACTGCTCCAATGTGGGCACCTGCTACTATTATCATCAAAATGCTCATCACTATTCCATTTACAAGCAAGGGCAAGAAAATCGTAACTTTAAGAAATGTCATCGCAACAGTTATCGCTTTCTTAATCTCTGGTACTGGATATTACATTGCAGAGGCAATCTTGTTCGGAACAAAGACAGCATTCTTTATGTCTCTTTCTGGAAGTTTAATTCAGAGCGGCGGAAGCGCAGTATTCTTCGTAATATTCGGACTTATGCTTGATAAGCTTGGATTCAAAAGTAAATTTATCGGTGAAAACTAAGGAGAAATTATGGCAGATATCATTTATACATACAAAAATCAGGTTTACGCAAATATAACCAACAAATGTGACTGTGCATGCACTTTCTGCATTCGTTCGCAGACAGATGCCATTGGCGAGGCAGAATGCCTCTGGCACAAGGTTGATCCAACACTTGATGAAATTCTTGCTGCAATTGATGCATTTGATTTTACAGGATATGACGAATTTGTATTTTGTGGATACGGCGAGCCGACATGTGCTCTTGATAATTTGATTGCAAGCGCTAAGCATATAAAAGAAAAATACGGACTTCCTATCAGGGTAAATACAAACGGGCTCGGCAATCTCTATCACAAACGAGATATCATCCCTGAACTTGCCGAGGTTGTGGACAGCGTATCCATCAGCTTAAATGCTGCAAACGCAGAGGAGTATAATCAGGTCACACGTCCAACATTTGACAATGCATATGACGCAATGCTTGACTTCGCAGAAGAATGTAATAAAACACTCAAACATACTCAGCTTTCAATAGTAGATGTCCTGCCACCTGAGGACATCGCAAAATGTCAGGAAATCGCAGATGCACGTGGCGTATATCTTAAGATACGTCATTTCTCTGAAAATTAAATATTTATATTATATATGAGCTGTACTATATAAAAGCCAGTCTCTGTTATATTTTATTTTGCCGGGAAAAATTTTCCTGCAAAACAAAAAATGATACGCCATGAATAGCGTATCATTTTTATTTAATCTTTAAAAAGGTCTGTTGAGTAATATCTGTCTCCACTGTCAGGAAGAAGTGCAACAATTGTCTTTCCTTTGTTCTCTGGACGCTTTGCAACTTCGATAGCTGCATAAAGTGCTGCTCCTGATGAAATTCCCACAAGAATTCCCTCTGCTTTGGCAATCTCTTTGCCGTATTCAAATGATGTATCATTCTCTACTGTTATGATTTCATCATAAATCTCTGTATTGAGTGTATTAGGTACGAATCCTGCACCGATTCCCTGAATCTTATGTGCTCCGGCTTTTCCTGTAGAAAGAACTGCTGATGTTGCTGGCTCTACAGCTACAATCTTCACATCAGATTTCTTCTCTTTTAAGTATTTGCCTACTCCAGAAATTGTTCCGCCTGTACCAACTCCAGCTACGAATACATCTACTTCTCCGTCTGTATCTTCCCAGATTTCTGGTCCTGTTGTCTTGTAGTGTGCTGCTGGATTTGCAGGGTTCTCGAACTGCTCTGGAATGAAACTGTTCTCAATCTGCTCATGTAATTCTTCTGCTTTGGCAATAGCACCTTTCATTCCCTTTGTTCCATCTGAAAGAACAAGCTCGGCACCATATGCCTTAATAATATTTCTTCTCTCAATAGACATAGTCTCTGGAAGAACAATGATAAGTCTGTATCCTTTTGCTGCTGCGATAGCTGCAAGACCAATTCCTGTATTTCCCGATGTAGGCTCAATGATTGTAGAACCTGGCTTAAGTTTTCCGTCTTTCTCAGCCTGCTCAATCATCTCCTTTGCAATACGATCCTTTACCGAACCTGCCGGGTTAAAATACTCAACCTTCGCAAGAAGTCTTGCTTCAAGATTGTACTTTTCTTCGATATGAGTAAGTTCCACAAGTGGTGTGTGTCCGATTAATCCTAATGTTCCTTTGTAAATATTTGCCATTATTATATCCTCCTTATTAATTCCCTATATTCCTACTGTATTGATATGATTTTTCGATGTGATTAATATACACGTTAATTCATACCGTGTCAATAGGTTTTCACATTTTTCTGTAGTTTCTATGATTTTCACATTTTTCTGTAGCTACTATGGTTTTCACATTTTTCTGTAGCTACTATGGTTTTCACATTTTTTCTATAGTTCCGCCACATAGCACATTCTCACCGTCATAAAAAACAGCCGCCTGTCCAGGTGTCATCGCTCTTTGTGACTCATCAAATGTGCATTTAATTATGCCATTTTCCATCGGTTCAAGCGTACATGGCGCCCCCGCGTGGGAATATCTGACTTTGCCGACTGCTCTCTTTCCCGCTTCAACAGATGGCTCTGCCATATAATTTACATGGCTCACATAGCATGTCTTCTCAAATAGATTTTCATTTTTGCACAGAACTACTTCGTTGGTATCCATCCTTAATTCTTTTACAAAAAGAGGTGTGGCCGCTGTAATGCCAAGTCCTTTTCTCTGTCCTATTGTATAATGGATTATCCCCTTATGCTGTCCTAGAATATTACCCTGCTCATCCACAAAATTGCCTGTTGGATATTTACGCCCTGTCTCTCTCTCTATAAATCCTGCATAATCGTGGTCTGGCACAAAACAGATATCCTGACTGTCTCCCTTTGATGCGACTTCAAGGCCTATGTCCTGTGCAATTTTTCTAATCTGTGGCTTCTCATAGTCTCCGACAGGCATCAGAGTTCGCGAAAGCTGATCCTGGGTGAGATTATAAAGGGCATATGTCTGGTCTTTCGCAGCTGTAACTGAATTACGGATAGTGTATCTTCCGTTTGAAAGTTTTGAAATTCTGGCATAATGTCCTGTTGCTATATAATCTGCACCTATCTCCATAGAACGGTGCAGAAGCGATTCCCATTTGACATACCTGTTGCAGGCATTGCATGGATTTGGCGTATATCCTCTCTCATATTCTGACACAAAATAATCTATTACGTCCCGCTGAAAATCAGCCTTAAAATTCATTACATAATAAGGAATACCCAATGTGGCTGCAACTCGTCTTGCGTCTTCTACTGCCGAGAGTCCGCAGCATCCACCTTCCTGTGACTGCAAGAATACATCTTCATCCTGCCATATCTGCATTGTAACTCCGACTACGTCATATCCCTGCTCTTTTAACAAATATGCTGCAACTGATGAATCTACTCCACCAGACATTCCTACTACTACTTTTTCTTTCATATTTTCCTTTCCGCTATTATATAAAGTAATATAACTATTGCAAATAACAGCTTCTACAAGAATTACTATATACAAAAGAATACTAGAATTTAAAATAGATGTCCATACCACAAATGATGCTTTAATTCCAACAAGAAACAGAAAATCCTCCCATTTCACCTGCTCTCATTATAACTAATTTCCTTACCATGTGCGTCTGTATAATACAACGTTCCATCTTTATACCGAACCTCGCCATCAGAGACACTTTCATCAACAATATACTGCCTGCCACTTACAAGTGAGCACCTATATATACTGCTGTCTTTCTGATAATATATATATTTATCTGTAACAATAAACCAATTAACATTAACTATATTTTCCAGTATTTTGTTAACATCCGAAGATTCATCATGTGCCAATCCATAGAAATCTTCTGTATTCTTGCTACCTGTACTGTATACCAATTTCTGTTCAAACGTATCCAAATCAATACTATATACATAAAAATCAGTACTCGTATCATTTTCTAAAAGGTAGTAACATTTATTATTATCAATAAAAATATTTGTAATGTTATCCTTTATTGGAAATACATTTCTCGTGACCGCAACTCTATTTTTCATGTCATCTTCGCAGTATATACTGTTCTCCTGTGAATCAATATAGAACACATATTTACCATCCGAAATACTTGTTTGGGCACCAAGCGAACCATCAATTGACACATCCTGACTCTGTCCGCTTTTGGTGCACCCTGTCAGGCAAAAGCACATTAAAAGTCCTGAAATAATAGCTTTATTAATTTTTTTATTTTTTCTTCTTGGGATATAATAATTGGAAAACTTAAAAAAAACTATAGTAATAAAAAACACCATGCTTAAAACATCTGCACATAAAACTAACAGCATCCAATTTTTATCTATAGCCTGAAATGAAATTACCTTTTGCAATTTATCTTCTACCAGACTCTGTCCATATATGTTCGGCCAGAAAAATCCACTAGCCGAAAGCAGAGATGATACCCATGGAATTTTATATATTGTAGAACCATTTGAAAAGATCATTGTCGGAAGAATCACTGCAAGTATTGATAATACCATACTAATCTCCCGTTTTTTAAATAGCACTACAAAAAACATAACTAAACTCACAAGCAGCATACAGCCAAATATATTTAAAACAGTTTTAAACATAAGAGTCTGTCCAAGTGTTATTTTATAACTGGCTCTCTCAAAAAACTCAATCGTGTTCAAAGGATAACTTTCATTTTCCAATCCGATTGTTTTCATTAAATATATGTAATTTACTGTCTGAAATAAAACTCCCGCAAACACACTTCCAAAAATTCCAATTAAAATCTTACATCCCGTAAGCCTGTTTCTTCCTGGCGTCGACACAGCCATAATATCCATCTCATTTTCATATTCAGTAGAAAACAAAATAACTCCCAGCAGAATAACAAAAATAACCATAAAATAATTTATTCTGTCATGGCAAAGCAATGTTTCCCAGCCTCTTGTGTCTGTCAGATATCCGCTTCCTGACTCAACTTCATAAAGATAAATGTGGTAAAATGACTCAAATGCTTGTTTTTCCCGCTTATTTGCTAATAGATTTTCATTATCTTTTTCTATTATTTTATATTCATCTTTTATTTTTTCAGTTTTATTATCCGTGATTTTTCCCTGATATTTTTCAAAAAACGAATTATAATAAGTTTCACAATTACTTATTGTATTTGTGGTGTCATATCCAATAAAAATATGATATACACAGCTAATCATCAACAACACTATCAAAAACAAAATGAGCCGTTGTTTTATGAATACTTTGTATAACTCCGATAAAATCATCTAATCTCCTTCTCTCTTTTTTCTATCACATAAAATATTATAAAAACCAGAATCAGCAAAATAGTCTGAATTCCTAACAAACAATTACTAAACGGTAAAAAATGCCCGCAAATTTTTATTTCTCCAAGTGAAGTCGACATTTCTCCAATTTTCAACAATGAAAAAGGACTAATCAGCGTGAGAATCTTTTCCCTCATAGTAATTCCACCATTAAAACCACTAAAATAAAGAAAACTACACACAAAGCCAATTATAATTAAAAAAGCTGCATATGTGTTTCTAACTAATCTGGCAATTAAAGTCATAACAATTGCAATGATTGCAAAACCTATACACTTTGATAATACTAATACCAGATAAAATTCCAACACAGACATATTAAATGGAGTATATTGATATGCATTTATAGAATATAGCATCATTTTGGAACCAGTTAATCCATATTCACTATTAATGACTATAAAATTGCATATACTAAAAACCAGTTCAAAAACTATTGCCATTAGTGCGTGTGCCATAATTTTTATCGGTATATATAATTTACTTCCAGGTGCACATGTCATCTGGATTGTTTCCATTGCATTTTTTCTCTCCAGCGAGAAAGAAGGAAGAATTCCCAATAACAGCAATATCAAGATAAACATATCTGACTTGTCGTATAAAAATAAATTTTTCCATCCACTGGTTTCATAAAAAAGCAGCGGATTTCTATCTTTATAATGTTTTACGATAAACTTGCTTTTCTCCACTTCATATGAATTATTCTTCTCTGTAAAAAAGTTAATATTTTGCTTTGCATTACGAAGTAACAAATCATTTTGTTCTTTATATGTAACAAGATATTTTATTGGCGAATAAAAATAGGAATTTATAACAGCATAGTCACCCCAAATATACCCAGTATGTGTAGTTTCATCATATTCCTTACTGTAATCTCCACTAACTGCTTTCTTATCTTTCAGATATTCATCTGATATATATGAGACTTTTTCAGCATCAAGTTTTCCTTCAAGTTTCCTATGTAGTTCCCCATAATATAAATTTTGCTTATCTGATACATATGCTTTAACATAGTCTTCACTAAAACCACCATTTGTATGGTAATCCCATTCCATCAGAAAAACATTTGCAATAACGAATGTTCCAAATATCAGTAAGAAGGATTTTCTTATAAATTCTTTTCTCAACTCATAATACAGAGTTTTCATAAATCCCACTCTCCTTCTTAAAAATAGACAGAAAAACATCTTCTAACTGCGGCTCTACAATCTCTGCTCCATCTAATATATGATCACTAATCACCCTTAGCACAACCATATTATCTTCTCTTCTCATATTGGATACCAGATAATTTCTCCTTATGCTCTCAGCTTCTTTCTCACTTACACGCATCGCAAACACCTGCCCATTGATTTTCTCTCTCAATTCTTCAGCAGTTCCCTCGCATGCCACATCGCCCTTCTGTAGCATAATTATATGATTTGCAATGTATTCAATATCTGACACTATATGCGTAGCAACAAGAATCATCCTGTCCTTTGCAGCTTCTGTAATGATATTTCTAAATCTTATTCTTTCACCCGGGTCAAGTCCCGCCGTCGGTTCATCCAATATAAGAATTTGCGGATTATTTAATAACGCCTGTGCAATTCCAAGTCTTTGACGCATACCACCAGATAATTCTTTAATTTTTTTCTTCTTTTGTTCTACCAGATTTACGTCTCTTAACACCTCATCTATTCTATTTTTTCTATACGTCTTTTTTATATTTTTTATGCAACACATATAATCCAGGAATTCATCAACCCTGTAATTGGGATAAAATTTAGGATATTGCGGCATGAAGCCTATCAGTTTTAAATAATCCGTCCCCAGTTGTCTGATATTGACTCCATCTAAAAGAATCGCTCCATCAGTAGCATTTGCTGCCCCTATCAAAATATTGATTAACGTAGTTTTTCCTGCTCCATTTGCCCCAAGCAAACCATATACTCCATTCTCAAATGTGAAATTAATAGATTTAAGAGCATAGAAATCAACGTATTTCTTTGAAACATTATCAAGTTGTAAATGCATAATAAATCACCTTCCCGGATTTTCCATTTCCAATCAACATATAATCCTTATCCACATTGAGAAAATCATATAAATTCACACCTGTATCTGTCTTAAATTTTTTCTCCATTACACACTTTTCATCCGACACATCATATACTCTGATTCTGTGCTTTGTAAGTTCACTGTTGCAATTATAATATGCAATCAGGTATTTTCCGTCATTTGTTATATCCGCAAATGTACTCTCTGTATTATCCACTTGAAGTACTTTCGCCTGATTATTCCTGCAATCATAGATAAGTACTTTTCCACTGGACTTATTCGTAGTCGGATCCTCGCCATCATTTAAAATCATATATTTTCCAGACACTCGAATCAGGCTTGGACTATAATCTTTTTCCTGTGAAAAATAAAGCTTGTCCTCTTTCAAATTCCAATATCCATATCTTGTATCTATGACTTTTTCTCCTGCTGTTCTATAAAACCCTAATGTATTTTCATCAACAAACGCAATTTCATATGTAGAAAATCTGTCATCTTCTAGTTTGTGCATCATCAGCTCACCACTCTTAATATCCAAAACATAAATACCTTTCATCGTACTCCAGGCAATTTTCTGTCCCGATGGTTCTATCATAGCTTGAGACTGATATTCTTCTATTTCAGCAATCAAGTCAGATGAAATCATAGATTTCAAATCGATTACTTCTTTTTCATTAAGCTCATCATCATATATTATGTATTCATACGAAAATTTTTCCTTAGTTGTTCCAGTCGAGAATACAAGTCCATTTATGTTCTTTGAATTATTCACATCTTCATCGTAAGTTGATTTCACAACCACATATCCATCCGAAATTTTACCGTATGAATCAATTATCTCCGTATCTTTCACAGGTATCTGAGCTAATATATTATTTGAAGAGGTTTCTAAGAGAACTAATTTATTTTTAACCTCATCGTATTCAAAATAATTAAAAGTTATATTTTTATTTTCTGTATCTTGTTCTATTTCCGTATCTTTTGTACTATGTACATTATTTCCAGCACCTCCACATGCCGAAAATATAAAAACACCGCACAGAATCAGCAAGACATTTTCTACTTTTTTCATATATAATCACCTATTTATCAACAAATAATTTTCCGTCTGAATTGTATCGTCTTGAATTTGATAATCTTCTCCAGCAGTGATTGCAACTGCATATAAAGAACTTATTTCTTCACATTCTGATACATCAATATCCACCTCAAAGACAGTCATTTTATCAGTTGTTGTCCTTGCTTCTACATAATCATAGTCTCCTACTTTAACAGGTTGATTATTTATAAAAAATGTTATCTTATGTATAATCTCTTTTCCTCCATACATTTGCAGAGTCAAATGTAATTTACCATCTTTAGAATACAGACAATTACTCTGTTCATCTGTT
Source organism: uncultured Agathobacter sp. (assembly GCA_934359755.1). GTDB lineage: Bacteria > Bacillota > Clostridia > Lachnospirales > Lachnospiraceae > Roseburia. The sequence continues at coordinate 17,441 of CAKRLV010000019.1, forward strand.
TCTATTGTCATGGCCGACATATAATCCAGGGGATTATCCGTATCGTTGACTACAAATCCTTCAATCCATGACATAATTTCCTCTGGAATATCTGTAACTTCTGTTTTAATCAAATCTGCCTTGGATTTATTCACGCCATCAGCTTTCATATTCACAGGTATACTTACAGTAGCAGATATTTTTCCACAATTTCCAAAAGATGTATTTCCCTCCGATTCAGGTAAATAATCAGATCTGAATACGGTCGCAAACTGCATACCAACCACATTGCCTTTTTCGCCAGATATTGGAGTGACATGCGCTGTAAAATTAATCATTTCATCTGGTCCTAATGTAAAAAAATGAACCATTTGCTTTGCACTCAACTCTCCATTTAATTCATAGGAATATGGCTGTACCTCTCCATTCAAAAACAAAATTGCTGCCACTTCGACATCCTCAGAATTATCTTCCATACCAACATATAATGGAACTTCCATTTCTGTACCCGAATATGTATACTCGTATTTGTCTGCCGACTGAAATCCCAGCCTGACTGTACCTTCTGATTTTCTCAAAAGTTCATCACTATCATCATTTATTATTGACGACAGTTCTGTATCATTGCTTGTATCTTCCACTTGTGTTGAATCACGATTACTACTGCCGCAGCCGAGGATCATGCTTAGTACCATGACACATGCAATGCAACGAATTTTTCTCATATATTTCTCTCCTTCTGTTTGCTGGTAGCCTATACGACTACATTTACCTCATCACAAATCTAATATAACAAGCATTTTATTTTTTTCAACCCCACTATGCACGAATGGTATATCAATATGCACGAATGGTAATATATCATATTGTACATATATTTTTTAAATGCTAAACTGACTTTATAAATTATGTTAAAGAGGTTATTTTATGTTTATTGACTATATTTGGGAATACATTGTTAATTTAATTGAACTGATATTATTCATATTATTCATTCATATGAAATTACATATTAAAACTGAATTGAAACAACGAACTTATCTGATATTTTCATTTGCATTGATGCAATTTATAACATTATGCTTTATGAACGCACTAGAACTTTCATCATATGTCACATTATTATCCTCATGTATTTTAGATATAGCATATACCATTATTTTCTTTGAAGATAATATAATTCTACGAATCTTCTGGGGGGTAGCATACTCAATTATATGTTTAGTAGCTGAGCAGATTACTTTTTTTATTCCTATTACACTTTATAAAGGTGCATCTCCTGAATTGCTCTTAGGTGGTACTCTACGTAAACCTTATACCATGCTATATTTAACAATGATTGCTGTAATTGTACTATTGCTTCATTATGTTGCAAACAAAGATATATATCTTTCACTATTTCAAAAAATTATTTATATATTTATTACAATTTCAGGACTTGCAATCGGTCACTATATATTAAGATTATCTTTAGAGTTTATAGACAAATTTGGAAATTCTTCCTTTTCAACAAGATTATCTTTTATAAACTTATATTTTATTGTTCTATTTTTAACTCTATTAATGTACATATATCAACTAGGGCATTCAAAAAATGAGAATCAACACCTGCATGATAAACAGAGAATCTATGAATTGGAAAGAAAAGAGTTTAACAGCCTGTGTGAAACAACTGAACGACTAAGAAAAATGAAGCATGACATGCAAATTTATGTTGATGCCATTAACCTTTTAGTAAAAAACAAAAAATGGAACGAGCTTATAACTTATACTGAACAATACAATAAAACCCTCGCAACAACAAATACAACAATAGCAACCGGAAATGTTGCTATTGATTGCATCTTAACAGCCAAATTAGATCATGCAGAACAACTCAACATCAAAACCAAATATTCCATCATTACTCCAGAAATTTTTCCTCTAGATTCCGTTGAACTATCATCATTACTTGGAAATTTATGGAATAATGCTATAGAAGCATGCGAAAAAATTTTAATCTCTAATTTAGAAGAACAACCCTATATTTACTTTTATATAAAACCCTATCAAAATATGATACTTATTCACATAGAAAATAACTATGATGGTGTACTAAAGAAAAAAAATAGCTTTGAGATTTTAAGTTCTAAATCAGAAAACGGGCACGGTTTAGGTTTAAAACGGGTAAAGGAAATTATAGATAATGCAGGTGGAATGTTACAAATTTCATCCGAAAATAATGTTTTTTCTGTACACATAATGCTTCCCGATAAGGAGAATAAAAATTAACTATGAATATGAAAATAATCATTCTGGAAGACTCATCAATTGAAGCTGAGAGATTAAAAAAAGGAATATCAACATATGGACAAAAACATTATTTAAATATTGACATAGACGAATATAAATCTGGCGAAGATTATTTTTCAAGCAATCCAGATTTTCGTGAAAATCAACCTTCGGCATTTTTTCTTGATATCCAAATGAATAAATTGAATGGAATCGATGTAGCAAAGCGACTTAGATTATTAGGATATAAAGGTATTATAGTTTTTTTAACTGCGTTCAGAGAATATGTATTTAAAGGATACGAGGTTAGAGCTTTAAATTATTTACTTAAACCAGTAAAAGAAAATACTTTATTTTTATGCTTAGATGAAATTTCAAATGAACTATCTAACAACTCTTACATATATCGTAATAAAAAAGAAATTGTAAGTATTCCATATACAGATATACTTGCTTTTTCAAGTAGATTACATTATGTGGATATCCTAACGGTAAATGGCAAATGCTATGAACAAATGTCATCTTTAAATAAAATAATCGAACATTTACCTAGTGAATTTATACGAACACATCGTTCATATATTGTAAATATGGCACATATTTATAGAATTACATCGGGAACTATAGAATTATCAAATCACTTAACAACCAAAATAGCTCGCTCCTACTCTAAAGAAGTAATAAATGCTTTTGCGAAATATACTACAAGATTTGATACACGAGGAGATTTTTAATAGTAACAAAATTTTCAAATAAAAAAATCTAATTAATACACAAATGCAGCTACCACCTCATATATGGTGATAACTGCATATATTGTATCATATTTTCACACCTATGGTATTAATATTCGTCAGCCGGGTCATCCTCTTTCTCGCTGATGTCATTGACTGGTCTCTCAAGACCTTCTATCTCAATACCATTCTTCTCTGCATAATCCCAGAGTGCTGCATGAATTGCCTCTTCTGCAAGAAGTGAGCAATGAACCTTAACTGGTGGAAGTCCATCGAGAGCCTCCATAACAGCCTTGTTTGTAACCTCAAGTGCTTCCTGGATTGTCTTTCCTTTTACAAGTTCTGTAGCCATGCTGCTTGTCGCAACGGCTGCTCCGCATCCGAAAGTCTTGAACTTGGCATCCATTACTATTCCATCCTGGATGTCTAAATATATTCTCATGATATCGCCACATTTAGCGTTTCCAACTGTTCCTACACCACTTGGATTCTCCATCTCGCCAACGTTTCTAGGATTGTTGAAATGGTCCATAACCTTTTCACTATATGCCATAATTGTATATCCTTTCACAGCTGTCTGTATATTCGTAGCTGCGTCCTTTCTAATTCATGATTTGCTCACAAGTAAGTATTTATTTATTCTTCTTCACAAAATCTTCGTAAAGTGGAGACATGCTGCGAAGTCTCGCAATTATTTCCTTAAGCTTGTCCACTGTATAATCAATATCTTCAAGAGTTGTCTCCTTTGAAAGTGTAAGACGCAGTGAACCATGTGCAATCTCATGTGGAAGTCCTATTGCAAGCAATACATGCGATGGATCAAGTGATCCTGATGTACATGCTGAACCTGAGCTTCCGCAGATTCCATTCTGGTCAAGGAGAATAAGCATTGACTCTCCCTCGATAAATCTAAAGCAGAAGTTTGCATTATTAGGGAGTCTGTTTGTTCTGTCTCCATTAAGACGTGAATACGGAATCTCACTTAATACACGCTCTATAAGATGGTCTCTAAGCTTTACTTCATACTCTGTATCCGCCTGCATATTTGCAGCGGCAATCTCTGCCGCCTTGCCAAGTCCTACGATACCTGGAACATTATGAGTGCCTGCGCGCCTCTGACGCTCCTGCGCTCCTCCGTGTATGAAAGAACGAATCTTTACGCCCTTTCTGATATACATAACACCAATACCCTTTGGTCCGTTAATCTTGTGACCGCTTGCGCTAAGCATATCAATATTCATCTCATCAACATTGATCGGAATATGTCCAAATGCCTGTACAGCATCTGTATGGAAAAGAACTCCATGCTTCTTAGCAATTGCACCAATCTCTTTAATTGGCTCGATTGTTCCAATCTCGTTGTTCGCTGCCATCACTGAAATAAGAATAGTATCTGGTCTGATTGCTGCCTCTAACTCGTCAAGCTTGATGACACCATTCTCATCTACATCTATATAAGTCACTTCAAATCCATGTCTCTCAAGCCAGTTTGCTGTATGCAAAATAGCATGATGCTCTATCTTGGATGTGATGATGTGTTTTCCCTTTGGACTATATGCCTCTGCTGTCGCTTTGAGTGCCCAGTTATCTGATTCTGAACCACCACCTGTAAAATATATCTCGTCTTTGCCTGCGCCGATTAAATCAGCGACCTTTCCACGCGCCGCATCTACTGCGCGCTCTGCTTCATCTGCAAAACTATAAATAGCTGATGGATTACCATAATGCTCTGTAAAATATGGAAGCATTGCGTCCACAACCTCTGGATATGTCTGTGTTGTAGCAGCATTATCTAAATATACTAATCTGCTCATCTAACTACCTTCTTTCTTATATTATATACTGCCCGTTCTTCTCATTCTGCCAATCGCATAAATCCTGAAGAGTAATATTGTCTACTACGTCATTGACCGCATCATTAATCTTCTTCCAAACCATAGATGTAACACATGCATCCTGCCGTTCACAGACAATCTGATCATCCTCAATACATGCTACCGGTGCAAGGCTGCCTTCTGTAAGTCTGAGAATCATACCAACTGTGTATTCCTTTGGTTCTTTCTTAAGCAAATATCCACCCTGTGCTCCACGGATACTTCTGACATATCCAGCCTTGTTCAATACCGAAATAATCTGCTCAAGATACTTGTCCGAAATTCCCTGTCGGTTCGCTACATCCTTAAGACTTACAGGCTTTGTGCCATCATTAAGCGCTAAATCAATCATGAGTCGAAGAGCATATCTTCCTTTTGTTGATATCTTCATACTTTACACCTCTTTTTAATTCCTACCGTTTCACTATACATTTATCAAATGCCTTTGTCAACAACAAATTTGCGAATCATTTCATGAGTCAGACTTAATTCCTCTAGGATTGTGGGGATATCCTCTCTTTTAACCCATTTCGCCACTGAAAGCTCGTCTCTGTCCATCTTTATTGTAGCATCTCCATCCACTTCACAAAAATATCCTGCCAGCACATTATCTGAAAATGCCCATGGCTGTGATTTGTAATATCTGATATTTTTGACTCTTATTCCAGCTTCCTCCATTACCTCCCGGCGGACAGTCTCTTCAAATGATTCACCTATCTCTGTAAAACCAGCTACAAGTGCATAATTCTTATATTCCCTGCCTCTGTATTTGGTAAGTAAAATCTCGTCACCATTTGTGACTCCGACAATAACCGCAGGATTTATTCGTGGATAAATCATGTTATTGCACTTCGGACAACGCATCATTCTCTCTTCTTTATCATATACAGTTCTGGTTCCACACGCTCCGCAGAATTTATTTTTTTCATACCAGCCGTCAAGATGCATGGCGGTTATTGCCACAAGAGTCTGCTCCTTTGGCGCAGTCTGGCGTAGTTCATGTCTGGTCTTCCATACGCCTGCTGCATTTTGGTACATGTCAGCAATATCAGACATTCCATCGAGATGATAGCGGAAATATTTATCATCATCCATCGAGAACAAATACTGCAAATTGTCCTGATTTATAAAATCTATATCCGCATATGTCGGAAAATCAATTACTTTTTCTTTTTCAAGCACATATATCTTTCCCTCTGACAAGAAAATAATTTTGCTGTCTGCGTCTGGTTCTTCATCTTTGAATACTATATTGAAATCATGTGGTCCAATATCCTGTATCATCTTCTGCCTCCTTGTATCTGATTAATCACAAATGAGGGCAAAGCACCTTTTGCCCCTCATATCATCATATAATAAAACAAAAAATACCATCAGGAAATTCCCAATGGCACATAGTACATTTTCATAGAAAAACCGAGCATCCCGCTTCGAATCCTTGCAATGAACGTTACCTTCACAGTTAACTCCCTCCAGGCGACCTCACGTCACATGAAAGCTTCTGCTTAGGGCTGCTGTATTCCTACCCTGACCCGGTTCACAGATTTCCATTGCGCAAGACCCAGACGTCAACGCCACTTATGAAGGGCAGCTTCACCACTTAAACCCTCTACGAGACATCACCCCAACTATAGCGGATTGTTGGTGCAAGGTACCGCTACCACCCCGGCTGCTCGGAGACTTAAGTATAATCTATAAAGCCCATGATTGTCAATCCTTTTTGCGTTTTCTTAACTCTTTAAAAAAATTCGACAACATCTGCGAACATTCTTCACCAAGTACGCCTTTCTCAAGTTCGACCTGATGATTGAACTGTGACATCTGAAGGAGATTAATGACAGAACCTGCGCAGCCTGCTTTGGGATTCATCGATGCAATCACTACACGCTTCATTCTAGACTGTACTATTGCTCCTGCACACATCTGGCATGGCTCTAGTGTCACGTACAATGTGCAATCCTCTAATCTCCAGTCTCCTGTTTTCTTACTTGCTTTCTTAATAGCAGTAATTTCAGCGTGCGCAAGTGTATTCTTGTCTGTATTTCTCCTGTTATATCCACGCGCAATTATTTTGTCATCCTGCACAATTACACATCCTATTGGCACCTCGTCAAGTGCATATGCTTTTTTCGCCTGCTTTATGGCTTCTTTCATATATTTTTCATCCTGCGTCATAGCTTATTATTCTCCAAAATGCTATAATGATATAGCTATTCAGTACAGAAATATATGAAGATACTGAACAGTTACATAATGATTAATCATATCATATGATATTATAACCCGACTAGTAAAAGGACGCAAATATGTTATTTCAATATGAAACAGATCGTTTAATACTAAAGATTTTAAAGCCAGAATACGCACATATGGTGTTAGATTTCTACAACAGAGACAGAGAACTTTTTGAAAAATATGAGACAGACAGGCTTCCCGACTTCTATACAGCAGCACATCATCAGAAGCTTCTCCGCTACGAATATAATGCTGCAATCAAGCAGACAACCATAAGATATTATGTCTTTTTGAAAGAAGATCCTTCTTCTATTATCGGGACGGTGTGCCTGCACGACGTAAGCAAGTTCTACTACAACAGTGCCGAGATTGGATACAAATTTTCAAGCAGGTATCACCATAAAGGATATGCCACAGAAGCGATAAAATGCTGCCTCGATATAGCTTTTTTCAATCTGAATCTAAACCGAATAACCGCTATGGTATGCGTCGGCAACGATTCGTCCGTACATATCCTTGAGAAAATTGGCTTCACGCTTGAAGGAACCTGCCGTGAATATTTGTGCCTCGGTGGTCAGATGAAGGACCACTATTTATATAGCATGCTTAAACATGATGCTCTCCGAGTTTAGATATATTCATCTGCTGGTATGCGTTCTGATCACATGTGTTCTATTAGCTTGTATTCAGCCTGTTTGTTTTGTTTTACATATCAAGCAGACAATACCAGTACCCAAACTCTCCAACAGGCTCAGGCTTGTTGGATTTTTCTGCTTCAAATTCTGGAAATCCAAACAAAAGTGCCATCGCTTTTTCTGGTCTTTCATATATACCAGGCACTCCAAGATAATATTTCTTCTGACCATTTTCTTCTTTTTCCTTAATCACAAGATAATGATATGAAAAAAAGCCATGCAAAAGAAAACTGTTGTTACATAAATACCAGTTTTTCTTCGGTAATGACTTTATTTCAGTAACATCTATTTTCTTTAATTCATTATCAGGTGTAAATGGTGCGTCAGAATGCTCACTTTCCAGCTCCGGATTTTCTCTTATTACATCCTGATTCTCCAATGTCTTTTTTGTACGAAGTTCGATGCTGCTTTCTTCTGCGCCGCAATTATTTGCTGGCTGAGGCTGATTATCAGGTTCATTCCATAATTTGTACTTCTGCATTATCATGTCTGCCATATTATCCTTCCAACAGCTTGCCAGAAATGTGTGCTCAGAAATATTTATCCTTATCGCCATCACATCCTCAAATGTGTATTTACTATTTTTAATCCCTGATCGTTCTAAAATATACTGCCCGTTGCCACTTCCCCTTCGAACATCCAGCTCCCCAATTTTAATACCGGCAATATCATTCGCTCCTGCCATTATAAGAACAGGACATCTTCCATTAAATCTTCCTATGTTCTGTATTCTGATATCCAGTTTAAATACATCATCTGCAACATCCACTTTTATAAATCCCGTATTCTTTTGTTTCTCGCCCTTATCATATATGTACACATAAGTAATAAATCTCTTCATAAATATATCCTCCTCTAGTTATTATATGCCGCGAAAATCATTCTATGATGAAGGGCTTTCAATAGAATAAAATGGTGAATTTTATCAACAACTTTTATGCTGTTGCTCTTTAACACATCAGCGTATCTCTGCTTTAAAACGTTAATTTTATAAGGGAAATTAAAAATATTAGGAATAATTACTATTTTCTTATTGACAAAAGTTAATCAACAATGTATTATGATATCAGTAACAATTCCTATTATTCAAAGAGAGGTGTTACATGATTAAATACAGTCGACAACGTGAATCAATTTTACATGCTCTCTCTGGCAGGACTGATCATCCTACTGCGGAGACAATTTATGGAGAGATTCGGGAAGAATATCCGAATATCAGCCGCGGAACAGTTTATAGAAATCTGACGCTTTTAGCTGATTTAGGAAAAGTTCAGAAGATCTCGACAGAAGACGGACCTGACCGTTTTGATCCGAACATCATTCCACACTGTCACTTCTCATGTAGGGAATGTGGACGCTTTATAGATATTGATGCGGATATTCAGGAAGAATTTATTCAAAATGTACAAACAAATTTCTCCGGAAAAATAGAAAAATATTGTATTAATTTTTCCGGACTGTGTCCAGATTGTGCGGCTAAAGCTGACTCGTAATGGACATATTATTACTAACTATTTATTTTAAGGAGGAAATCAAAATGGCAAAATGGGTATGTAGTGTATGTGGTTATATTTATGAGGGAGATGCAGCTCCTGCAGAGTGTCCAGTATGTCACGTAGGTGCAGATAAATTCAAAAAGGTTGAAGGTGAGCTTAAGCTTGCTGCTGAGCATGAATTCGGAGTATATGCTGCCACAGTAAAAAATAACCCTGACATCAGCGATGAGGATAAGAAATTTATCTTTGATCAGCTTAAAGCAAACTTCGAAGGAGAGTGCTCTGAAGTTGGTATGTATCTTTGCATGGCTCGTGTCGCTCACAGAGAGGGATATCCAGAAGTTGGTTTATATTGGGAGAAAGCGGCTTACGAAGAGGCTGAACATGCTGCTAAGTTCGCTGAGATGCTTGGTTCTGATTTAGAGCCTAACATGAAGGCTACTACAAAAGATAATCTTGCATGGAGAGTTGATTGTGAATTCGGTGCTACAGCTGGTAAGGTTGATCTTGCTGCATGTGCAAAGAAAAATAATCTTGACGCAATTCATGATACAGTTCATGAGATGGCTCGTGACGAGGCCAGACATGGTAAGGCTCTTAAAGGTCTTCTCGAGAGATATTTCGGATAATTTCAACTTAAAAAGGCTGCAAATTGCAGCCTTTTTATTATTCTCAATTCGTAACTGTTAAGTACTTTCTCAGTTGACAGTCGTCTATTAAGCAGTTCGATTAAACCGGTCTTATCAACATATACCATACTATTTCCAGCCTGGGTAAAACTCTCATTATTAGGATTAAAATATATTCCCATACAAATCAACCCTCCTTCAAAATCTCTGGCATTGTCCAGTTATCCACGATTCCATCCGGATGCCAGGTATCATTTTTTGCATTATACTCATCGACTCTTATATACTGAAACTGGCTTATCGTCTTAAGTGCATCATATACATAGCGAAGTGGTATTCTTTTCCTGTTATTCGTAGGCGAACCCGGCTCAGCGAGAAATACTGTATCATCGCTCTCATCATAAAGCCATATGTTCACATAGTGTCCGCTGGTATGTTTCCAGAATGTATCGTCCTCATTGCTTGTTACAAGCACTATCATAGATTCACACCTTGCCATCTGATTCTGAAATTCTTCATATGAATCTGGCTTGTAATACAAATCACATACCATACCCATTTTTCTTAGGCAGTTCTTCATATCCCCCCATCCGATTGCTCCACTTTGGGGTGTAGGAAGGTAACCCGAATATTTTCTTGCAAATTTATACGCATCAAGCGGTGAACCTTTATCATCAGCAAGCGTATCATAGATATTCGCCATACAACACATTCCGCATCCGAATGAGCCGAAATAATTGCCCTCAAGGTATTCGTAGCACCACTCTCCCGACCACTCACGTCGTGCCTCCCAGGCTTTCGGTCCCTGCAAAAATGTATAGATTTCATCCTGCTTCTGCTCAATGGAAATTGTCTCTAGCTGGTTATTTTTTATCTTGCTGTTGTAGTCTCTAAGAAAGCAGGATACGCCACCATATAGCTTGTCTATATCCTGCGTATCCTCTTTTGTCTCTTCTATAATCTCAGGCTTGCTATTATGTTCTAATATTGGAATTCCCAGAAATACAACAGAAAGTATCACCGTAAGTGCGACAAGTCCCACTGTCCCTTTGGTTGTATCTTTCTTCAAATTTTCTCTCATATATGTGATTCCCTGTTATTATGCAAATGTATTTATACTCAGAACACTAACAAACATATCATAATAAAATCTGCTTTTCAACCAATTTCATTTCTTTATTTCCAATTTCATTTCTTTATTTCCAAATCCATTTAGACGCAGTTAACACTGCCTCGTAGATGCATTTAAAACTTAATATTTTTATATTTTGTAACTAAAATATATATACCAGCAAGAAGCGCAATGATACTTGCATCCCGCCATCCATCTATTTTGGCCTGCCGCAGCTTCCAGTCATTAATCGTCTGCTCATCTACATTTTCAACATTATATCCATAATTTGTAAGCCTTAAGCATACCTCCTCCTGCTTGTTTGCATCTGAAATCTTTGCACGTATCTGTGTGCATGTACTTTCCACATCACATTTCTGCTGTAAGTTCTTGATGCTTGAAATATTGGTATAGATATACGGCTCTTCATCTGCTTTCTGGTCATCCACCACTTTCTTAATTGTAGCTGTCACATTCTGCTCATTTACAGTAAGTAACACCTGCCTTCCCTCATAGTATTCATGGTCTACCTGACTCTTTTCTTCTGTGCTTTCTTCCGACTGACTATCTTCAGTATCATCCTGTATGGAATATGACTGCGCCCCTGACTCATCTCCCTCAAACATTCTTATTGCTGCCTCGTTTACAATAAGCCCTGATGACACCTGCTCATCCGAAATCATATCATCATCTGAATAATCTGCTGCAATTCCAACGATACTTACGTCTCTACTTATGTCTCCAAGCTGCATCTGGGCACTTAACGTATATACCTGTGTGAGATTACAGACACCATCTATCCTGCCGATTCTCTCTAGTGCTGATGAGTCCATGTTCTCACCTGATATGTAAAGTTCCCGCTGTTTCTCCTTTTCAAGCTGCATACTATTGTAATTTACAACTGCCATGCCAAGGAAACAAATCCCCACCACAATAAATATAAAAGCTGGAAAAATAACATAAAAAATAATTCTATAATTCTTCATCTCCACTTCGCCTTTTATTTCTTATCATCTTCTGATTAATATTTCTGATAACACATATCAAAATAATTACTGCAATTATTACCGCCACAATAAGTACAGATATCCACCACTGTCCTGCTGATTTTTGTTCCTCTTTCTGCACCTGCGGTGCTTCTGGCTCTACTATTTTCGTCTCAAATGTACTTTCAGAAGTGTATTCTTTTCCGTCTGCATCCTCATATGTAAGGATAATAGTTCCCTCTGTCATGCCATATTTATCAGTGCTTGTACTGCCCTCTGTACCGTCTTTCGTAGAGATAAACAGATTCATCATCGCAGTTCCTTCTGTACCTGCATCAAGATTACCTATAAAAGCAGTGCTTGTTGCAACAAGTCCTTCACCTTTAATATCGCATCTTACATTGTATACCGTGCTCCGACCTAAGTTCATTACCTGAAAATCAAGTGGAAGTGTATCACCCGAATACACGCTGCCCGCTATCTGAGGCGCGGTCATCTGGACTTTTGATTCCTGTCTTACAGGAACCATTATCACTCCACTTGATGTCAGTTTATTTGCGCCTGAATCGTCATAGCTGAGTGCGAGTGCTATCTTGTAATTGCCCTCCGCTGTGCCTTTGTTTATCTGAAAACTAAAACTTATCTCCCTGGTACTTCCCTTTGTCAGCTTTGAGATATAAACACTTTCTGAATCATCTAAACACAAAAACTTCTCAACATCATAATCAAGCGATACCACCATATTCTGAATAGATTTTGTATTGCTGTTATTTTTAAGCTTAACCTTTACTGTAAATTTATCTCCTGAGTTAAGTTTCTCTTTATCAAAATCATATGATGATACCAGCACAATCGGTTCGGATGTCGGCTTCGGCTCACTTGTACTGTCATCACCTGCTGCCGTATCATCTGATGGATTTTTGCCATCCGTCACCGCAATATATATGACAAAATCCTGCGCGACTTCTTCTCCTTTTGCGGTGTTAGCTGATACTTTTACTGTCACAGGATATATGCCATTATATCTTTTTTTCTGCATATTGATTGTAAATTCAACGCAATACACATCATCTTTTCCACATGTAAATTCCTTCTCATAATTCTTATACACAAATGGAGAATTCTCGGCTGTTCCAAAGTCAACTGCAGCCGTAACTTTATTGCCTTTTAACTTCTCGCTTGATTGAAGAGGAAGTATTATTTTTACACGGTTGTTCTTAATCTTTGGTGCATAACCATTCTTGTATGGCTGCTCCATTGTGGAATACCGCTTGTTTGTCTCAATTGACAGATACCTGGTGGTAGAGTTCTCTGTATCCTGCTCTGTGGCTGGAGTCTCCGTCACACCATCTTCTATAAGTACATACACTGTAAAAGTCTGAATAATTTTGTTAGAATTTTTGTCTTTTGCAGTGATTGTGATATTGACAGGGTATGTTCCATTCTTACGATTCTTTATCAGGTCCATGTCAAATCTCACATAATAGATATGATATGTCGGATCATACCCAAATATCTTTTCATAATTTCTGTGCTTGAATGGAAGATTTTCATCCGTGCCATAGTCCACCTTGGCAGTTATCAGATTATCCTTTATCTCACCATCTGGAACAAGAGGAAGTACAACGACAGCTTTGTTGTCTGCGACTGTTGGAATATATCCCTCCTGATATGTGTTGTTCATTCCATCGTATTTATTTATTGTATCAACACTAAACCCAACCTCTGACGCCGATTCTGCTGCCTGCGCAGAATCCGAACTTCCACTATCTGATGCATTTGAATTTCCACCGCCTGCTGCATTTGAATTTCCACCGTCTGCTGCATTTGAATTTCCACCGCCTGATGCATTTGAATTTCCACTGCCCGATGCATTTGAATTTCCACTGCCCGATGCATCTGAACTATCAGAATCTGCATCACTTTGGCTGTCAGCCTGCGACTGCGTATTTTCCGCTGCAAAAACCGGCATACTACCTATATCTGATAAAATCATTACGCACATAAGTGCACATAAAAAACGCTTCATCTTTATTCCTTCCTCTTTGTCTCTATCATAGTCATCACACCTGCATCCATCTCACAGACGCTGTCGCACAGCTCATCTATATCTGTCTGATTATGGCTTGCAAGAATGATAGTCTTTCCTTCTTTTTTCAGTCCCTTTATAAGTTCGCGCATCTGCAATACTCCGTTCTTATCAAGACCATTAAACGGTTCATCAAGTATAAGTATTGAGGGGTCTTCCATTATCGCCTGCGCTATTCCAAGCCTCTGTCTCATTCCAAGTGAGTATTTGCTGACGGGCTTCTTTAAGTCTGGGTCTAAGCCAACCTTCTCAATTGCCTCTCGTATCTGCGGCTCCTTGATTTTGCGCTTAAGGGAAGCAAGTATTTTGAGATTCTTAACACCTGTGATTCCTGGCAGAAAGCCCGGTGTCTCTATGATAATCCCAACATCTTCCGGGAAATCCACGTCCTTTCCGATTACCTTACCGCCGACCTTTACCATGCCCTCTGTCGGCATCAGGAAACCACAGATGCACTTCATAAGTACTGTCTTGCCGCTTCCGTTATTACCTACGATTCCATGTATTTTGCCTGCCTCAAAATCACGGTTTATCCCTTTTAACACAAGTTCCTCACCGAACCTCATCTTGAGATTTACTACATTTATTGCACTTGCTGCATTTATTACTCTGTCATCTCCCATCAAGCTTCCCCTTCTGTTCCTGTAAATTTGAAACTATATCTTCTGATAAGCCTTGCCGATATCACGAAACTTGTTGCAAAAAGTATCAAAAAACATATAGTTGACTGTCCAAGTGTCGGCAGCATATCATATCCGAAATTGTGTCTCTGGAATGTCGCCTGATTAAGCGGTGACAACCAGCCCACTATAACATTTGCTTTGTAATTTTCTTCTTCTGACAGCTTAAGAAGTACCTTAAATGTCTCTGGTGAAAGTACAAATCCATACACGCTTATTCCAAGAACTGCAATCATTCCAGCCCTCTGTCCCTTGTAAAGATTAAACACCATCATTATGAATACCAGAAATAGAATATACATAAGCATCAGTCCGAATATCACAAGCATACATGCATATGGTGTCGACATCTCCATCGTCTTTACTGTGGCGGGTACCGCTATCTTCTCTCCCGCCCCGGAATAGCCAAGCCTCGCTGCTGTCTCACTCCATATATTGCCTGGAAACGTCTTGTTCATGCAGATAATCGAGGTAGAAAAGAGTACAAAAATCAGATAGACAAGTGTTGCACCTATGATATAGATGAACTGTCCAATAAGCCATGTACGTCTTTTAGTTCTGACCAGAAATAATGGGGTTCCGCTTGAAATAAACGGCATATCTGCGAATAAGAAAATCAGTAAGAGTGATGCTAAAAGGATGGAATTGCTGTCACTGAATGTCCATATGAATGGTTCAAACACCTGCATCACTGTATCATTTGCATCTGCAAACCGAACCACCTTGTCCGACAACAGGAAGCATAAAATAAAAGCAAGTGAGAACGCGATAATCACTCTTGGATTCTTTTTCCAGAGTCTGAAATTGTATGCCGCCACATTAAGTGCCGCAATCATAGACTACCAAGCCTCCTCTTTTCATGCAGATAAAACACACTGCATATAAGTATCGTAACTTCTATAATAAAAATCAAAACTCCTATACTCCCAAATGGGAATTTATCAAGTACCAGCCATTCCTTCGGATATATAACATAGCAGTCCTTGAAATACCGCTCACACAGAATAATCAGCACATAGTAAAATATAAACGGTCCTGCATAAGCCATATATTTGCTCGAGGTAAATGCTGCGGCAGCCATTCCAACCACCGACCACATTGCACCCTGCATAAATATCCTAAGTATCATATCAAGAAGTGGCAGTATGGTTTCTGACCATGTACCTGCCCACGATGCAGCATCATCAGCCGCCTCCATCGGTATAAACACTAGCAGCATAACTATATATGAAAGCAATATTCCAAGCACAAGTGCCAATCCTCCCGACACCATACACGCCACAATCTTTCCTGACAGATAATTGCTCCGCTTCGCACGGACTATGTATAATTTGATGTATCCGCTTTTTAGATCATCTATATATGAAGTGGTATATGGCAGCACACAGATAATCGTCAGCGCAAACACGAACACATCTGAGTTAAGTGCCTGTTGCAGCAACGTATTATGAAATCCGTACTCCAGCAGATTATCACTTCTAAATGCCTTAACAATCTCTGTAAAAACACCTGTAAAAATGGCAAATACAGTCCCAAGCACTGCCAGAAGAAATGACAGATTCTTAATAGAATAATACAGATTCGACTCTATCATATTCATTCTGGCTACCCTGTCTGTGCCAAGCAGGGTCTCTTCCATACTTCTCATAGTATCAGTATCCTTCAACGACATCTATCACACTTCCATCTACAGCATTTATTGCAAGTACTATCCATGGCTGCTGTTCCTGCATATCCATTGTATCCCATTTGTCTGTATATTCATTGTACGATTTATGGTGTTCTATTACCTTCCCATAAAATATCCATGCCGGGGAATACACACCTTTTCTTTCGCTTCCCGAATCACGCACTCTCATAAGTGATATACTCACCTGATTTACATCAACATCTATTGTCATAGTGTTGTTTTCATCATTCCACTCCGAAATTTTGCCTTCGTATATAACCGGCATCATCTTCTCAAATGTCTTCTTTGCCTCATCAAATGAGATTATTCCCACATTGTCTGATACAGACTCTTTTATATCAGCAGGGTACTCCCAGTTCATGCTTATTATTCCATCTTTATCTACGGTAACATTCATTCTCTCATAACACCATACAAGTGTTGCGTCATCATCTGGCAAATAATCATTCGTAGTTGCTGCAATAGGAATGCCATCGACTACTCTTGTGTATGTAAATTTATATGCAGTGTAATCTTTAGATGGACTAGTCTCTGTTTCCGCATCTTCAAATTTATTGTCAGAAACAACTTTAGTCTTATATCCCTGCACTCCAAAATTTTCTATACATTTGACATCTACACCTACGCTGTCAAAGAAGCTGTCTGCTTTCGCCCTTGCCTCATCAATGGATATTCCTATATCTTTCTTTGCATTTTCCTTAAGTTCGTCTGTATCAAGCTCCACACCTTCGTCTGGATAGTAACTCCATTCTGAATCTCTCGAATACAGAAATCCAGGCCATCCACTTGAATCAACAGGGAAATTGGTAAGCGAAAAATACTCCGTATCTGTATTACACTCTACTCCATACACTTTATCTTTTTCATTCTCTGTGCTGTAATTTTCAAGTAGCTTTATCTTGTCATCCACAGGCACCTTATGAAGCGTTGACTTCTCAGGCGCATCATCATAAAGTCCCTCCCAGTATTCTATCTCAGTATTCTTACCTTCAATGCTGTTCTGCCTCTCTTCATCTGTTATCGAGGTATCCGCTTCAATCTCTGAAATAGCCTGTTTACAGTTAACGATCATTTCTTTAATTCTGGACTTAGTCATATCAGTTCCTTCAAGAATATAAGTCTCTCTTCCCTTGAAAAAGAAATTATATGCCGCAGTCGCAAACTCCTGTGAATAACCTTCACTTGTCACTTCATACATTGGAATAGTATCATTGTCTGGAAGCCATACATCGGCGTCCGCCTTGACCACCAGCGACTTGTCATCATTCTCATATGAATAGTTGTAATGCTCTGGTGCTTTCTCCGCTGTAGCTTTAAGCGTGCTATCCTCATCAGGCGTCTTCTTTGCCTCTTCTCTTAATTTCTCGGCATTTTTCTGTTTTACTATTTTCTCATCTGGTGTCTTCGCACATGCAGTAATTCCAGTCATCATACTTGCAATTATCACTGCACTTATGCAAAGTCTGTATAATTTGTGCTTCATTACAAACTCCTTTACCCGTACTAACTCTTTGATATGTGATTACTATATTGTATCTGACATTTTAGAGTCATCATCAAAATGTAATGGATTTGTAAAATCGACTGTAACGGTGCTTCCTTTTTCTGGCTCACTCTCGATATATATCTGCGCATTGTGTGCTTTTGCAATCATCAGGCACAGTGTAAGACCAATTCCAAACCCCTCCGATTTTCTTGATTTATCTCCCTGATAAAATGGCTGTGTTATTTTCTCAATTTCGTCTTTTTCAATTCCACATCCATTGTCTTTTACTCTTATACAGTCATCCGCTATCTCTACATCTATCTGCGTGGATTTCGCTTTGCAGGCATTGTCAAAGAGATTTACGATAAGTTCTGTAAGAAGGTCCGCATCTCCCCTTATATTTGCGCAACTATCCTCCTTTACGCAAATGGAATAACTGATTTCCTTTCTCCTTGCCTTATCCAGCAAGATACGCTCTATCTGTTTTTTCCAGATTCCCATATCAATATCATCAATCTGTACTTTCTTATTCTCGATTGTTATAAGTTCTGTAAGCTTTGTGGATAAACGCTCAAGCCTTCTGCTCTCATCATCTATAAATGCAATAGCCTCATCACGCTGTCCATCCTGAAGTGCCACATTCTTAAGCATATACGAGTAACCTGTTATGGCAGTAATTGGTGTCCGCATCTCATGTGCCATCGCAGATAAAAGCATCTTCTGTTCCTTTGCTTTCGTCTCTACCTTCTCAATATACCCGTCAACGATACTCTGCATCTGGTGGAAAGATCTGCTAAGCGACTGTATCTCGTCTTCCCTTTTTCCATGCACAGGCAGACTTTCACTATCCGAATATCTATTTGCAATGCTATCCGCCTCAGCCTCTAATCTGCCAAGCGGGGCAAGCTGCCATTTGAGGAAAAAGTATGTACCTGTGGCTGCGATAATAATAATGATAATACTTACCGCTATGCAGAAATATGTCAGATACACTATCTGCTCCATGCTGTCAGTAATATCTCGCACTACGCTCATGTATCTTTCTTCTCCTCTGTAATTGAACGTATCCCCGACTATGCAATAATATTTTCCCTGCCACTTTATGATTACCCTGTCATATAAAATTCTGTCATCCGCAGATTCATATTTTATCCCATATTTATCAATAGTCATCTTCGGATCTATTCCTGAATTGTTGTATATATCCTCATCAGCAGACTGGATTACATACTCGCTGCCCTCATTTCTAAAACTGTTAAGCTTCATGATTGCATATTTTGCAACTGTGTATTCCGTTTCTCCAACTATGTTATTTGCATTCTTTAATTCTATATTGTTGTACTGATAGACAAAAGTCTGCATCTCAGACTCTACTGAACTATATGCAGTCTGTTCGCTGACTTCCTCGGTTCGATATATCATAACACTCATTCCGATTAATATTGTAAAAATGGTAATCGCTACCATAACAATTGTGATTCGGGTACGCAGCTTCATCAATCTACCTCCAGACGATATCCGATTTTGGGAACACTTGCGATGTTGAGTCCCGTTTTCTTCCTAAGCTGTGCGATATGTACATCTACGGTTCTTGTACTACCCTCGTAGAAAATATTCCACACTTCATTGAGCATTTTCTCCCTTGTGAGTGCCACGTTTTTATTGCGGATTAACAGCACAAGAAGATCAAACTCTATAGGAGTTAGTGTAAGCTCAGCTCCCGCCTTTTTTACCGAACGCTCCTCTATATTTACTTCAACATCATCTATTTTGAAAAACTTGTCATTCTTGCCATAACGCTTAAGCACCATATCAATTCTTGCCATTACCTCAAGCATCTCAAAAGGCTTTACTATATAGTCCTCCGCCCCTTTGGTAAGTCCCTCAAGCTTTGATTCAATATCACCGCGTGCTGTAAGATAAATAACCGGAATATTGTGCTCAAGCAATGGCGAAAGAAGCGCAAATCCATCAACCTTCGGAAGCATCACGTCAAGCAGCGCAAGGTCAGCTGTCCCGTCCTCATTTAACCAGTCAAGCACTTCCTGTCCATCATACAGTGCCACTGTCTCATATCCTGTAATTCCAAGATTCATACAAAGCATCTTGTTTATCGCAAGTTCATCATCTATTACTAAAATTCTGCTCATAAAATATATCCTTTACTATAACTGTTATAAATATGAGATACAAAATACCTTTTGCTCCCAATTTCATTAATATTGTATAACAATATCGTATGAAGGGGTTGTAAAAAAGTTGTAAATATTACTCGTTACTATTTCTCTAATAGTTTCAGTTTATAATCGGCTATAGGATTGTCTTATAACAAAAATTATGCTATTATTTTTCATATTAATAAATCTGAATGCTTTTGTACTATTCGGCAAAAGCCCATTTATTTTCAGATACAATCAGGAGAATATCATGACATTAACACAGCTTAGATATGTAATAGAAATCGCCAATTCCTCTTCCATGAACGAGGCTGCCAAGAATCTTTTTGTTTCACAGCCCAGCTTATCAGGCTCCATCAGGGAACTCGAGAGCGAAATCGGAATCACTATTTTCATCCGTTCTAACAGAGGCGTATCCCTGACACCAGAAGGTGCTGATTTCCTCGGATATGCCAGACAGGTTGTCGAACAGTATGAACTCATTGAGACTAAATACATCAAGAAAGAGAATATCAAACAGAAATTCAGTGTATCAACACAGCACTATACATTTGCAGTCAATGCATTCGTCGAACTTATGAAGCAGTACGAAATCGACGAGTACGACTTCTCTATATTTGAGACTAAGACAGGTGAGGTCATTGACAATGTTGATAAATATCGAAGCGAGATTGGTGTCCTTTATATAAATGACTTCAACCGCGATGTACTTATGAAGCTTTTTGCATCTAAGGGACTTAGTTTCCACGCTCTTTTTGACTGCCACGTATATGTATACCTGTGGAAGGAACATCCTCTTGCCAAAAAGGACAAGATTACTCTTGATGAGCTTCTGGACTACCCATGCCTCGCTTTTGACCAGGGTGAGAGTAATTCTTTTTACTTTGCCGAAGAACTTCATAGTACATTCGACTATAAACAGATAATTCATGCAAATGACAGAGGTACAATGCTCAATCTCTTTGTTGCAATGAACGGATTTACTTTGTGTTCGGGAATAATATGTGAGGACCTAAATGGTGACAACTACTGCGCCATCCCGCTTGACAGCACTGAGAAAATGACGGTTGGATATATTAAGAAAAAGGGAATTCCACTTAGTACAATGGGGAAAATATATGTAGATGAGATTTCTAAGTACAAGGACAATGTACTTGAATGATATTATTTCTCATTTTAGAACGAAGTATGTCCAAAATATTAATAAGCAATTAACTATTTGTGAATTGTGCACAATATATATTTTATTTTTTGGTGAGTATTATGTCAAATAAACTGTTATAATCTATACTTGTCAGACAGATAATAAGTCTTTTAGGAGACATGGGGTAGACCAGCCGGGGGGCTGGTCATTTTTTATCTATAATTTTACTTTTATCGTAGTACCCTTACCTACTTCGCTGGTAAGGTTTATTTCCCCATCGTGAAGTTCAACTATATGTTTTACAATTGCAAGTCCAAGTCCTGTTCCACCAGTCTCGCGCGAACGGCTCTTGTCAACTCTGTAGAATCGCTCGAAAATCCTGCTCTGCTCATCCGCAGGTATTCCTATTCCAGTATCCGCAACAGTAAGAACTGCTTTATTTTGCTTCTTGCAGATAGTGATGTCCACACTTCCGCCTGCGACATTATATCGTATTGCATTCTGGCAGAGGTTATCCACCAACTCAATCAGAAGGCTTCTGTTTGAAAGAACCATCGTGCTGTCACCATGCAACTGCATAGTCACATTCTGTTTATCCGCATTTACACGCAGTATCTCAAGTCTCTCTTTAGCCACTTCATACAAATCCACCTGTGTAAATTCGTCTTTACCATCTGTTGCATCAAGCTCCGAAAGCCTTATTATATCATTGATAATAGATACAAGTCTGTCCGCATTTTTTCTAATTTTCTCTGCAAAATCCTTAATCTTATCATCGCCAAGCATAGCGCCTGATTCCACCACCGAATCATCCTGACGCATCTTCTGCATATCAGCATTGATACTTATAAGTTCAGCATAACCCGATATCGCAGTAAGCGGTGTCTTCAATTCATGAGAGACATTCGCAGTGAAATCCTGTCTGCTTTTGGCGGCTGCAAGAACATCACTATGCTGCTCCCTGATTCTCTTTGTAAAAGGTATAAGCTCTTGATACTCACTTTCAAAAGTAGTGTTGTCAAGATTCTCCGCCATGCGCTCTATCGGTCTTAGAAGCTGCTTGGTAAGCATGTGGCTTAACACGATACAGACGATTGTAATCACAAGTACAATAAGAATCAGAATAGGTGAGCTCAAAATAAATACACTGTATACACTTCGTGCAAGAGTAGACACACGAAGAACAGTTCCATCACCAAGCAGAACTGCATAATTGAAGGTCTTCATGTTCATCGTATCTGACTCTCTTACAGATTCACCTCTTCCATGATTGAAAGCTTCTTCAATCTCAGGACGATTCTTATGATTTTCCAGCTGTGATGCATCTGCATCATTATCGAACAGTACAGTTCCATCTTCGTCAATCCAGGTTATTCGTATATCGTCGTCACCCTCAAGCAGAGCCATCTTTTCATTTTCATTGTCTACGAGATTTTCAACCCCCATAGCCTGAATTATATTTGACTCTATCTTAAGATCTTTTTGAACCTGCGCCTGAAACTGCCTGTAATAGATAAGCGTTATTCCAACAGTTGAAAACAAAATAGCAAGTATTGCAATCGCAATAAGCCTAAGATTTATCTCACGTTTCATTCAAACATATACCCCACATTTCGAACTGTTTTTATGCGTTCTCCACAGTCCCCAAGTTTCTTTCTAAGAGTCTTAATATGCATGTCAACAGTTCGTGTCTCACCCTCGAAATCAGTCTGCCATACTCTTTGCATTATGGCCTCCCTGCTTAGTACTGTAGAATGATTCAGTGCCAGATATCTAAGAAGTTCATACTCCTTAAAAGTAAGTCCGACTACCTCACCATCGATGAGCGCCTCATGTCGGAGATTATCTATCACAAGTTCTCCAAACTTCATCACTTCATCTTCTTCCTCTTTAGTTCTTCTAAGAAGTACCTTTACCCTTGTAATAAGCTCCATTACAGAGAAAGGTTTCTTTATATAATCATCAGCCCCATCGTCAAGGTTCTTAATCATATCAAGTTCTGTAGTCTTTGCTGTTACCATTATAACAGGCACTTTCTTAGTCTCTGATTTCTTCCTGAGCCTGCCAAGTATCTCATTGCCATTCATATCAGGGAGCATAATATCAAGAAGTATAAGGTCTGGAATTATCGACTCTAATCGCTTGAAAAAGGTCGTTGCATTTTCAAATCCTATTACTTCATGTCCACTATTCTTGAGTGCTATTGTCTCAATCTCTCTAATACTTTCATCATCTTCAACTAAATATATAAGTGCCATTTTTACTCCTTGTCCATGAGTGGGGCATTTTGTCCCATTACATAAATTACATCTAACTTAATGTGTATTTTTTCTGCAAAGCTTCAAACTCTGACACAAAACCATCACCTTTTCTTATATCCTGTGCAAGATATTCATGTGTATCAAGACTATCCTCACTTACCTGTATCATACACACTCCGATATTTGAGCAATGGTCTGATATACGCTCAAGATTGGTAATCAGATCCTCAAATATTATTCCAAGTTCGACTGTACATTTTCCTTTGCGCAGTCTCTTAATGTGATGATCACGGATTTTAACCTGAAGACGGTCTATTACTTCCTCAAGTGGCTCTATGTGTCTTGCCTCTGCAATATCATTGGCAATAAAAATTCTTACTGTCTTTTCTACTATATCGGACACAGCTCCTGTAAATACAACAAGCTCATCCTTCGCCTTGCCAGAAAAAGATAATTTTTTATCATCCATTTCTTTCATAAGCTCGCTTATATTGATGGCATGATCTGATATTCTCTCGAGATCTCTTATACAATGCAGCAACACCGATAATCTTCTGCTATCTGCAAGCGACAGATCCTTTGCTGATAATTTTATCAGATATGACCCCAATATGTCCTCATATTTATCAACTAATTGTTCCATCTCTTCAACTTTTTTAGCTTTCTTCTTTGAAAAAGCACTAGTCAGTTCAAGCGCCACTTCCAATGTCTCGTTTGTCACAATAGCCATCTGTTCCGCTGCACTTACAGATATCTGCATTGCGAAAGCAGGCTTGTCTATGAAACGCTCATCAAGTGCTGCAAGCGGCTGTGGCAATGTCTCTTTCTTATCAGTCTCTTTGTTCTTTGCACCCTCTGGAATTGTAAGTTCTGCAAGACGAACAAGTCCATTTGCAAATGGAAAAAGAATAATTGCACATCCAATATTGAACAAGCTATGTACAACCGCAATCTGCCATGGTGACACTGCATCATTCAGGAAACTAAAGTGGACTAACGCATTTACAGAGTAGAATACCACCATAAATATCAGTGTTCCAATCAGGTTGAAATACAGATGTATCATAGAAGCACGCTTTGCATTCTTGTTCGCACCAATTGATGAAATAACAGCAGTTACGCATGTACCAATGTTCTGTCCCATTATAATTGGGATTGCTGTTCCAAAACCAACTGCACCTGTTGCACAGAGCGCCTGAAGAATACCTACTGAAGCAGAAGAACTCTGGATAATCGCGGTAAGTATTGCACCTGCCAGCATGCCAAGTATGGGATTTGAGAACATTGTAAGCATGTTTGTAAATGACTCATTCTGAGCCAACGGCTCAACTGCACCACTCATTGTCTCCATTCCATACATAAGGATTGCAAATCCAACCATGATGTTTCCGATATCTTTTTTCTTATCATCATTCTTAGCAAACATTGTAAGGATGATACCAATCACTGCAAGGATTGGTGAAAAAGAGGATGGCTTTAAAAGTTTAATCCATATGTTATCACCCTGTATTCCTGTAAGCGAAAGTAACCACGATGTAATGGTGGTACCGATGTTTGCCCCCATGATAATACCTACAGCCTGCTTAAGCTGCATAATTCCAGAGTTTACAAACCCCACTACCATTACCGTGGTTGCCGATGATGACTGAATAACAGCCGTCACAAGTGCACCTAGTAAAAGCGCTTTTATTCTCTTGCTTGTAAGCCTCTCTAAAATACGCTCTAATCTTCCGCCTGACAATTTTGCCAGTCCATCTCCCATTGCATTCATTCCATATAGAAAGAGTGCAAGACCTCCAACCATTGTAAGAATTCCAAATATGTCCATACATACTCCTTTTTTACATTGTCTTTTTTAACTATTCAGCGTTTTACATATTTTACCGAATATTTACTTATTGTTTTCTTTAACATAACAAGACTATGTAAAAAATAGAGAGTGCTTTATGTAAAATGTATGTAAAATATTTCGATTATTTGTTATTCTTCAGTTGCAGCATTTTCTACATTCTTCTCAATGTTGGTCTCAAACGCGTAAATTACCCATTCTGCGATGTTGGTTGCGTGGTCTCCGATTCGTTCAAGATATTTTGCTATCATAAGCATATCTATTTCGTATTCGCCTTCGTCTCTATCCCTTTTTATCTGATCAATAATCTCCTCTTTAACCTGATCAAAAAGCCTGTCTACGACGTCGTCATGGTCTATTACTTTGTTCGCAAGCCCTATATCCTTTTTAACATACGCATCAATGCTCTGCATCAGCATATATAAAGCCTCAGAGGCCATCTGAATAATTGTTTCCATATTCTTGGCATCCTGAACGTTATTCAAAATAGCTGTAATCTCACTTATATCAGCTGCGTGATCTCCAATTCTCTCCATATCTGTGACCATTTTCATAGCTGCTGTTATTGTTCGAAGATCCTTTGCTACAGGCTGCTGCTGTATAAGCAAATCAAAACAGATTGACTCGATTTTCTTCTGTTTCTGATCTACCGCAACATCCTTCTGCACGATTTCCTTTGCCATATCGACATTATGTCTTACTAATGCCTCTATACTTGTCTGGATATTTTCCTCAATCATCATGCCCATCTGGACCATTTCCTGATTTAACAGGTTCAACTGCTCATCAAATTTTGCCCTCATATCTGTACTCCTTACACATTTTAACCAAATCTTCCTGTTATGTAATCCTCTGTTCTCTTATCCTGTGGATATGAAAAAATAGTTTTTGTGCTTCCAAATTCAACCATCTCGCCTACAAGGAAAAATGCTGTACAATCTGAAACTCGTAAGGCCTGCTGCATATTATGTGTCACAACAACTACTGTGTACTGCTTCTTGAGTTCTTCCATAAGATCTTCTATTTTCGCTGTAGAAATCGGATCAAGCGCTGATGTAGGTTCATCCATGAGAAGAACCGATGGCTTTACTGCAAGTGCTCTTGCGATACAAATTCTCTGCTGCTGACCACCAGAAAGTCCAAGTGCTGATTTCTTCAACCGGTCTTTTACTTCATCAAAAATTGCAGCTCCTCGCAGACTCTCTTCAACGATTTCATCAAGCTTATGTCTATCCTTGATTCCATGTACTCTCGGACCGTATGCAATATTGTCATAAATGCTCATTGGAAATGGATTAGGCTGCTGAAAAACCATTCCCACTTTCTCTCGAAGCTGTGTAGTATCAACACCATCCGCATATATATCTTCCCCATCAATCTTGACTGTGCCCTCAATTCTTACATTTTCAACCAAATCATTCATACGGTTGAGAGTCTTTAAGAATGTCGACTTTCCACAGCCTGATGGTCCGATAAATGCTGTCACTTTATTGGTTGCAATATCCATACTTACATTCTTAAGTGCATGATTACTGCCATAATATAAATTCAAATCTTTAACTGATATCCTGGTTTCCATTGATTACCCCTTATCCTTTCGATTTGTCGAACTTCCTTGTAAGTTTCTTTGTCATTATATTGATCAAAAATACAATTACAAGAAGAACTACTGCAATTCCATATGCTGTATCAAAATCACCCTCACTGGTTGCTGATAAGTAAAGCTGTATGGTGAGAGTTCCACCAGACTGAAACAACTTATTAAATATTCCCATTATTCCATTTGGCAGAAGCTTCGCTGCACCTGCTGTAAAAAGAAGTGCTGCTGATTCTCCAACAATTCTACCAATCGCGAGAATTACACCTGTGATAATTCCAGGCATTGCACTTGGTATGAGAATAGTTCTTATCATGTGCCATTTTCCTGCACCAAGTCCGATTGCGCCATTTCTATATCCATCTGGAACAGTCTTTAAAGCTTCCTGCGTATTTCTCGTAATAAGAGGAAGCACCATAAGAATAAGTGTAAGCGCACCTGTCATAATGCTATATCCAAATCCCAATGTTTCTCCAAAAAACATCATTCCAAACAGACCAAATATTATTGACGGAATTCCTGAAAGTGTTTCTGTCGCAAACTCTATTAAAGAGACCAGCTTTCCTGGTTTTGCATACTCATTAAGATATATTGCCGAACCAATTCCAATAGGTGTTGCTATAAGCATTGTCACAAGAATAATCAGGATAGTATTTACAATATTTCCTGCAATTCCTATGGTTCCATATCTTACCGACGTAACCGTCGTAAGGAATCCCCAGTTTATACTGCCTATACCTTTTATGAGAACATAAATAATTATTCCAAGTAAAAGCACTACCGAAAGAGCTACACACAAATATATCAGCGCATATAATAACAATTCTTTTACTGCTATTCTTCTACCTCTTAACTTAGCCATCTGTGCGCTCACCTCTCTTTCTAAGTACTGTAAGTACAAGGTTTATAGCCATAATAAAAATATAAAGAATAAGTCCTACGGTAAAAAGCACCTGCCTGTGAACACCTTCTGCATATGACATCTCACTTACAAGCTGAGTTGTCAGAAATCTTACAGAATTAAACGGAAGTGGGAAGTTAACAGAACCTCCTGCAACCATATTTATCGCCATTGCTTCTCCTAATGCTCTACCAATGCCTAGTACAACACCTGTCATAATTCCGGATTTAGCTGCCGGTATTATTACTTTAAAAATTGTCTGAAGCCTTGTTGCCCCTAGTGCAAGTGATGCAGAGCGCAGACTGTCAGGCACTGCCTTTATCGATGATGTACTTATATTGATTACAGTTGGAAGAATCATTATGGCAAGTACAATTACTGCCGAAATCAGGTTTGCTCCACCTGTAAACTGATGTGTTGAAGAATTTGCAAATATAATCTTCTCTAGTTTGTACATAAATGGAT
Organism: uncultured Agathobacter sp.; assembly: GCA_934359755.1. Lineage (GTDB taxonomy): Bacteria > Bacillota > Clostridia > Lachnospirales > Lachnospiraceae > Roseburia. The sequence goes on from CAKRLV010000019.1 coordinate 45,790, forward strand.
TCAAAATCATAAGTCCAAGCAATCCATATATTACTGATGGAATTGCTGCAAGCAGTTCAACCGCATTTGAAATGACAAGTGCCACCTTTTTATGTGCTATTTCTGTCAGATACGCAGCTGTAAGAAGCGCTATTGGAACCCCCAGCAATACCGCAAGGAATGTACCTACAATAGATGACAGGATAATAAATCCTATTCCATATGATGGTTCTTGTGCTGTTGGCTGCCAGTTTGTTCCAAATATAAGGTCAAGAGCGCCGACCTTGAATAAGGCTGGCGCACCTTTCATTATCATATATATAGTTATCGCAACTACCGATACAACCGCAACAACTGCACATATTATAAAAATAAAACGAGCTATTTTTTCTGATAATCTTTTCATTATATTTCTCCTACTCGTACTCCCAAATGGTCTAATTAGACATTCAGGCGGTACATCTATAGAACCGGAGGTATCTCCAAGTTGCTGTTAGTCAGGAAGGATAAGTCCTGCTCCCTTGATAATGTCCTGACCTTCTGCTGAATTGATATAATCAAACCATGTCTTTACCAGCTCATTCTGCTCATCAATCTTACCCTTTGTAGCCATTACAAATGGTCTTGAAAGCTTGTAGTTTCCTGCAAGAATTTCTTCTTCTGTTGGTGCAACACCATCAAGTACAACCTCTTTTACAGAGTCGTCTACTACATCAAGTGAAACATATCCGATTGCGCCTGGTGTAGATGCAACCTTTGCAAGTACGGCACCTGTTGAGTCAAGTTCCTGCGCATATGCACACTGATCAGCTATATCAAGAAGCTCCTCGAATGCATCTCTTGTACCCGAACCACTCTCACGTCCGATTACTACGATTGCCTCATCTTTTCCGCCAAGCTCTTTCCAGTTCTTGATTTCACCCTTGTAGATAGATGCAAGCTGATCTGATGTAAGCTCGACTGCTTCGTTTGCTGTATCTTCGATTACTGCAATACCATCAAGAGCTATTACGTTCTCTTCTATTCCACCAGATTTTTCATCATCTTTTACATGGCGTGAAGCATTTCCGATATCTGTACTTCCCTTTGCAAGAGACTCAAGTCCTGCGCCAGAACCTGTATATTCTGTTGTAACTGTGATGTTTGGATATTTCTCCATGAAACCTTCCATAAGGGACTCACAAACTTTTTCCATTGATGTGGAACCAGCAAGTGAAACCGTTCCTGAAAGTGAATCAGCGTTGCCATTGTCAGAAGCATCTGAGTCATTCTGTGTTGCAGCATTATTTGATGCATCATTGTTATCTGCTGTTTTATTGCTGCCACATGCTGCGAAGCTTCCCATAAGAAGTGTTGTTGCTGTTAAAAGTCCAATTGTTTTTACAATTCTGTTTTTCATATTTTTTCCTCTTTTCCTATACAATACATGGAGCTTGTTGCCCCTGTTGTTTAATACAAGAGTGATTTTATTAGTAGAATGTAAAATCCAAAACGGACTTGTTGTAAATGTTATGTAAAAAACAGGTGCATATGTAAATTTCTGCTAAAGTTACGGTCCAAAATGAGGCGATGATTTGTTATCTGTAGGGATGGGGTTCTGGTTATCTATATAATCGTGATGGGAGCTGTAATATATTTTGCGCGCTCCAAGTCCTCGCGTTAAGATACTCTATATAATTCGCCAAAGAATAACGATAAGTCACGCGTCGCTCATATTCGCCGTCCTGGCTCATATTCGCTAAATTTGCCGTCCGTGGCAAATTCCCGCTGGTTACATCCGAATTATTAAGAGTATCTAAACACTGCGGAGTCGCTTACAAAATATACTACAGCCACCATCACGATTATAATGAAGTCTTTGACCCATCCCCTCGCAATGAATGATTCTGCCTCATTTCTATCTCTACATAATAACTTAAGCTCGATATAATCGCTTAATTATTACCCAAATACATTTGTAGTGCTTGAATAAATTTATGCTGTTTCAAAAAATTTATATTACTTGAAAGGATTTATACTACTTTGTACTTCGGTATTAATTAATATTCTTAATGGCTCATTATATATTGCGATTGTAATTGTAATCACCAAATAACCTGAACCATGATTTATAGATTATAATTTATCAATGCTTTTAAATATATGTTCTACGTATCTATTTTACATGTATATCTATTCCACAAATAATTCAAAGTTATATCGATTAACTAAATTCCAACACAATCTAGGATGAGTGTTTACAGGATTTATACGCTTCGCACTTCACAACTTGAAACTGCTTTGCACCCCACAACGTAACTGTCGGAGAGCTTGTATGTGTTCCGATGAAAACAAATACGGACTACACCGAGGTTACATTACGTAAAGCAAACATCATAACGTAACAAATTGATATAATCTATCCTCAATCAACCTCGGTGTTAACTCCGTATTTTTTTCAGAGGAATATCATACATGCTATGCCGACATCCAAAATTCTAGATGTGCAAAGCATTTACACGTCATATGTGCGAAGCCTGAAAATAATGTAAACAGGAATTTTGGCTAAACGACCGTTTTT
>CAKRLV010000020.1 GCA_934359755.1 uncultured Agathobacter sp.
GAGCAGCCAACAGAGCCAACAAAGCCAGAGCAGCCAACAGAGCCAACAAAGCCAGAGCAGCCAACAGAGCCAACAAAGCCAGAGCAGCCAACAGAGCCAACAAAACCAGAGCAGCCAACAGAGCCAACAGAGCCAGAGCAGCCAGAAATTCCGGGTGCAGATGATGGTAATACATCTGATGATAATAATGGTAACAATAACAACGCATCAGATGATAATGATAGCAATAACAGTGCACCAGATGATAACAATAATGATAGCAATAACAACAATAATGATAGCAATAACAACGCATCAGATGATAATGATAGCAATAATAGTGCATCAGATGATAATAATAATGATAGCAATAACAGTGCATCAGATGATAACAATAATGATAGTAATAACAACGCATCGGATAATGCACCATCAAACAATGTGCCATCAAATAACGCAGCAGCTAATATTCCAGCACAAGCTAATACTCCAGCAGCTAACACTCCAGCACCAGCAGCTAGTGTACCATCATCACCATCAAATGACACACCGGCAGACAATTCATCAAATGATGTAAGTGATGCAAATAATGTAGCTGACGCAGCTAACAATAATCAGGATGCAGCAGACGACAGCAATACGGATAACAGCAATGCTGATGGCAGTGAAGATGACAACACAAATGATGCTGGCAGTACAGACAATAACAGAAATAACAGAAATAACAGAAATAACAGAAATAACACAAACGACAGAAATAATACATCAAATACAACAGATAATAATAGACGCAACACGAATAATAGAAATAACGCAAATAACACAAATGATGACGCTAATGCTCCAGCACAAAATAATACGATTGCTGTAGCAAATTTAATTCCGCAGAACAATGATACACAGGATGCTGTAGCAAATATAAATGATGAGCAGACCCCTCTTGCGGCAGGAGATGAAAATGCGGATACAGATACAAATACAAGCAACGGTGATGATAAGGTTGTAACAACTATCGCAGATGATGATACTCCACTTGCAGCTGCAGAAGATAATTGTATAATTCATTGGATAATTTTGCTGTTGACTTTGCTTGGAGCAGGATATACTATAATTAGAGTAGTACTTGCAAATAAGCAGGAACAGGAAGAAGAGAATAAGCAGGAAGCATAGGGGGAACGAGATGAAGATAGTTGATGGTATTGTTTTAGCAGTATTTGTAATTGGCCTCATAGTACTTTGTTTTTTTCAGCAGTGTAGCCTGGATATATTTTTCTTGGTATTTGGATTTGCAGTAGCACTTATGTGCGGGATTACATTGTATAGGCTCAATAAGAAGACAAATACGAAGCAAGAGACGACAAATCAATAGTTTCATTACTTAAGGGCAGTCCGGGAGGACTGCCTTTTAATGTTAAGTTAAGAAAGTCTTTCGTTGCATATTAGTTACAAAACGTATAAAATGATATGAGGGTCAAAATCAGATTGACCTGCATTTATAACTACGAGGTAAGTAATATGGCAAAAAAGAAGAAAAACAGAAAGAGAAAACATCGTTTCTTTTGGTTTATGATTAGATTGCAAATAGTGTTGATGCTTCTTGTTGTTGGTGGTATGGCATATTATTTCTTGGGTGGATATGCGGACGAAATCCAGACATTGAAGGATGAGGCAATCAAGCTTGTTGCAGAATCTGACAGTAATACATTTATACCAGCTAGAACAAGTTCACTGTATGATGTTGATAGCAACCTTATATCACAGCTTAAAAGTGAAAAGGATGCGAAGTATGTAAGATACGAAGATATACCAGCGTATTTTACAACGGCTATGGTAAGCATAGAAGATAAGAAATTCTATAAGCACAATGGAATTGATTATAAGGCAATGATTCGTGCCGCCAAGGCAATCATCCAGGATGGACGAATAAGCCAGGGTGGAAGTACGATTACGATGCAGCTTGCAAGGAATATATATCTTGACACAGGAAAGAAATGGCAGCGAAAAGTCAAGGAGATGTTTATAGCACTTGAACTTGAGAAGATATATAGCAAGAATCAGATAATGGAGTTTTATCTGAACAATATTTACTTTTCAAATGGATACTATGGCGTAGATGCCGCGTGCCGTGGATATTTTGACTGTGAGCTCAGCGAACTCGATGTATCACAGATTGCGTTTTTGTGTGCGATACCGAATAGCCCATCATATTACGATCCGCTCGTTAATATGGAGCATACTTTAGAAAGAAGAGATAGAATCCTGAAGAATATGTATGAGGACGGAAAGCTTAGCGAGAGTGCATATAAGGAGGCTATAAACGAAGAAATCGTGTTAAATGTGCCTAAGAGAACACAGACTGTTAAGAATAATTCAGTAGATACATATGCGTATTATTGTGCGACAAGGGCTCTTATGGAGAATGCAGGATTTACATTTAAGTATTATTTTGATTCAGATGAAGAGGAAAAGGCATACGACGAAGAGTATGACGAGCAGTATGCATATTATCAGAAACAGTTATATTCACAGGGATATAAGATATACACATCAATAGATATGACGAAGCAGGAAGAATTGCAGAGTTCGGTAGACTCGGCACTTGAGGATTTTTCCGAGAAAAGTGATGATGGAATGTACAAAATGCAGGGTGCTGCGGTTTGTGTAGACAATGATTCTGGTTATGTTGTAGCTATTGTCGGAGGCAGAAGCCAGGATTTTACAGGATATACCTTAAATAGAGCATATCAAAGTCACAGGCAGCCGGGAAGTTCGATAAAACCTTTGATTGTGTACACACCTGCATTTGAGGCTGGTTATGAACCTACAAGCATAGTTAACGACCATAAGTTTAAAGGTGGCCCGTCAAACGCATCGAATGTATATTATGGAAAAGTTCCAATCAAGACAGCTGTTGCGAAGTCGCTCAATACGGTTGCATGGCAGTTGTACGAGGAGATTACTCCAAATGTCGGACTGCAGTATCTTAAGAATATGAATTTCTCTAATATAGTAGACAGCGATTACGTTACAGCAACAGCACTTGGAGGATTTACGACAGGGGTTTCGCCACTTGAAATGGCATCAGCATATGCAACACTTGAAAATGACGGAATATATAGAGAGCCAACCTGTATTCGTGTGATAGTTGACTCTGACCAGAATATCATATATTCATCAAATCAGGTAGAGCAGGTAATATATTCAGAGTCTTCATCAAGAAAAATGGTTTCTTGTATGCAGGAAGTAATGAAGAGCGGAACAGGAAAAAGAATAAAGCTTTCATCAATGCCTAGTGCAGGCAAGACTGGTACAACAAATGACCATAAGGATGGATGGTTCTGCGGATTTACAAGATATTATACTACATGCGTCTGGGTAGGTTATGATATTCCAAAGAAAGTGGAAGGACTTACAGGTTCTTCATATCCAGGACAGATATGGAAGACATACATGGAAGCAATACATGATGGTCTTGATAAGATGGATTTTATTCCATATGCACAGATATCATCTGATTATGAGAAACAACAAAAGGATAAGAATACTATAAGAGATATAGAAGATGATGATGAGGATAAGGACGAAGCTGACAAGTCAGACAATCAGAATAATAAGTCAGACAATCAGAATAATAAGTCAGACAAGAAATCCGATGACAATTCTTCTGACTCAAATAATCAGGATTCATCCGACAATAATAGCAATTCGTCCAATAACAACAGCGATTCATCCGACAACAACAGCGATTCATCCGACAATAATAGCAATTCATCCGACAATAATAGCAATTCATCCGATAACAATTCAGAGAGTAATTCGGATGGAAACTCGCAGAATCCAAATGGCGGAGGAAATTCAGATGGAGGAGCGCAGACACCAAATGATGGAGGAAACTCAGATGGAGGAGCGCAAAATCCAAACGATGGAGGAACCTCAGGTGGAGGAGCGCAGAATCCAAACGACGGCGGAAGCACGGATGGAGGAGCACAGACACCAAATGGCGGAGGAACCTCAGATGGGGGTACCTCAGATGCACAGACACCTGGCGTACAGTAGTATGTAAATTAGAGATTCAGTTGTATATTATGACACCTGTTGACTCTTTGATCATCATATTATAGTTGACGTATATGTATGAATAATGGTTAAATATAAGAAAATAGAGAAATAAGGAGGTAATCTCGGTGAAAAAATATGGATTTGGTGTAGATATAGGTGGAACTACTATTAAGATGGGATTCTTTGAGACATCAGGAAAGCTCATTGATAAGTGGGAGATAAAGACCAACACTGAGAATAAAGGGGAAAGCATTTTATCAGATGTAGCACAGGCTATTGATAATAAACTTGCACAGGAAGGTATTTCAAAGGATGATGTACAGGGAATCGGAATTGGTGTTCCGGGACCAGTCACTAGTGACGGAGTAGTACATAGATGCGTTAACCTGGGATGGGGAGTTAAGAGTGTAGCAGACGAGTTGGCTTCACTTACTGGACTTAATGTTAAGGTAGGAAATGATGCGAATGTTGCAGCTCTTGGTGAAATGTGGAAAGGTGCTGCAGAAGGAAGCAAGGATGTGATTGTAGTTACACTTGGAACAGGTGTTGGCGGTGGAATTATCGTAGACGGCAAGATTGTTAATGGTGCAACTGGTGCAGGTGGAGAAATCGGTCACATCACAGTAAATGATGATGAAATCGAACCTTGTAACTGTGGACAGTATGGATGTCTAGAGCAGTATGCATCTGCGACAGGCATTGTACGAATGGCAAAGAGAAAGCTTGCAAAGAGTGCGGAGACAACAACTCTTAGAGATATCGAAGATCTTTCTGCAAAAGCAATTTTTGATGAGGCAAAAGCAGGAGATGAGATAGCAAAAGGTCTTGTAGATGAACTTGGAAAGATACTTGGAAGTGCTTTATCAAATATGGCATGTGTAGTTAATCCAGAAGTAATTGTAATCGGTGGTGGTGTCTCAAAAGCGGGACAGATTCTTATAGATGTTATCAAGAAGCATTTCGTTGAGACTTCATTCCATGCATGTCGGGATGCTAATTTTGTACTTGCAGTACTTGGTAATGATGCAGGAATCTACGGATGTGTGCAGATGATACTCGACTAGGATATATAGTAGTTTGAATAAATAATATCTATGTAAAATGTCTAAGTAAGGATTATGTTTATTTGCAAAATTGTCAATATGAATAAAAATGAAGGATGGGGCTGACAAACTTGCAGAAAATGACTTTACAAACAAAAGAAAAAGCAATGCAAAGCTTAATTTTATAAGGTTGAATTGTATATATAATTACAAATAATATATAAAATGATTTTTTGTTATAGAAAAAATTCAAAAATATCTTGTTTGAACTTTAATTTTCTTATAAAATATATTCAGTTAATTTAAAAAATAAATTTAAAGGAGATTAGATCAATGGGATACGTAGATGAAGTACTCGAGATAGTACAGAAGAAAAATGCAGATCAGCCAGAATTCCTTCAGGCAGTTACAGAGGTTCTTGATTCATTAAGACCAGTAATCGATGCAAATGAGGAACTCTACAGAAAGAATGCAATTTTAGAGAGAATTACAGAGCCAGACAGACAGATTATGTTCCGTGTACCTTGGGTAGACGATAATGGTCAGGTTCAGGTTAACAGAGGATTCCGTGTACAGTTCAACAATGCAATTGGACCATACAAGGGAGGACTTAGACTTCATCCTTCAGTAAACTTAGGAATTATCAAGTTCTTAGGATTTGAGCAGATTTTCAAGAACTCACTTACTACACTTCCAATCGGTGGTGGTAAAGGTGGTTCTGATTTCGATCCTAAGGGTAAATCAGATAGAGAAATCATGGCATTCTGCCAGAGCTTTATGACAGAGCTTAGCAAATACATTGGAGCAGATGTAGATGTACCAGCTGGTGATATCGGAACAGGTGCTCGTGAAATCGGATTTATGTTCGGTCAGTACAAGAGAATCCAGGGAACATTCGAAGGTGTTCTTACAGGTAAGGGACTTACTTGGGGTGGATCACTTGCACGTACACAGGCTACAGGATATGGATTACTTTACCTTACAAATGCATTATTAAAGGATCACAACATTGATATCGCTGGAAAGACAGCAGCAGTTTCTGGATCTGGAAACGTAGCTATCTACGCTATCGAGAAGGCACAGGAATTAGGAGCAAAGGTTGTTACATGTTCTGATTCTACAGGATGGATTTATGATCCAGAAGGAATCGATGTAGCCCTTCTTAAAGAAGTTAAGGAAGTTAAGCGTGCACGTCTTACAGAGTATGCAGCAGCTAAGTCAAGCGCTGAGTACCATGAGAAGAAGAATGGTGAGCACGGTGTATGGCAGTACAAGGTAGATATCGCTCTTCCATGTGCTACACAGAATGAGTTAGACCTTGAAGACGCTAAGATGCTTGTAGCAAATGGTGTAATCTCTGTAACAGAGGGAGCTAACATGCCTACAACACTTGAGGCTACTAAGTACCTTCAGGAGAATGGTGTTCTCTTCGTTGGTGGTAAGGCAGCAAACGCAGGTGGTGTTGCAACATCAGCACTTGAGATGAGTCAGAACTCTGAGAGACTTTCATGGACATTTGAAGAGGTTGATGGAAAGCTCAAAGGAATCATGGAGACAATCTACGCTAACATTACAGATGCAGCTAAGAGATACAACATGACAGTTGGTGGAAACGCTGACTATGTTGCTGGTGCAAATATTGCCGGATTTGAGAAGGTAGTAGATGCTATGTTAGCTCAGGGTGTATGCTAATTAAGAATTTCTAAGATAAAGATTATATGGAGAAGTCCTGGAAATGTTGAATTTCCGGGGCTTTTTCTTTATGTATTGAAATGACAAAAGAATTGTCAGAATATTCATAAATAGAAGGTAACTGTTCACCCCCATCCTCTGACATTCGCATTTCCGCACTTAACAGTGCTTTCTCGTCCCTTACGGGACTAAAAATGCTCATATAGAGGGCGGCGACTCTATTCAAGCCACCTTACGAATAAAAGAATCAGTCTCTTACATGCAAGCATGACTATTCAGCTTCCCTTATTCTAAGGGAAGCTGAATAGTTACATTTATTTTAAGATGCGGGCAAGGAGCAACATTCTAATCGGAGTGTTGCTCCTTTTTGTGTTTGTACTTCGAGGGGAGAAATTTGTGACTTATGCATATGGATATAGTACTGAAGTACTGTTATAATGCTGTTATAAGAAATTGTACACATAGATAGGAGCGAAACATGAAGTTACATAAATTATTATCAATAGGACTGGCTGCTGCAATGTTCATATCGGGTGCTGATTGTCAGGTGTATGCAGATAATACTTCGAAGCAGGACAATCCTTCTGGTTTGTCATACCACAGTGAGGTTGAGCCAATAGCTGATGAGCTTGATAGAAATAAGGATGAGGTTATACCATATCAGGCAAATGGAAGTGAGCAGATTCCAGCTAAGTATACAACACCGAACCTTCCGACTATAAGAAATCAGAATCCATATGGAACATGTTGGGCTTTTGCGTCTACAGCACTAGCAGAAATAAGTATTCAAAAAGGAGAGAGTAAAACTTTGGATCTTAGTGAATTGCAGCTGGTTTACTTTACAAATAATACAGTTGTGGATCCACTCGGAGGAACACAGGGAGATACGAATAAATTAACATCTTCGAGAGGAATACTTAACAGCGGTGGAAGCCAGGTTTATGCGATGCAGGCATATGCAGGCTGGAAAGGAGCTGTGTTGGAAGACAAAGTTCCATATAGCAATGCATATTCTGTCGCAGAAAATGGGCTGGATGATAAATATGCATTTGATGATGCTGCTCATCTAAAGAATGCATATATTATAAATATTAGATCTGATGCAGATGAAGCTAAGCAGATGATAATGGACAATGGAGCTATAAGTATAAGTTATTGCGATGAGAACAAATATTATAATTTAAGTAACAATTCATATTATTGTCCAAATGAAATTAGCTCGAATCATGGAGTTACAATTGTTGGTTGGGATGATAATTTTTCGAAGAATAATTTTAGTAATACCCCGGAAGGGGATGGAGCATGGCTGATTAGAAATAGCTGGGGGGTAAATGATAACAGTCACTACGGATATTTCTGGTTATCATATTATGATAAATCAATTTATGCGTCTGCATATGCGTTTGAGTTTGTATCAGACCAGAACTCGGATGAGGACGAATTCTATGATAACAACTACCAGTATGATGGATGTATACCATCTGCATACCTTTTTGTGAATAAGGCGGCAAATGTTTTTGTCTCAAAGATGGGAAAAGAATCGCTTAAGGCAGTTTCGTTCGGAACGGCTACGGCAAGCGAAGATTATACGATAAAAATATATAAGGACATTAAGGAAAATTCAAATCCTGAAAGTGGAATTCTTGTGAGTACGACCAATGGTAAAACAACTTTTGAGGGTATGTATACAGTAAAACTTGATACTCCGGTAACTTTGGAGTATGGTGACAGGTATTCCGTTGTAGTAGAATTAAGTGGAAATAAGCAGCCGTCATTTTTAGCAGAAAGTTCAACAAAATCAAGCTGGTTTGAAGCAAATGCATCAGCTGAAGCCGGACAAAGTTTTTATTCTATGAGAGCAGGGGGATGGCGTGATTATGGCAAAATTGAAAATGCCAATTTCCGTATTAAAGCATATACAGATACGATAAGTGAGGATAAGGAAGGGGTTAACGAGGATGACCTTGAGATTATACCAGATAAGGAAAAGCTGACTTTTAACAGGAGTAATTTAAAAAATACTATTTCAGATAAAGTAGTTGCAAAGGATACCGGCAAGAGTGAAAAATATTATACCGCTTATGAGTTGTCAAAGAAGGCTATAGAACAGGGATATAGTCTGGTGCAAAATGATGATGGAACGTATGAAGTGACTTTAAGCAGATATGTTGATATACCAGAAGAAACAAGCACGCTTGATATATATCTGCTTGATTATAATAATCATAAAACATCAAAATATAAGTCAGTTACATTGCAGGCGAATACAATAGATATTTCTCGGACTAATATTACAGTAGAAAACAGTAATCTGGTATATGATGGATTAGAGAAAGAACCTTATATTATGGTTAAAGAGCTCAATGATGAGTATTATTTATGCCAAAATGAAGATTATGAAGTGGAATACTCCGACAATATAAATGCAGGAACAGCTACGGCAACAATAACGGGTAAAGGCTGGTATTCAGGAAGTGTAGATAAGGGCTTCATAATATCAAAAGCGGATAAGAGTATATATATTTCACGCCAGACTTATAATATTTCAGATAATGAACCCGTTTTTTCGCTTGGTGCTACAACAATATCAGGAGAAAAGCTTAATTATAGTAGTACGGATAACGCAGTTGCGAAAGTAGATAATGATGGTAATGTTACAATTGAAGGGAGTGGAATAGCAGACATTGTTATAACCTCACCAGAATCGGATAATTATAAATCTAATAGTACTACTGTCAGATTATACGTTACACACTCAGAAAATGGAAGTACACCAGCAGGTGGAAATACATCAGGAAGTGGAAGTACACCGGCAGGTGGAAATACATCAGAAAGTGGAAGTACACCAGCAAATGGAAATGCATCAGAGAATGGAAGTACGCCAGCAGGTGGAAATACATCAGGAAGTGAAGGCGTTCCGACAGGGGGGTAGCTGAGAGTGATAATGGAATAAAATTATTAAAAAAAATATACATAAATAAAAAGTCATATACAAGAACATATGGTGACAGAGCTTTTTCGTTGGGAGCATCAGTGCAGGAGGGAGAAGAACTTGTATATTCATCCAATGATAAGAAGGTAGTTACTGTAAATTCAAATGGAAAGGTAACAATTAAAGGAACAGGAATTGCAGTTATTACGATTACATCACCTGAATCCACAAGATATAATGCTGCAGAACCTGTAAAAATAACAATCAAAGTAGCACCTAAAGCCGTTAGTATTTTATCTGCGAAAAATATAAAAGGAAAGAAAATTAAAGCAGCATGGAAAGCAGATAAGAATGCTTCAGGATACCAGATTGTATATTCGCTAAAGAAGAATTTTAAGAATTCTAAGGTGGTTACAATTAAGTCTAATAAGACTACGAAAATGGTAATAAAGAAGTTGAAAAAGGGCAGGACATATTATGTCAGAATAAGAGCGTATAAGACTTCAAAGGGCAGGAAAATATATGGTGCTTACAGTAAAATAATTAAAACAAATATTAAGAAGTAGCCCAGATCTTAATAGAAAGTTAAGTTGATTTTGTGTAATATTGAACTTATAATTCCTCTATAACAGTAAAAACTAAAGTTACAAGTAAGCAATAATTGCAATATAGAATGAGAGGAAAAGGCATGGACAAGAAGATTAGAACTATGTTAATAGTAGTTGGTATGGCTTTTGCGATTGCAGGCTGTGGAACATCGGATAAACAAAACAATTCAAGTATCACGAAGGACAATACACAGCAATCACAAGCAGATACACAGCAATCAGAAGCAGATACACAGCAATCAGAAGCAGATACGCAGCAATCACAAGCAGATACTCAACAGTCAAAAAAAGATGAACTTCCGATTTATAGCAATTTGGCTGACAAAGAGACACAGCAATTATTTAAAGAAACATTGGTGAGTGCAGGGGCAAGTGAGGAAAACGCACAAAAAAGTCTGGACATAGTAAAGAATTACAATGAAACGATAGAGAACACATCATTGATAGACAAAGGATATAAGCCATTTGATATGAAAATGCCTGAATATGATATAGACAAAATCCAGCAGTTGTGGATGGACAAATCTCCAATGTTTAATGGATATAACTGTCGAATAACGGCTTTTGAATTGATGAAGGACAAGATATCAATAGAAGATACTTCTAAGAAAAATACGGAGTATTTGTTTATGGATCAGTCATCGCTTGAAGCAGAGAAGTTATTTGATGAAGCTGATACTGATGATTTCGAGGCATTATTTTCAGAGATAAAGACAGATTCCTCCACAGATACGGACAAACAGGTACAAGTACAGCAGAAATACTGGCAGGATATTGGCGTGAAATTTGAGGATAGCAAGATGTCATTGATTACTGTATATCTGCATTCACATATAGACGATAATGATAACAGTCTGATAGTAGGACACACAGGTGTTTTAGTTGATGAAGGACAGAAACTACTCTTTTTTGAAAAATTATCATTTGAACTCCCGTATCAGGTTATAGAGTTTTCTGACAGGAGCCAGTTAAAGCAGTATCTTATGAATTGTTATGATGTTGATACAACTGGTGAATGTGCAAAACCATTTATATTAGAGAATACGAATCTGCTGGATTAGGGTTACTGTTCAGACGCAAGCTTGACACCGCGCTGTCAAGCTATGCGCCATAGTGTTAATTATTGTGTGATTACAGCCCTGCCTCGTAGAGGCATTTTAAATGGGCTGTAATCGTTGCTGGTCACACTGTTAGGTGTGAACAGTAACGCATGATGAAAAATAAAAGGTTTGAATTAAATGTTACTATTGTTCATACGAGTTCTATGATATATACTATATGTGTATAAATGCGCAAAAAATAAACATGGAGTGTATGATGAGCAAAAGAAAAATAGTAATCAGTGTATGGACGATAGCACTTTTTGTTATAGTGTGGGTTCCATTTTACAATACATTAATCAACGCAAAGGATCCACTTGTAAGCACAGTTGTTGCAGCCCTGATATTTGCATTGATATATTTCTGGATGAGTCCTAGAAGCAGAGAAGAGGATATATTTACACAGATTTTTGCAATTATCGTACCAGATGTGATTATGTTCACAGAGGCTGGTCTAATAGGTCATCAGATGCCGTTGATAGTTCCGATGATAGAAGCAATGGTTGGACAGATTTGCGGAACGATATTAGTTATTCTTATCGCAAGCCAGTACTTCGAGAAAAAGCAAAAGCCACAGACTACGTTTCTGGTTCATGGAAGAGGTGTTTCCGATGAGGCCGCAAGAGCTTTTGCAAAGAGGCTCTTAGAGAAATATAAGCACAAATTCAAATTTTCGTTTATAGCAAGTGAAGATGTTGAAGCGAAGCTGTTGATAGAGCAGATAAAAGCTAATGATGTCATAATCTTATATAATTTATCACCAGAGACGCGCGGTGATTTTCAGAAGATATGCTGTGAGATGAAGAAGAAGTATTATTTTACCTCATCCATTGAAGATATGATAAGTCAGGGTACGGCATACAGGCAGTTCGATGATACAATGCTTCTCGAGTATCAGTACAAGAACGACACAGATAAGGTATATACAGCGAAGAGACTGCTTGATATGTTTTTCTCAGCTGTTTTTATGATTGTGCTTTCTCCGATTATACTTATTGCAGCAGCCGCTATTAAGCTTGAAGATCAGGGGACTGTAATCCAAAAGCAAAAATGCTGTACGAAGGATGCCAGATTTTTTACGAGATATACCTTCAGAACAATGAGCGAAGATGAAGGTCAGAAGAATACCCCTACGAAAGTTGGACGAATATTACGAAGGACTGGTGTATATGGACTGCCCCAGCTTCTTAATGTTTTCAAAGGAGAGATGAGTTTTGTAGGTCCACAGCCAGAAAGTCCTGAGATTACAAAGTACAATACACAGAGGATGGCAGAGTACAGTTACAGACTCTGGTGTTCAGCAGGAATGACAGGATATTCGCAGCTTTACAGCAGACGCGGAACACCTGTACTGGAGAAAATCAGCATGGATATTATGTATGTTGAGAATCATACAATTTCCATGGATTTTAAGATAATTGTTTTATCACTCTTAAAAATATTAATAAATCAGTCGATATAAGCTTATACACGGAGAAAATTATGATAGATATTCATTGCCATCTTTTATATGGCGTCGATGATGGGGCAAAGGATAAACAGGAATCCATCGAGATGCTAAAAAGGGCTAAGGAACAAGGTGTTGATGCGATAATTCTCACACCACATTACAGGCATGGGATGTTTCCATACAGAATAGATGAGATAGAATACAATTTCTCGACTATAAAGGAATATGCGAATCAGATAGGTATAAAGCTATACCTTGGAACAGAATATCATGTTAATAGTGAGATAGTTGAGAATTTCAGAAAAGGAAGATGCCATACACTAGGCAATACGAAGTACATTTTGACAGAATACTCGCATGACACTGAGTTTGGCTATATCAGGAAGATGACCAATGAGGTCATTGCCAATGGATTTATCCCTGTTATCGTGCATGTTGAGAGGTATGCATGTATGACAGAAAATATAGACAATGCCGGGGAACTCAGGAATATGGGGGCATGGATACAGAGTAATGCGGATGCAGTGCTTGGACTGGAAGGGTACAGGACAAAGAAATACTGCAAGAAGCTTCTTAAGAATGGCTGGTGTGATGTGATAGCAAGCGACAGCCACGGAATAAACAGGAGAGTCTGCAATATGCAAAAATGCCTGGCATATGTTGGAAAGAAATTCGGAGAAGCCTATGCCGACAGACTTTTTACTGACAATCCGAAGAAGATAATAGATACAATCAGATAGTAACTGCAGGAGAACAGATGGAGAACAATAATTTCGAAGCGGACAATGAAATAGAAATAGACCTCAAGGAATTGTTTTTAGAGATTATCGCCAATTGGAAGTGGATAATAATTTCAATGCTTCTGCTTGGTGGAATTGGATTTTCGGTTAGTTATTTTTTGATGACACCTAAGTATGAATCTACAGCAAAGCTTTATGTATTGAGCAAGAGCACATCTATTACAAGCCTTGCGGACATTCAGACAGGAACGAGTCTTACGAATGACTACATGGTTGTTGTAAAGGACAGACCAGTATTAGACCAGGTAATCAAGAATCTTGGATTAGAAGAGAACTATGACTCACTTCAGGCAAAAGTAAGCCTTAACAATCCGGCAAATTCACGTATCCTTGAGATAACAGTAACGGACCCAGACCCAGAGAGGGCGAAGGTTATAGCGGATGAGATTGCTAATGTATCATCAGCTTTCATAGCGGAGAAGATGCAGCAGGATCCACCAACCATAGAACAATATGGATATGCAGATGGTATGCCAGTAAGTCCTCACATAGTGAAGAATACTGTTGTAAGTGCCATGGTAGGCGTACTTCTTGCGACAGCAATAGTGATAATGACATACCTGTTTAATGATACAGTTATGACACCAGAGGATATTGAGAAGAAGTTAGGTCTTAATGTACTTGGAACACTTCCGCTTGAAGAGGCTGAGTACAATGGTGAACAGCGTCGCAGCAAGAAGAAAAAGAGAAAGGGCAAGGCATAAGTGGAGACAGTTAAATTTGGCAATGTAAGAGAACAGGGCTATACGATGAAAGAATCTCTCAGAGCCTTAAAGACGAACATTCAGTTCTGTGGTGATGATATAAAGACAATATTGATAACCAGTGCGGTTCCGAATGAGGGAAAGAGCACAGTTGCTATGGATCTTGCCAGATCACTTACTGAATCGGGCAAGAGAGTCCTTCTTATAGATTCAGATATGAGAAAATCTGTATTTGTCGGAAGACTTCAGGCACAGTCGAGCAGCGGAGAGGAAATATGCGGGTTATCACATTATCTCTCAGGACAGAGAAGACTTGAGGATGTATTGTATGGAACAGAGATACCAAGACTATTTATGATTTTTGCAGGACCATCGGTTCCAAACCCTACAGAGATTCTAGAGAAGAAGTACTTTGCGGAGCTGCTTAAGTTTGGCAAAGAACATTTTAATTATATCCTGATTGATTGTGCACCTCTTGGTGCAACTATTGATGCTGCCGTTGTTGCTAAATATTGTGATGGTGCTATACTTGTTATATCACAGGGGATGGCAAGCAGCAGATTAATTTTGAGTGTAAAAAAGCAGCTTGAGGCATCAGGAGTGAAGATACTTGGAGCTATTCTAAATAAAGTACGACTCAAGAAAAATAATTACGAAGGTGGTTACTATGGTGGTTATTATGGCAACTATTATGGTAATTATTATGGTAGAGACCAAGATAAAATGGATAATAGGAAGTCTAAGTAATTATGAAAAGATATTCAGAGTTATCAGGCAAACTTAATAATGTAATGTTTTTTCTCGCTGGTGTACTTACAGTGGTAATCATAGGCATACTTGTTATTGGAATTCAGACGATGGCACAGAATAATTCCACCAAGAATACAGATTACAAGTCGTCGAATGACAATCAGCAGAATGTATCACCGATTACAAGAGATACACAGAAAGAGGAGAATGAAGCAGAGAACGGGACAGAAGAAGCCAATTCCATCCTGGGTGATGAGAAGTGGGCAGAAGGTGTCGTTACATACAACGGGCATTCTT
Source organism: uncultured Agathobacter sp. (assembly GCA_934359755.1). Classification (GTDB taxonomy): domain Bacteria; phylum Bacillota; class Clostridia; order Lachnospirales; family Lachnospiraceae; genus Roseburia. The sequence continues at coordinate 15,415 of CAKRLV010000020.1, forward strand.
ACAAGTACAACACCAAGCTTAAGATATATCTTCTTATGGGAATTGATAATGATGGACCGGTAGAGGTAGCTAAGGACTATGTAAGCGGTGGTCAGTCAGATGCCATATTTCTTTTAGTAGCAGACGAAGAGAAAGAGACACTTAAGATTGTATCTATCAATAGAAATACTATGGCAGACATATCTGTATGTGACAAAGACGGAAAGTCGATGGGCAAGATGCAGGCACAGATTTGTGTACAGCATGGATTTGGTGATGGAAAGAAGCTTAGTTGTACGAGAACAGTTGACGCTGTGTCAGATATGTTCTATAATCTCCCGATAAACGGATACATAGCATTCAATATGGGCGCTATCCGCATAATCAATGATGTGATGGGCGGGGTATCAGTAGATGTGCTTGATGATATTTCATCCAGTGATGGCAAGATTAATCTCAAAAAAGGAGAGAAGGTCACACTTACAGATGATGAAGCATATTTGTATTTACGTGGAAGAAATTTAGATGAATATGGAAGTGCCAATGACAGATTAAGACGTCAGGAACAATACATCAATAATTATATTCTGGCGGTGAAGAATTCAAGAGGCATAAGCAATTCATCGATAGAAGATTTATATAATCAGACAGAAGAATATATGGTTACAAGCGTAGATTTTACAGAACTTGTAAGTCAGCTTATTGATTTTGAGTATACAGAGGACGATATGTATACTGTACCTGGTGAGACTAAAATGGGTAAGGAATACGAAGAGTTCTATATTAATGAGGACGACTTCTATGATTTGATATTTAAAGTGTTCTACAATGAAGTAGAATAACACTTTTTATATACCACATGATAAAAAGAAAGGAGGAGAAGCCAATGAAGAAAAAACTAACAGGATTGCTTGTAGCACTAATGGTTCTTTCAATGGGAACTACTGTATTTGCAGCACAGTCACCAGATAGTAACACAACAGTAGAACAGAAAGCTCAACAGCTGAGAGACTCTGTATCTAATGTAAAGCCTTCAAAAGATGGAGTATCCGTTGAAGTTAAAAAGGCTGATGCGAGCGTAGTAGCAGATGCAAATGAAAAAGCTACAAGTTTTTCTAGTGAAGCAGAAATGCTAGGAATGGTAGAACTTGAAAGCGATAAAGACTTCAGCCAGGGTGTTACACTTACATTCTATGTAGCTGGAGTAAAAAGTGGAGACAATGTTCGTATTTTACATAAATTAGCTAATGGTACATGGGAAGTAATTGTCCCATATGTTGGTGATGGTTATGTAAGAGCTACATTTTATTCGTTATCACCTGTAGCGATTGTTAAATATCCACAGGGAGTGTCTGTACCTTCTACACAACAGGTGACAGATCCGGCTGGTAGTACTGACACAACTGATAATGCAGGAGACCAGAATAGCTCATCAAATAATGAGAACAAAAATGACTCACAGAGCGCTAACAATTCACAGAGTTCTAACAATTCGCAGAGTTCAAGCAATGATCAGAATGCGAATGCAAATACAAATTCAAACTCTGAGAATAGTTCTGCTTCGTCTAAATCAGATTCAAAGTCTAACTCAAAATCAGATTCAAAGGCGAGTGCAAATGCAAATGTTAATGTGAACATTAACAATAATAGCAATAGCAAGAACAATAGCAAGAACAATAGTAATAGCGGCAGCAGTAACCGACCTACTAGTGGCGGAAGCGGTGTTGCTACTTCTCCAAAGACAGGACAGGCTGTGCCTGTACTACCAATCGTTGCAGTATTTGCTCTTATGGGTGGTACTGTTGTATGTAGTAAAAAAGCCAAAAGTCTTTAAAGGAATAAGGACTGATTCGAATCAAATAACATGTGGTTTGCGCGGCAGATAACCTGTCGCGCATTTTAAATGTTTTAGAGAGTATAGTTTACGACAGATATATATTCTAATGGATGAACTAAAGTGGTATAATACATTTATCGTAACTATGAATAAGAAGGTCTTATAGATATAGACCATAGAAGAATATAATATGAGATAAAGAGAGCAAGATGAGTACGGAAATAAAACAGGAAGAAACAAAGGAAAGCAATACAAAGGAAAGCATCACAAAAGCAGGCAGCACAAAGACAAGCAGCACAAGAGCAGGCAATACAAAGGGAAACAGTGCGAAAGAAAGTAATACACAGAATAAAACTGCGACAGATAAAGCTTCTAAGAAGCAGGATAAGGAAAAGCAGTTAATCATATATAAGAGTCTTACTATAATTTTAATGATTATAGTTCTGGTATTTATGGGCAGGTGGCTCTATGGAAAGTACATAGAATACCGCTCTAATAAGATGTATGAGCAGATGACAAATGATGTTAATTCCAATACTGATTTACCAGATGATGGATCAAAAATCTCAGCCGGCACAGAGGAAGAGACAGAAAGCCAGACGGTCTCAGATACACAGCAGCATGCAGAAGATTCGGATGTAGCTGATGCACCAGCTAAGAATATAGACTGGAATGCTTTACATCAGACAAACAGTGATATCTATGCGTGGATTTATATACCGGATACGAAGATAGACTACCCGATTTTACAGAGTGCAGATGAAGATTCTTATTATCTGACACATAATCTTGATGGCAGCAAGGGATATCCTGGCTGTATATACACGGAGAAAGTAAATTACAAAGATTTCTTTGACTTTAATACAATCATATATGGACACAATATGAAAAATGGAGCAATGTTTAGGACTCTTCACAATTTTGAGGAACAGGATTTCTTCGAGAATAATAAATATGTGTACATATACACAGAAGATGAGACATTCGTATATGAGATATATGCGGCATACACCACCGATGATTCCCATATCCTCAACACTAATGACTTCACACAGGAGATAGGAAGAGAGTCGTATCTTGAGAAATCAAAGACTAAGGCAGAGCTAGACGGATACCTGAGAAAAGATGTTGATGTTAATACAGACAGCAAGATTATTACTTTATCAACATGTACACAAAAATCTGACCAGAGATACCTTGTACAGGCTGTCAGATTAAATTAAAATAGTACAAGCACAGGTGGTCCCATGCGCCGTGATGAAGGAAACATACAATATATGAGAGCAAAAGAAAAGAGACCGAATTCAGGACACTGGAAGATGATAAGTTTATATTTGAAAATATATGATGTATGTGTTGTAATATTTTCATATTTTCTGGGATTACTGCTCAGATTTGATGGACATTTTAGTGAGATTCCAGATGAATATCTGCATATATTTAAGTGCACAATTCTAATATACGCAGTTATTTGTGTTATAGTATTCAGACAGTTGCGCCTGTACAACAGCATATGGAGATTCGCAAGTTTTAATGAACTCAGCAGGGCAATAATTGCTTCTGCGATTACATGCAGCATACAGATAGTTCTTACGACAGTTACCTGTACATTAGATCCTACTGTTTCATTTAGGAGAATGCCGCTGTCGTATCTGATTTTTGGAGCAATGCTTCAATTTATACTGATTATAGGGCTTCGTTTTTCTTACAGATTTGTATTGCTTTTGAGAGATAACAAGAAGCGTCTTGAGGGAAATACGAGCAAAAGTAATGTGATGCTGATAGGAGCTGGTTCAGCAGGACGAAGCATTCTTCGTGATCTGATGACTTCCAAAGAATGTGGAGATGTAATCAGATGTATCATAGATGATAATCCTAACAAATGGACAAGATATATAGATGGAATCCAGGTAGTAGGCGGAAGGGATACAATCCTCCTTAATGTGGAAAAATACCACATTGACAAGATATACCTTGCTATACCAAGTGCAGGCACAGAGCAGAGGCGGGATATATTAAGCATCTGTAAAGAGACTGGATGTGAACTAAAGAATCTTCCAAGCACATACCAGCTTACAAGCGGTGATGTGACGGTCAGCAATCTAAGACACGTCGCAATCGAAGATTTACTTGGAAGAGAGCCGATTACTGTCAATATGGATGAGATATACAATTATATTCAGGGCAAGGTAATTCTTGTTACTGGTGGTGGTGGTTCAATTGGTTCGGAATTATGCCGTCAGGTGGCAAGTCACAATCCCAAGCAGCTTATAATATTTGATGTATACGAGAATAATGCATATGAAATCCAGCAGGAACTGAAAAGAAAATTTCCAGATCTTAGTCTGGTCGTGCTTATTGGTTCTGTTAGGGATAGCAGAAGAATTAATTCAGTTTTTAAAAAATATAAGCCGAATATTGTATATCACGCAGCAGCTCATAAGCATGTTCCCCTCATGGAGGACAGTCCGAATGAGGCAATCAAGAACAATACCATAGGAACATACAAGACCGCATATGCAGCAGCAATGAATGATTGTGAGAAGTTCGTTCTTATAAGCACTGACAAGGCGGTCAATCCGACAAACATAATGGGTGCAAGTAAGAGAATGTGTGAGATGGTTATCCAGACATATGATAAGATGATAAAAGAGGACAGAATATCACAGATGCCAAATATATTTGCACATGTTAAAGAAGAGAATCTTGATATGAGCATTCTTGCTGGCAAGAAAGTAAAAACGGAATTTGTTGCGGTAAGATTTGGAAATGTACTTGGCAGCAATGGTTCGGTTATTCCGCTTTTTAAAAAGCAGATAGAAGATGGAGGACCTCTTACAGTAACGCATCCAGATATAATCAGATATTTCATGACTATTCCAGAGGCTGTCAGCCTTGTTATGCAGGCAGGAACATATGCAAAGGGTGGAGAAATCTTTGTTCTGGATATGGGCGATCCAGTGAAGATTGACGATCTTGCAAGAAATCTGATTAAATTGTCTGGAAAGAGACCTGATATAGATATTAAGATTAAGTACATTGGTTTAAGACCAGGTGAGAAGCTCTATGAAGAGAAGCTTATGGCAGAGGAGGGCGTTATGACAACTCCGAATAAGCTTATCCATATCGGACTTCCGATTGTTTTTGATACAGATGAATTCTTAAATAATCTGATAGAACTTACGCGGGTGGTCAGCAATGATGAGGAAGATATCAGAGAATATGTCAGAAAAATAGTCACTACGTATAAAGGATAATGATTAGTGTAGTGATTGCGGCTACGGATAACATTTTATTTAATATGAGGGGAACAGGTATGACGGCGACAAAAGAAAAGAAGAATGTATATAAGAAATATGTCAGACGATTGTACACTATATCGAGTGTGATAATAGCATATATATCGGCTGTGACATTGTGGTACTACAATGTTGGTGTTCTTTGGAGCCCGGGATTTACAGGGCGAAGGACGTTGTTCATCGTTGGAGTGCTATATTGTGCGGTGTATTGGTTTTTTGCAAAAATGTATAATGCGCATAAGATAGGACTGTACCGATTGGTGGAACTTACATTCTCACAGCTTCTGACATATGCGATTTCGGATATTTTTCTGTTTGGAGCCTCGTTTGTATGGTTTCATAACTTCAAGAGAATCCATGTATCATACTATCTCATAGCATTTGTGGCACAGATGTTTGTTGTGGTTGTACTTATATTTATTTGCAACAGGCTTTTTGCAAAAGTAGATACACCTAGAAATGTAAGTATCATATATGGCAATGATTCATACAAATTTCTCATAGAGAAGATGAAGGCGTATAAGTACAGATATAAGATTGTGAAATGTGTAAGTGAGGATGAGAACTGGAAGAGTATTTGCACAGCAATAGATAAATGCGAAGACGTATATCTGTATGAGATAAATTCCAAGCTTTCCAACAAAATCGTTATGTATTGCGACAAAATACATCGTGAAGTTCATATGACACCAAGTATAGAGGACATAGTCACAAGAGGTTTTGACGTATCACATGCATTTGACACACCTTTTATTAAGAATAAAAAGTCGACAGCAGCGTGGTATTATCCTGGAGTGAAGAGGATATTTGATGTGGTATGTTCGCTGATTTCGCTGGTTGTACTTTCACCGATTTTAATAATTACAGCACTTGCAATAAAGTTATACGATCATGGACCAGTTTTCTATAAGCAGGTGAGAATGACGAAAGGCGGCAATGAATTTAAGATATACAAATTCAGAAGTATGATTCCAGATGCAGAAAAAGGAACAGCCAGACTTGCTGCCGCAAATGATGACAGAATAACACCAGTTGGTAAGGTGATAAGGGCTACAAGAATTGACGAGCTTCCACAGTTTATTAATATTTTAAAAGGCGACATGTCGTTTGTCGGTCCAAGACCAGAGAGGCCGGAGATTGCAAGACAATATGAAGAGAAGATACCGGAGTTTTCGCTCAGGCTTGCGGTAAAAGCAGGACTTACAGGGTATGCACAGGTGTACGGTAAATACAATACCACACCACTTGATAAGTTGAAGCTTGATTTACTGTATATAACAAACCAGTCAATTACGCTTGATTTGAAGATTTTGTTTTATACAGTGAAGATAATATTTGTGCCAGAGAGCACAGAAGGGGTTGATGAAAATCAGGAGACTGCATATAAAGAATAGGGAAACTATAAATATAAACTGACACCATAAGCTTAAATTGAAGTGAATCATAATAACATTTTAAGATATAAAATACAAAATTCAACTCAAAATGTCTTATGCGTTGACAAAAATATGCGATAATGATAGAATGTTCCAAAGAGTACATCGTCTTACAATAAAAAGATTAGTATTTGCAGAGGAGAATGATATGAAGAAGATTTCAGCTTCATTATTAGGAGAGAGAATCCGTAAATGTCGGAAAGACAAAGAACTGACATTGGAGAGACTTGCAGAGATTACAGGAATACATCGCGTGATGATAAGCAGAATTGAGAAGCAGGAGTATATGCCCTCAATAGAGCAGCTTCAGAAGTTGGCAGAGGCATTGGAATTTGAAGTTGTCGATTTGTTTGTCGAAGAAGCAAAAGACAGCGAAATTTCATTGAGTAAAGATAAGTATAATATAGCTGTTGCGGGAACAGGATATGTGGGACTTTCTATCGCGACATTGCTTGCACAGCACAATCATGTGGTTGCGGTTGATATCATTCAGGAGAAGGTTGACCTGATAAATGAAAGAAAGTCACCCATCAAAGATGAATATATTGAGAAATATCTCGCAGAGAAAGAACTTGACCTGACAGCAACTATGGATGGAGAGGCTGCATACAGGGAGGCAGACTTTGTTATAATTGCGGCACCTACTAATTATGACAGCAGGAAGAATTATTTTGATACATCAGCAGTCGAGGCTGTTATAGAGCTTGTATTGTCAGTAAATCCAAATGCAATCATGGTAATTAAATCGACGATTCCAGTTGGGTATACTAAGAATATAAGAGCTAAATACAATACATCCAATATTTTGTTCAGTCCTGAATTTCTCAGGGAATCAAAGGCATTGTATGACAATCTGTATCCATCAAGAATCATTGTAGGAACAGACAAATCGGATGAACGTTTGCTTGATGCAGCCAGAACTTTTGCAGGGTTATTGCAGGAAGGCGCGATAAAGAACGATATAGATACTCTTTTTATGGGATTTACAGAGGCAGAGGCAGTTAAGCTTTTTGCCAATACATATTTAGCACTTCGTGTATCATATTTTAACGAGCTTGATACGTATGCTGAGAGTAAAGGTCTTGATACAAAGGATATTATAAGAGGTGTATGTCTGGACCCACGAATTGGAGAACATTATAACAATCCATCATTTGGATATGGCGGATACTGCCTGCCGAAGGATACTAAACAGCTGCTTGCCAATTTCGAGGATGTTCCACAGAACATGATGTCTGCAATTGTTGAGTCGAACAGAACAAGGAAAGATTTTATAGCAGACAGAGTACTCGAGGTCGCAGGTGCATATTCATATGAGAATGGAGAATTTGATCCAGACCGTGAGAAGACGGTTGTTATAGGTGTATACAGACTTACAATGAAAAGCAATTCAGACAATTTCCGTCAGAGCAGTATACAGGGAATCATGAAGAGAATCAAGGCGAAAGGCGCTACTGTTATCATATATGAGCCAACATTAGAAGATGGTTCTACATTCTTTGGTAGTAAGGTTGTAAACAGCCTTGCTAGATTTAAGAAAGCGAGTGATGCGATTATAGCCAATAGATATGACAAATGTCTCGATGATGTTAATGAGAAAGTTTATACAAGAGATATCTTTAGAAGAGATTAGTAATAATTCACAAAATTTTGAAGAAAGCCTGAAAATAGGCTTTCTTTTTTTAGTACTTAAGGTTTAAAAAAATAATATTTGCCAAAATTTTGGTTGATTTTTTTCTAATAATTACCAATTTTAAGACTAGATTTTTTGTAATATAATAATTAACGAAAATTAACGAAAAGTATTGGGAGGAAAAATGATGAAGAAAAGTATTTTCAAAAGAGTACTATGCTTTATGCTGTCTCTTGTGATGGTGCTTACCATGTCTTCAATTCAGAATGTGGGACAGGTAATTGCTAAAGCGGATGAGGTAACATATAAGCTGTACTTTCAATTGCCAGACGGAACAAAATGTACAGACTGGTGTGTGAATGCATGGACTAATGTCACTGTAACAGGAGATTCAGAAAATGCATTTAGACCATCAACATGGGGAGAAGAAGGGGACAAATATCCAACATTAATTGCAGATGATAGGTTGAGTGGTTGGGGATATGTAGAGACGACGGGTACTATTACAGGTCTTCAATTTGTTAAGACTGATGGAACTGAATATAATTGCTGGAATTCGGCAATTACTTCACAGGGGATTACAACTGCATATTTCAAACCACAAAACAATGCCTGGTATTCTGATGTGGATGGAACCAATGAAATTAAATCACCAGAGCTAAGAGATCTCTTTTATGTAAAAGGAACAATTGAAGGACTTGATTGGGAGCTAAATAGTAAGACTGGAGAAATGAAACAGGTTGACGATACAACAAAATATAGCATTACTTTTACGAACGTACAAAAAGGCAGCTATCAGTATAAAATTCTTCAGGATCCTGAAAATTGGGGATGGAATAAGTATTTTGGAAGTGATGATAAAAATAGAATATTAAAAGTAAACAGAACTTCTGATATTACTCTTACAATTGACAAAGATGATTCTGAGAAGAATTGTAAAGTTACAATTGTTTCAGAACCAGCAAAAATGGAAATTAATGACAACGAGAATGGAACTACAACATTTATTGCAGCTGGTGAGGCAGGTGATAATGTAAGTCTGTTTTATGCAAATAGAACTGATATAGAAAATAATACAGGTGCGACATTCACAAAGGTTGACTTAGGGACAATTGAGACTGATTCAATTTCATCAGATGATATATATTTTGGTGATGATGCATTAGATATTGTTTATTATTATGAAATTAATGGTGAAAAAACTTTAGATACATCAAACAACACGGTAAAAATCAATGGAGTAGGTTATTCAAATTACAAGCGTGATAAATTTGAAGGCCGTAAGGTATATGTGCCTGGTTCATTCCCGGGAAAGAGCTGGGATGCAGCTTCAAATCTTATGACATATAAGGGGAATGGTTTATATGCATATACATTCAAAGATGTAGCTCCACAGAATTACCAGTATAAGATTGCAATTGGTGGTACATGGACTGAGAACTATGGTATAAGTGGTGCCGCAGATGGTTCTAACTACAGCGTGACAGTACCATCCCAGCAGGATGTAACAGTATATTATCAGGATTTAACAACACATCTTTCGGTTACATCACTTAATTATAAGTTTGTGAAAGCAAAAATTAGTGGAACTGGCGTAGCTGAAACATCACTTAAAGATGATGGACTTACAGGAATCTATTCAGCGACTGTTCATATGACTGCCGGAACATACTCTGATGTGAAGCTTGCAATAGTGGAAGATGGACAGACAAAAGAAGAGAAATTTGACAAATTTACAGTTGATGTAGATAAAGATGTAACATTCTATTACGCTCCGCAGTATGACATTTACTACAATAATGCTACTGAGTGGACAAGCGACGACACAAAGATTAAGTATGACACAAAGAATACAGCAAACAAAAGCGTGTATGGTGCTGTAGCGACTGGTGAAGATGTTACATTTACTGTTGACACAGATGAAAATGTAACAGCAGTTAAGCTTTTTGTAAAATTAAATGATACAAAAGAGTATAAACTGAATAAGGTTAACGGAGAGAATAAATTCTCTGCAACAGTAAAGTTTGACGAAATCGGAGAATATGAGTATTTCTTCGTTATATATTCTGGTTCAGCTGTAAAAGTATACTGCGATGACAAGGCACAGGATTATGGAACAGGAGCACTTTCAGACCTGACAAACGTAATTCCTTATGATCTTGTAGTATACAAATCTGGATATAAGACTCCAGACTGGATGAAGAATGCTGTAATTTATCAGATTTTCCCAGACAGATTCAACAATGGAAGAGACAGCAATGATGATGCACAGACATCAGCAAGAGGAGAGTCTGACTATGAATTAGTTGACTGGTCATACTATCCTGAGAATCCTGAACAGGAAGAACTTCTTACAGCAGAAGAATATGCAAAGGCAAATGGTTTCGAAGGAGACCGCGTATGGAATAATGAAATCTATGGTGGAGATTTTAAGGGAATTGTGGATAGAATTGATTATCTTAAAGCACTTGGTGTAAATGTAATCTACTTAAATCCAGTATTTTCATCAATCTCAAGTCATAGATATGATGCAACAGATTATGGTGTTATGGATCCGATCCTCGGTGGAGATGGAGATTTCGAGGAACTTGTTCAGGTTGCAAAAGAAAATGGAATGAAGATAGTATTAGATGGTGTATTCAACCATGTATCTGACGATTCGATTTACTTTGACCGTTATTATAAGTTCCTTACAGCGGATGATTTCAATGGCAAGATAGGCGCATATCCATACTGGGCATATGTATACGATTATATGTCAGAGAACAACGCATCTAAAGAGACAGCAGAGGATGCTGCAAGACAGTACTTTACAAAGAATTACAATGTAACAGATTTCTCATACGCAACATGGTTTGACGTATACACAACAGCATTAAAGGATGACAATGACGACATAGTAAAAGACAATATTGGCCTTAGAAGTGGAAAGCCGGTGTATGGCTATGAAGGATGGTGGGGATATGACAATATGCCTGTTATCAAAGCAACAAATGGTTCAGAGTACCAGACAACAGACTGGGCTAAGGAAATAATCGGAAACAGCGAAAAGAACAACGGAAGTATCGCACAGTACTGGTTATCAAAGGGCTCAAACGGATGGAGACTTGATGTTGCAAATGAAGTATCAGACGAGACATGGCAGAATTTCCGTCAGTCCGTAAAGGCAATGGGAAGTGACAATGTCATCATCGGAGAAATCTGGGATGATGCAACAGAATATCTTCTTGGAGATATGTATGATTCAGTAATGAACTATGTATTCCGTGGTGCAGTTTTATCTTATGCAAAAGGTGGAAATGCATCTGATTCAATGGCAAAACTTGAGAAATTAAGAGAGCGTTATCCAAAGGAAGCGTTCTATGCAATGATGAACCTCGTAGATTCACACGATACAACCCGTGTGCTCTCATACCTTGATGGAATAGATGATGACAGAAAGCAGAAAGATGTAGACAGTGCATTCCCGACATATGAGAAGACATCAGAGAGCGCAAAACAGAAACAGTATCTTGTAGCATTATTGCAGTTTACATATGCAGGAGCACCAACTATTTACTATGGTGACGAAATCGGAATGGTTGGAGCGGATGATCCTGACGACAGACGAGCATTCGAGTGGGGACAGGGCAATGAATCACTTGTAAAATATTACGCAAAACTTGCAAGTATCCGTAGCAGCTATAGTGTTTTAAGAACTGGAGAAGTTGAAGCAATTTCTACAGGCAATGAAAATGTGCTTGGATTTGTAAGAAGTGATGCAGACGAGGCAATCGGAATACTTACAAACAATAGCAAAGCAGCCATCAAGTATACACTTGATATTAAAGGCACAAAGCTCACAAATGGAACATATACAGACCTTATTTCAGGAAAGACTTTTGTGGCTGCAAGTGACAAGCTTGAAGTTACAATCCCAGCAAATTCAGGACTTATTCTTACAAAGAATGTGAAGAATATTTCTGTAAATGAAGCTGCACTTGCGCCTGCATTTGACAGCGCATATGCATTAAAGAGTGATATTAGTGCAGCTGGACTTAAAGCAACTATCACAGAGAATTCATGTGTATATGATGGTACGGCTAAGACACAGAAGGTATCAGACGTATCATACAGAGGCAGGAAATTAACAGAAGGAACAGATTATGATGTAACATATGAAAACAATACAAATGCCGGAACCGCGGTAGTTAAGATTAACGGAAAAGGCAGATATACAGGTACTGCAACAAAAGAGTTTACAATTGCAAAAGCAGCTAAGACAATAAATGTGGCAAACACAACAATCAATAAGAATGTTGGGGACGGAGCGTTCTCACTTGGAGCAAATACAGCAACAGGAGAGACACTTAAATACACAAGTTCTAATAATTCTGTTGTAACAGTAGATGATATTGGAAATGTCACAATCGCAGGAGAAGGAACTGCGACAGTAACAGTATCATCGCCTGAGTCAACTAACTTTAGCGCAGCAACGGATGTCGTAGTTACAATTAATGTATCAACAGGAAATCAGTCTACAACACCAACACCGGAACCAGCAACACCAACACCGGAACCAGCAACACCAACACCGAAACCAGCAACACCAGGAACTTCGGATGCACAGCCACAGGAAAAAGCAGCAAAAACAATCAAAGTAAGCAAGAAGAGCTATACAAAAGTATACGGAAATAAAGCATTCGGACTTGGAGCAAAGACCGCAACAGGCGAGACGCTTAAATATTCTTCAAGCAATAAGAAAGTTGTAACCGTAAGTAAGACTGGAAAGGTTACAATCAAAGGAATTGGAACAGCTACTATAACTATTACATCACCTGCATCTGATATGTACAAAGCGGCTAAGGCAGTAAAAGTTACAATCAAAGTAGTACCAAAGAAAGTGAAAGTTACTTCAGTAAAGAATATCAAGGGTGGCAAGCTTAGAATTTCGTGGAGAAAAGACAAGACAGTTACAGGATATGAAGTACTGTATTCTACAAAACAAAACTTTAAGAATGCAAAGAAAGTAACAGTTAAATCATACAAGACTGTAAGTGTTAAGACAAAGAAACTTACTAAAACAAAGACATACTATGTCAAGGTGAGAGCATACAAGACTGTAAATGGCAAGAAAGTATATGGCGCATACAGTGCAGTGAAGAAGATAAAAATCAAAAAATAGGTTACTACTCTTTTATGAAAGGCGGATTCCTTCGGGAGTTCGTCTTTTGTTCTTTTTGTTATCCAGGAAGTGTGCTATAATAATATTTATGAAAAGTATCAATATTGAGATTGACAAATCACATATGATAAATTCTATTGCGAGTGTTCAGTTCTATGAATCCTGGCATGTTTTTTTGCGCGAATTATTGCAGAATGCATACGATGCGTGTAATATGAAACAGGCATTAGATTGGAGCTGGGGAACGGAATTTCTGGAGATTGAACAGGCAGAGACGCTTAATGCAATCAGGGAGCCTTTTGATGGACAGATTGTAGTGTCTTTTGATTCATCTTCACGCATGTTATCGGTGGAAGATAATGGTATTGGAATAAATGCAAGCGACCTTGAGAAGTATGTGGCGCGAATGGGAGAAAGCTATTATACCAGTGACGCATTCAAGGAACAGAGAGTAGATTACACGCCGATGTCGAGGCATGGAATGGGACTGTATTCCTGTTTTATGGTATCGAGGGCTATTCTGATTGAATCGAAAAAGGACAGAGCCATCAATACAGCGTGGAATGTAATGAATGTTCAGTCGCTTGATGCGATTGTCGCCAAGTGGTTTGAGGGTGATGGACGTATGGAGTATGTCACGTCAGACAGAAAGAAGCCTGGAACAAAGGTGACGCTTCCACTTAAGCAGGAATATGCACAACAGATAAACATGGATTTCCTGGTGAATACAATCCAGCATTTTACCATGTATCAGCCAATTCCGATTAAGATTGTCTGTGATGGGCAGACGAAGGTTCTCGGACACAAGAAGCTGCATTGGAATATGCCTTTTATAAATGCAATCGGAGTTACTACAATTCGTGTGGATACAGATATTTTAGAAGGATATCTTGTTATATACAATTCAAGACATAAGCAGATTAACTGTAAGTCAGAATTGTTCCAGCAGAATTTCAGAATCACGGAGCATGTTGAATCATTAGAACTTAAGCCGAAATGGCTTAGAGAGTTTAAGTTTTATCTGAACATAAAGAATCATTTTCTGAATATAAATATGTGTAAGACAAATGTCATAGAAGATGAAAAGCTTATGGAACTTCGTAACCATATAGGCGGTATAATAATAGAACATTTTAAGGATAATCCCTATATTTTGCGGCAGTATCTCACGGATGGAACCAAGCCGATGATACCTTCTATAGAGACCGAACGGGAACTTTTGAGTAAGCTGGTGCAGGTTAGCATTTTCATGAAGGGCAGAGAAGTTGAAGTGCCGATTAAGACCATAATTAAAGGATTTATGGGAAAAAGTGTCAGGATTGCGTCTATTCAGAAGAGTCTGTTTACATATTATAAGTCGGGATATCCTTTTGATTTCAGAAAGTTTAGTGTCTTGTACGATATGGTCATTTTCGAGATGAATCTGAATATATTTAAGCAATTTATGATGCCGTATATAGTGTCACAGAAGTATGTGATTGGCGAGGCACCGGGTATTATTTACACAGAGATATTTGCAGACTTAAAAGAAAAAAAGACTACATATGAATTTGATGGTGATTTTGATCTGAACCCTAAGGGCTGTGATAGCCCAGAGGTATTTTGCCTGGTGTCTAATGAAAGAACATCTCCTATAGAGCTGATAATTAATCCTTACAACAGGAATGCGCAGCTGCTTATTCGGGCGCGTGCGTTCGGTAAAGTCAGGGCACTTGAGACGATTATAGTTGAGAACATAAAGCAAAGAATTGTATCCATGCAGAAACGTCGCTGGGACAAAATAATCGACTTTGGAGGTTCGATAGTCGAGGAGTGGAATTCAGATACTGCGCTGAGCCTTCAATCAGTATGGTGTCTTGAAAGCAATTTTGCAGATTCGCTGAATGTTCTGGTGGCAGAGCGTCTGACACCACGTGAGATTGCAGACTATGGACTTGCAGGCTTGTACTTTAGTGATCAGGATTTTATTTCCTGGTGGCAGCCACCTAAATAGCAGGATGAATTTTTATGGGAAATTCCTTTCCTATAAAGTTTTGCAAAATAAATAAGAAAGTATAGAGAGAATTAATTAGATGAAGAATGAGAAAGATATGTTAGTAGACTTAAACGAAGATGCAGATAGCTGGGAGGCTATCGAGAATGAACTGCACGATATGCAGGGTGATGAAGCCGATAAAGCCGATATAGACAAAGATGGCAGGGACAAAGGTGAAAGCAGGGACGGCAAAAAGAAAAAGGACTCATTTCTGAGAGAGGCCTTAAGCTGGGTGGTTACTTTTTCACTCGCAATTTTACTTGCATTATTCTTAAAGGAATTTGTCATAATTAATGCGACAGTGCCTACGAGCTCAATGGAGAATACCATTATGACAGGTGATGATCTGTTTGGATTCAGACTTTCATATGCAATCTCAGAGCCGAAGAGAGGCGATATTATTATTTTTAAATATCCTGATGACAAAACACAAAAGTTTGTCAAAAGGATAATAGGATTGCCGGGAGAGACAATCAAAATTGAAGATGCCAAAATCTATGTAGATGGAGAACTTTTAGAAGAAGATTATCTCAAGGAAGCGTGGGTTAATGCCACTGGACCTTATGAATTTCAGGTGCCTGAGGATTCGTATCTTGTTTTAGGCGATAACAGGAACAATTCACTGGATGCACGATTTTGGACGAACACATATGTCACTAAGGATGACATAATTGGAAAAGCTATATTTGTCTATTTCCCATTCGATAGAATAGGAATGTTAGATTAATATTAATTTAAGCAGCGAATGCTGTAATCAGACATGCGATTAATAGGAGGAAGAAAAATGGCAGAAAACACAGAATGTAGCAATTCTTCTACATGTGATAAATCAAGCTGTGAGGGATGCGCAAGCAATAGCAAAGCGCCACAGAGTTTTCTTGTAGAGCAGAATGAATATTCAAATATCAAGAATGTAATTGGAGTAGTAAGTGGTAAGGGTGGAGTTGGTAAATCTTTCGTTACATCATCACTTGCAGTAGAGATGGCGAAGGCTGGATACAAAGTAGGTATCCTTGATGCTGATATCACAGGACCATCTATTCCTAAGGTGTTTGGAGCGCACGATCAGGTATACGGTGATGAAAGAGGAATGCATCCATACGAGACGGAAGATGGAATTAAGATTATATCAATCAATCTTCTTATGGAAGATGAAGAGGCGCCGGTTATCTGGAGAGGACCAGTTATCGCAGGTGTCGTAAAGCAGTTCTGGAATGAGACATGTTGGGGAGATATCGATTATTTATTTGTTGACATGCCACCAGGAACAGGCGATGTTCCACTTACAGTATTTCAGTCACTTCCGGTAAATGGAATTGTTATAGTTACATCACCACAGGAACTTGTTCAGATGATAGTTAAGAAAGCATACAATATGGCTGAAATGATGAAGATACCTGTACTCGGTGTAGTCGAGAACTATAGTTATCTGGAATGTCCGGACTGTGGAAAGAAGATTAACTTATTCGGTGAAAGCAAGGTGGACGAATCAGCAGCCGAACTTGGAATAAAGGTACTTGGTAAGCTCCCACTCAATCCTGAATATGCTAAGATGGCAGATGACGGTCAGTTCTACAAGATTGAGAATCCACATCTTTCAGATGCAGTCGAAGTTCTGAAGCATATCTAAGCGCTTGTAATAAGTGCAGGATGTACTATTTAAATATATAATTAAATTAATGGAGCAGTGATATATTTTGTGAGCTCCGAGTCCTCGCGTTAAGATACTCTAAATAATTCGATTAAGGATATGTATGAGGGACGTGTCGTTCATATTCGCCGTCCTGGCTCATATTCACTGAATTTGCCGTCCATGGCAAATTCACACTGACTGTGTACGAATTATTAAGACTATCTAAACACTGCGGAGTCGCTTACTAAATATATCACTGCTCCATTAATTATATTCACATTTAATTTTTGATAGTGCATCCTGCACAACATTACATGCGATTATCCACGCGAGAATTTACTGTAAGAATTCCGATGCAAACGAGGATAAGTGCAATCACACATTTGACACCAAGCG
This sequence comes from uncultured Agathobacter sp., assembly GCA_934359755.1. Taxonomy (GTDB): domain Bacteria; phylum Bacillota; class Clostridia; order Lachnospirales; family Lachnospiraceae; genus Roseburia. The sequence goes on from CAKRLV010000020.1 coordinate 32,827, forward strand.
TATCACTTTCGTTAAGAAGAATCGCAGAAAGGCTCACCCCAAATACAGGAGTCATGAATCCAAATATTGTAACCTTTGAAACAGGGTTATATTTAAGCAGGATTCCCCATAGCGAGTAAGCGACCGCAGATATTGTCGCAAGCCATATAAGCATTGCAATTCCATTGGTGGAGATTGTATCGAATCTTCCGCCAAGTGCAGCACCACAGACTATCATGATTATTCCACCGAGGACAAACTGATATCCACTCAGCATAACAGGATTTTCTGTTTTTGAGTATTTTTTCAGAAAAACAGATGAAAAAGCGTATGCAACTGTTGAGAGAAATATGAAACCTTCACCTGTGAATGTAAAAGATGCATCAAGTCCTGTACCAGTTATATTTACAAGAACAACGCCGACAAATCCGATAACACATCCTATGATTTTTTGAAGAGTCACTTTTTCCTGTCGGAACATATATCCCGCAATTATAATTGCAATAAAAACATTAAGACTGTCTACTATAGAAGCTTTTACACCTGTAGTGTGTGCCAGTCCTATATAGAAAAACAGATATTGGAGCACAGTCTGGAGGAGTGAAAGCCAGATTATTTTGGGAATGGCATTTGCGTGGGGATATATTATCTTTTTTTGTGCAATACTACCTATTATGATGGCAAATATTCCTGCAAGTGTGAATCGGCATCCTGCATAGAGAATCTGGCATGCAGTATCTGTGTTTGATATATTCATAAACTGATATCCGAGTTTGATGCATGGAAAAGCACTGCCCCACAGACCACAGCAGATTAATGCACCGAGCCATACAACAGGTGTTTTAGTCAAAAATTTCTCGTTCATATTCATACCTTTCTATCGTCATAGTTACGTACTTTTTATGTAATCAATTTGCTCATGCCATAATATCACATTTTCTGTTGTGATTACAAATTATTGTATATGCTGTGCATTGAAGTAGAGGCATTTTAAATGGGCTGTAATCGTTGCTGGTCACACTGTTAGGTGTGAACAGTAACTGTATGCGCTGTGCATTGGAAAAGTTGTATATACAATATGTTTAAATTATTGTATTTGTTGCACATTAATTGACAAAATGCAAAATTATTAATACACTAAAATTAACTAAACAGGAGGAGGTATTTTTATGTTAGAGAACTGGAATAAACCGCAGAGACCAGAGGATTCTGAAATCGAAGAACGTCTTGATGCAGCCCGCGGCAAATTAACCGCATTGCAGATGCAGATTAAGGAACATGGATTACCAGTACTTGTACTTTTCGAAGGTTGGGGGACCGCGGGAAAAGGCAGCGTTCTTGGCAAAGTGATAAAGAACATTGACCCTCGTTTTTTCAAAGTGGCAACCATGGATGTGCCTACGGAAGAAGAGAGGCGCAAGCCGTTTTTGTACCGCTATTTTGTAAAGATTCCTGAAAAAGGAAAATTTGTATTCCTTGATTCGGGCTGGATGGATGAGATAGTCAAAGAATGTCTGCATGACAATCCTGGAGAGAAAGAATACAAGAAGAAAATTGAAAGTGTCAAGCGTTTTGAACGTCAGCTTACAGACAATGGATATCTTGTTTTGAAATTCTTTTTCCAGATAAGCCAGAAGGAACAGAAAAAAAGAATCGATGTTCTCAAGGAGGATAAGAATACAAAGTGGCGCGTAAGCGAGAATGATGACTGGCAGAATAAGCATTATGACAAATGCCTTCATGTGTTTGACAGATATTTGAACGATACAAATGCACCTGCCGATCCATGGTATCTGATTGATGCAAAGAACAAGAAGTGGGCAGAACTACAGGTGCTTGAGACAATGATTAGTGGTATTGAGACTGCACTTAAGAACAGCAATCTGGCAGTTCCACTTTTGCAGAATGTATTTCCGCTTGAGAAGATTCCAAGACTTAGTGAGATCCCGCTTGATAAGGAAATTGAAGAAGAAGAGTACAGAAAAGAGCTTAAGGAACTTCAGGAGAAGCTTAGCAGACTTCATAATAAGTTGTACAGACAGAAGATTCCTGTAATCATAGCATATGAGGGATGGGATGCAGCTGGAAAAGGCGGCAATATAAAGCGTATCACAGGAGCGCTTGATCCAAGAGGCTTTGAGGTACATCCAATTGCAAGCCCTGAACCACACGAGAAAGCAAGACATTACCTGTGGAGATTCTGGAACCGTCTGCCAAAGACAGGACATGTTGCTATTTTTGACAGGACATGGTATGGAAGAGTTATGGTTGAACGGCTTGAGGGCTTTTGTAATGAGAATGAGTGGCAGCGCGCATACAATGAGATTAATGAATTCGAGAAGGAATTATCTGACTGGGGTGCGGTAATCATAAAATTCTGGGTTCAGATAGATAAGGATACACAGCTGGCCCGATTTACAGATCGTCAGAATACGCCAGAGAAGCAGTGGAAAATTACGGATGAAGACTGGCGCAACAGGGAAAAATGGGATTTGTACGAGGTCGCTGTCGACGAGATGTTGCAGAAGACAAACACGACATATGCACCATGGCACGTACTTGAGTCGAATGACAAAAAATATGCGCGTATTAAGGCGTTGAAAATTGTAATACATGCAATTGAAAAAGCCTTGGAGAAAAAGTAGGTCTTTTTTACTATACATGAGTAAGGGGGAGTGGTATAATATAGTATAGATTTGTTTGGGCTTTATATGACAGCTCGGGGGAGGCATGAATGATTACTATAAGTTTATGCATGATAGTAAAAAACGAGGAAGATGTGTTGGCAAGATGTCTGGATAGTCTGCGTGGACTTATGGATGAAATAATCATAGTAGACACTGGCTCAACCGATAATACGAAGGAAGTAGCACTCAAATATACCGATAAAGTATATGATTTTTCATGGTGTGATGATTTCGCAGCGGCGAGAAATTTCTCCTTTTCAAAAGCTACTAAGGAGTACATCTATGCACCAGATGCGGATGAGGTGCTTGATGAGACGAACAGACGCAGGTTTGCTATGCTTAAGGCGGCACTTTTAGAGGAAATAGAGATTGTCACAATGAAATATATTACGCCGGATGAATTCAATACTGTGCAGAATGCTAATTGTGATATAAGGCCTAAGCTCTATAAAAGACTCAGGACATTTACATGGATAAATCCAGTTCATGAGACAGTTCGACTGGATCCAATAATATATGACAGTGACATTGAGATTAAGCATCTTCCACAGAGCATGCATGGCAAGAGAGATTTTACAATTTTCAAGAGATCATATGAAAAAAATGGATATCTGCCAGAATCAATAGTTACGATGTATGCTAAGGAACTTTTAAAATGTGGTTCACCAGAAGATTTCGATGATGCTGCAGCATTTTTTGAACGTGAATATCAGAAGGCTCCAAGCGAAGAGTCAACATGCGTGCTGGCACGATATTACAGGCAGCATGAAGCGTACGATAAATTTTTCTCGGTTGCACTCAAGAATGTGGCTCAGAATGGATGCAGTGAAGTCTGCTGTGAGCTGGGTGCTTATTATATGACTAAGGGAGATTATGAGGAAGCAAGTCTGTGGTATTATAATGCAGCGTTTGAGGTAAGCCCGGTACTTGATATAGCAGCAGGTGGAGGAATTCCGCTGCATGCTCTGTCAGAGACATACAGCAAGTGGGCAGATGCCAAACAGGCACAGCTTGATTCGCTTCCGCCAAGTGCACATGGTAAATTCGCAGGTGACGAGGAATTAATTGCCAGTTTGCGTGAAAAAGCGGCTGAATATAAGAAAAGGGCCGAAGAATGGATGTTGCCAGAATTATAGAATAATGGTACAATTAAGAGTGTGATATTGTTAAATAAATATCATACTCTTTCCTTTATCTATATTATAAAGAAAGAATTCGTACATCATTTTAGATGTAAGAGAAGCGTATTATATAAATTTATATTAAAATAGGAGGATAAAAATGAGTTTTGTAGAAGAGTACAATCAAAAGCTTGTCTCTGCGGATGAGGCTGTAAAAGTTGTTAAATCTGGCGATTGGGTAGATTATGGATGGTGTAATGGTACACCAGATGCACTTGATAAGGCACTTGCAAAGCGTACAGATGAACTTAATGATATCAAACTTCGTGGTGGTATTTTATTAAAACCACTTGCAGTTTTCGACAGAGAAGATGCTGGTGAGCATTTTACATGGAACTCATGGCATATGGGAGGAATCGAGCGTAAGCTTATAGCGAGAGGATGCTCATTCTATGCACCAATCAGATATTCTGAGCTTCCACGTTATTATCGTGATGGAGCAGCTAAGGTTAATGTGGCTATGTTCCAGGTAGCACCAATGGATGCACATGGATATTTTAACTTCGGACCAAATGCTTCACATCTTGGAGCAGTATGTGAAGTTGCTGACGTTATTATCGTAGAGGTTAATGAGAACATGCCTCGTTGTCTTGGAGGAACAGAAGTTGGTGTCCATATTTCCAAGGTTAATTATATCGTAGAAGGCTCAAATCCTCCAATCGGAGAACTCGGTGGTGGCGGAGCTGCCTCAGAGGTAGATAAGAAAGTTGCACAGCTTATCGTAGACCAGATTCCAAACGGAGCATGCTTACAGCTTGGAATTGGTGGAATGCCAAATGCTGTAGGTTCATTAATCGCTGAGTCAGACCTCAAGGATTTAGGTGTTCATACAGAGATGTATGTAGATGCATTCGTAGATATCGCCAAGGCTGGTAAAATCACAGGAGCGCATAAGGCAATCGACCGTTACCGTCAGGTATATGGATTTGGTGCAGGAACTAAGAAGATGTATGATTACATGGACGAGAACCCAGAGCTTATGAGTGCGCCTGTAGCATATACTAACGATATCCGTTCTATTTCAGCACTTGATAACTTTATCTCTATCAACAACTGTGTAGATTTAGATTTATTTGGACAGATTAGTTCAGAGTCATCAGGAACAAAGCACATCAGTGGAGCAGGCGGACAGCTTGATTTCGTACTTGGAGCATACCTTTCAAATGGTGGAAAGAGCTTCATCTGCTGTTCATCTACATTCACAGATAAGCAGGGCGTTATGCATTCACGTATCCGTCCAACTCTTGCAGAGGGATCAATTGTTACTGATACAAGAGCAAATACACATTTTATCGTAACTGAGTACGGTATGGTCAATGTAAAAGGACTTTCATCCTGGGAGAAAGCAGAAGCTATTATATCAATTGCGCATCCTGATTTCAGAGATGAGCTCATCAAAGAAGCAGACAAGATGCATATCTGGAGACGTTCAAACAAATAGAATTATGTATACAAAGTAGGCAATTATGCTAGAAAAATAAGGAAACGCACGTAGATATTGTGCGTTTTTCTTATTTTTACCATAAAAGTTATTCAATTTACCTAAATTACATTATCTTCTTACATGAATTTCATAAAACTTTGCTATTGTTTTTGCCATTTTAATGCCTTATATTAGCATATAGTATTAAGGGAGGATAAAAATGAAGCATAATCTAAAAAATACTTTATATAAATCACTTAATTTTATAAAAGAAAAACTTTTTACAAAAAGAGAAGTACAGCATTCTGAGGAATATTACAAAAGAATAGCTTTCCTAAATAAATATTCACTTGTTTTTCATATGTTAATAGCAATGCTTATTGTATTTATGGTAGAGCTTATATCAAGAAGAAACATTGCATCTGCTTTTTCATTTGTTGGTACACATACACTGGCATATGTTTACAATGCATTTTTAGTATTTGCATCATTGACTTTTGTATACTTATTTAAGAGAAGAGCATTTGCGAGAGTTATTATTTCAGGTTTCTGGGTTATACTTGGAATTATCAATGGATGTGTCCTCTCGAACAGAGTCACACCATTTGGATACACAGATTTGAAATGTATTCCAGAGCTTCTTGCTATGAACAATACAAGCTACTTCACAGCAGAGCAGGCAACTATAGTGGTTGTTGGACTTTCAGCATTTATCCTGTTTTGCGTTGCTTTGTTCATTAAGGGACCACAGTATGAAGGAAAGCGTCACTTTATAGCAATGCCAGTAGCTATCTGTGCATTATTATTTATAGGAATTCCTATCACTACTACAGCAGCCCAGAGCACAAATGTTGTAGCCAGTTATTTTTCAAATATCGCACAGGGATATGAGAATTACGGATTTGTTTATTCATTCTCTTCAAGCGTCGTTGATAGAGGAATGAGCAAGCCAGATGATTATACATCAGATAAAGTTGACGAAATTGAGGCAAAGGTAGATAAGGAGTCCGAGAAGACTGCAGAAGATAGGAAGCCTAACATTATATGTGTACTTCTTGAGTCTTTCTGTGATCCTGACGAGATTAAGTTCCTCAAGGTGAATGAGGATCCAATCCCTACATTCCATTACCTTGAGCAGAATTATTCAAGCGGATACTGTACAGTACCAGTTGTAGGAGCAGGAACGGCTAATACAGAGTTTGAGGTGCTTACAGGTATGAGTATGCAGTATTTTGGAACAGGTGAGTACCCATACAAGACTATCCTTAAGAAGACAGATACAGAGAGTATTGCATCAGCACTCAAGCCTGTTGGATATTCAACACATGTAGTTCATAATAATGGTGGTAATTTCTACAGTAGAGCAAATGCATTTTCACAGATGGGATTTGATTCTTTCACAAGTAAAGAGCTTATGAACATCACAGAGTATACACCACTTGGAAGCTGGGCATCAGATGATATCCTTGTAGATGAAACAATCAAGGCACTTGATTCTACACCAGATCAGTCAGATTTTGCTTATACAATTACAGTAAGCACACATGGTGATTATCCTACAGAGCCAGTTATCGAGAATCCTACTTACACAGTAAGCGGTGTAGATGATGAGGCAAAGGCTAATCAGTGGACATATTATGTTAACCAGCTTAATGCGGCAGACAGATTTATCTCAGGATTAATCAACAAGCTTCAGGAGCGTGATGAAGATACAATCGTTGTAATGTTCGGTGATCATCTTCCAACAATGGGACTTGAAGATTCAGATATGAAATCTGGAGATATTTATAAGACAAAGTACATCACATGGAACAATATGGGACTTGAGAAGAAAGATGCAGATTTATATGCATACCAGCTTCTTGCCCAGACAACAAGTGATGTTGGAATCCACGAAGGAACAATTTTCAAATACCATCAGGTAGAGATGGCTGACAATGATACAAAGAATAAAGATTATCTTGATGGACTTGAGAATCTCCAGTATGATATCCTTTATGGAAACCGTTATTGTGAGGAAGACGGTGCAGTATTTAAGTCTGATATGGTAATGGGAATTGATGATGTTAAGATTCGTGATATAAACAAGTCAACTGTAATCGACAGTGTATATATAAATGGTGAGAACTTCACGAAGTGGAGCTATGTATATGTAAATGGAGAGAAAGTCAATACCACATATGTAAGTGGTAATACACTTAGAATCAGTCCGGATGATCTTGAGGATGGAGACACAGTTGTTGTAAATCAGCTAGGATCAAGCTCGACTATATTCAGAAGTTCAAATGAATTTGTATACAAAGACAATACGTTAGAGAACAATACAGAGAATAGTCAGGTTACAGAAGAGACAGAAGAGACAGAGCAGAACTAGTACATCGTTTCGTAAATAACTATACCAATCGCGTAGAATGCGGATTCGAGTGTGCAGGTATAAAAACGCAGGCGTAGTGGGCTACGCCGAGGCTTTTCTACCTGTACAATCGGATTTGCAGACAAGTGAATGGTGTAGTTATTTCGAAAACGATGTACTAGATACATACCAGAGTTTAATCAGTAATTGATTAGTTAATTATCTGATGAAAACTCTGGTATTTTTACTTTATAGGGAAATCATTTATCATAGAGTAAAATGCTCTGTAGAGATATGTCTCTTTATTATTAATTATATGGAGAGAGAACAATGAATCAGAATCATACAATAGTTACCTTGAAAAAGGGCGAAGGAAGAACAATTAAAGCTGGCGGTGCGTGGATATTTGATAATGAGATAGACACGATTGTGGGTAAGTTCACAAACGGAGATATAGTTACGGTGCATGACTTTGACGGGTATCCAATGGGAAAAGGATATATCAATCAGAATTCAAAGATTCGTGTGAGAATGTTGACACGTAAGGCAGATCAGGAAATAGATGTGGATTTTTTGCGTATGAGAGTGCAGAATGCATGGGAATACCGTAAGAACGTGATGTATGGTGGAAATGATATTTTGTCAGAATCAGAGAAAGCCAGAGTAACAGCAATTGGAACTACTGGTAAATTCGATTTGAATTGCTGCCGGCTGATATTTGGCGAGGCCGATTTTCTTCCAGGGCTTACAGTGGATAAATATGCAGATGTGCTTGTTGTGGAATGTCTTGCACTTGGAATGGAGCAGTTTAAAGACGAAATAGTTACAATTATCAGAGAAGTCCTTGCAGCAGATGGAATTGAGATAAGACTCGTATATGAGAGAAGCGATGCAAAGGAACGTGATAAGGAAGGTCTTAAAAGAGTAAAAGGAGTGCTTTATAGTTCAGATGAGCGCATTGCTGTGAGAATCGGTGAGAATGATTATGGTAAAAATCCTGTAGATGAAAACGGAAATGCGTATATACCAGAAGTCGAGATTGTCGAGAATGGTGTCCATTATATGATAGATGTAGTAAACGGACAAAAGACTGGATTTTTCCTCGATCAGAAATACAACAGACTTGCAATGCAGAAGCTGTGTAAAGGAAAAAGAGTACTTGATTGCTTTACACATATGGGAACTTTCGCGCTCAATGCTGGAATTGCAGGAGCAAAGGAAGTCACAGGACTTGATATATCAGAGTATGCCGTAAAGCAGGCAACAGCAAACGCTAAAAGGAATAACCTTGATGATACAGTTAAATTCCGCTGTGCAAATGTACTTGATGAACTTCCAAAGCTTGCGCAGGCTGGAGAAAAGTTCGATGTGGTGATTCTCGACCCACCAGCATTTACGAAGTCGAGAGAGGCGACTAAGAACGCAATTAAAGGATATCGTGAAATCAATATGAAGGGACTTAAGCTTGTTCAGGATGGTGGATATTTTGCAACATGTTCATGTTCGCATTTCATGACGCAGGAATTGCTTGAGAAGACAGTCAAAGAGGCTGCAAAGGCAACACATAAGAGACTTCGCCAGATTGAGTTCAGAACACAGGGACCTGACCATCCGATTCTGTGGGCGAACAGTGCAAATACACCAGAGAGTTATTATTTGAAGTTTTTTATCTTCCAAGTCGTTGAGGAAAAATAAGGACTGGAAAGTGGCGGAAATGCTTGATTTATAAGGGATGGAAGGCATTTGACGTTTACAAGAAAACCTCGTAAAGTATCGCAAAATATCACAAACCCGTGATTCAAAGTGGTAAGAAAAATAACTTACAAAAAGTTACAAATATATACGGAATGACTACGGTTTGGCTACGGTATTGAGACTTTTTTTGAAAATGAAGTTATGATATTATTATCATGGAAGTAATGAACAGAGAGTGATCGAGAAAATTCGGTTGCTCTTTTTTTATTGTGAAGGAATTGGCTGAACAACAGAACAGTATAGTTTTTAACATGCATTTCTATATCGATTAGCATGTTTTTTTGTCAAAAGAAATTTCAAAACAAACACTATATAACACTTTACAACAGTTTAAAACTGTTATATACTGTTATAAAGAAAAGGAGGAAGGATATAAAGAATGAAAATTATAATCAATACTTCCTTGATGGTTCCCATTTATGAACAGATTGTTGACCAGATTAAAATGCTCATACGCAATGGCGAACTAAAGGAAAACGACAGTCTTCCGTCTGTCCGTACTCTTTCTAAGGAATTAAAAATAAGTGCTTTGACAGTGAAGAAAGCATACGATAATTTAGAAAGTGAGGGTTTCACAGTTACAGTGCACGGCAAAGGCACTTATGTAGCGGCTGTAAATACAGAACTTCTTTTGGAAGAACAAAAAAAAGAGCTGGAAGCAGATTTAGAACAGGCTATTCAAAAAGGCAGACGTTGCGGTATTAGTGATGAAGATATAAAAAGTTTATTCGAGTTGATATTGGAGGGCTGATATATGTTAAAAATTCAACACTTGAAAAAGAATTATGATAAATTTTCCCTTGATTGTTCATTAGAGCTTATGCCTGGGTGTGTAACAGGTTTGATTGGACAAAATGGGGCTGGGAAAAGCACAACATTTAAGGCAATACTGGGTTTGATTTCAACCGATGGCGGGAATATTACAATACTTGGGAAAGATATGAAAGACTTCACCGCAAAAGATAAAGAAAATTTGGGTGTTGTATTGTCTGACTCTGGTTTTAGCGGTTATCTGAAAATCAAAGATATTATCCCTATATTGCAGAATATGTACTCAAAATTCGATAAGTCATTATTTATAGAACAGGTACAGAGATTTCGACTGCCTATGAATAAGCAGATAAAAGAATTTTCAACGGGAATGAAAGCAAAATTAAAAGTGCTGGTTGCTATCTCACACAATGCAAAACTTCTGATACTTGATGAACCGACAGCCGGTTTAGATGTAATCGCAAGAGAAGAATTGCTTGAAATGTTAAGAGAATTTCTGGAAAAAGATGAAGAACGCTCCATTTTAATCAGTTCTCATATATCCAGTGATTTGGAGTCATTGTGTGATGATTTATATATGATACATGACGGAAGAATTATTTTACATGAAGATACGGACGTTCTTCTTAGTGATTATGCATTATTAAAAGTAGACGCAGATCAATACGACAAGCTGGATAAACAGTTTATATTGCGTTCCAAAAAGGAAATATATGGATATAGCTGTCTGACAAATCAGAAACAGTATTATATCGAGAATTATCCTAAAATTGCTATTGAAAAAGGTACAATAGATGAAGTTATTACTATGATGATAAGGGGGATAGAACAATGAAAGGTTTATTAGTAAAAGATTTTAAACTGATGATGTTACAGAAGAATTTTCTGCTGCTCATTTTGGCAATTGTAATCGGAATGATGATATTTACTGATGATGTGGTATTTCCTTTAGGTTTTCTGAGCTTCGTTGCATCACTTTTTACAGTAAGTACAATCAGTTATGATGATTTTGATAATGGTAATGCGTTCCTGTTTACATTACCTATTACCCGTAATAATTATGTGATTGAAAAATATTTTCTTGGTTTATTAGTTGGTGGTATAGCCTGGATTTTGGCGACTGTTTTAGGAATCGTTGCAACTGTGTTGAAAGATACATTACCTGTTGCAGAGTTAGTGCAGAGTGCATTGATAATTTTACCTATTTTGATTGTTGTTCAAGCAATTATGCTTCCTTTTCAACTTAAATTTGGTGGCGATAAAGGAAGAATTGCTATGATTGGTGCATTTGGTGTTTTGGCAGTAATTTCTATCGTTATCGTGAAAGGCGCAGAAGCTATTTTCAATGTTGATCTAGTTAGTCTAGTAGATAATTTGCCAACGATAAGCATGGGAGTTCTTATCACTATTATAATTATTATCGCTTTGTTAATGTTATTGGTTTCAATGAAGATTAGTTTGTCAATTATGAACAAAAAAGAATTTTAAAAAGGAGCAATACTTATCTTATGAATGAGACGGGGCTACCAGCGGAGGAGTGGGCTTCAGCATATGATGTTTATATGAAAATATTTGATGGCAGAGAGTACTCGTTATAAAATTGAATTTTATCATTGCAGAGGCTCCGATAAATTCCAGCTTATAGGGATGATTCAATAATTATTTTTGCATGAAAAAAGGTGCGAAGCACCCTAGTCCGTCCATGGGTTCAAATGGTCCGGTGGACCATTGCTCTGAACCGACCGGAGCGGAGCGAATACCCAGCGGGCCCATAGATGTGTTGTGACACATCGTATTGGGTTATTATCTGTCACGCTTCGCTCAGATATCGTAACTTTACTACGAAAAGAAAAATTGAATTTGTAAAGAAATGAGTGGTAAGCGAGTGGTAAGTTAAGAAATCGAGTGCCAGAAAACCCAGTAAAATCAAGCATTTGTCCAAATAGCACTTGAAGTTCTTTATCTTCCAGGTGGTTGAGGAGAAGTAAGGACTGGAAAGTGGCGGAAATGCTTGATTTATAAGGGATGGAAGGCATTTGACGTTTACAAGAAAACCTCGTAAAGTATCGCAAAATATCACAAACCCGTGATTCAAAGTGGTAAGAAAAATAACTTACAAAAAGTTACAAATATATACGGAATGACTACGGTTTGGCTACGGTATTGAGACTTTTTTTGAAAATGAAGTTATGATATTATTATCATGGAAGTAATGAACAGAGAGTATTATTGTGGTGCTCTCTCTCTTTTTTTGCATTTGGAGATAATATAATTGACTTTTGAAAACGAAAGATATACAATCAACTTACGAGTTGAAAACTTGCGAGTTGAAAGAAGGAGTGGTTTTGTGTTTTATTGCAGGGAAAAAGAACTTAGAGAACTGAATAAAAGATACAATAGAGGAGAGTTTGAGTGTATTGTCATCTATGGACGTCGTCGCGTGGGTAAGACAGCGCTTATTAATGAATTTTGCAAGGATAAGCCTACTATTTTCTTTTCAGCACTGAATGCGTCGGCTCAAGAAAATCTTGAAGCATTTTCAAAAGCAATTTGTGAAAAAGAGCATCCGGGTACAGATTTAGCACCAGTTTATCCTTCGTTTGATGCTGCATTTACAAAAATTACACAGATGGCAGAAAATGAGAGATTAGTGCTTGTAATTGATGAATATCCATATCTTGCAAAAGCTAGTAAATCTATTTCCTCACGTTTACAGCATATGATTGACCATACTTGGAAGAATGGACAGTTATTTTTGATTTTATGCGGTTCGTCCATGAGTTTTATGGAATATCAGGTATTGGGATATGAAAGCCCGTTGTACGGACGACGTACCGGACAGTTTAAGATACAGGCTTTGTCTTATAAGGAAATTAAGGAATTTAATCCGACACTTTCTGAAGAGCAACAAGCGTTTGTGTATGGAATTACCGGAGGAATACCGCATTACATCAATAAGCTGGCTGTCGAAAATGATGTGGATGAGGCGTTGAAAGACAATCTGTTTAATACGTCAAGCTATTTGTTTGAAGAGCCGGAAAATCTTTTAAAGCAGGAATTACGAGAGCCGGCAATCTATAATTCAGTGATTACAGCGGTGGCAGGTGGAGCGTCACGGTCCAATGAAATTGCTACCAAAGTAGGAATAGAAGCTCCAATTTGTGCAAAGTATCTAAAGGTATTATTAGACCTTGGAATTTTAGTTAAGAAAACACCGATTACCGAAAAACCGGGAAAGAAAACGGTATATGCGATCGGAGATAATTTCTTTAAGTTTTGGTATCGTTTCGTACCACAGAATACATCGTCTATTAGTGCAGGAAGAATTGAGCATATTTATAATGCAGTCATAAAAAAGTACTATGCTGATTATATGGGACACATCTTTGAACAGATGTGTAGAGAATACTTGTTTTTATATGCAGAAGATGTACCTGTTATTTTGTCTGACATAGGGCAGTGGTGGGGAACTGATTCAAAACTCAAAAAAGAAGTGGAAATAGACATTGTCGGTACTCCAGCAGAGGGAAATGAGTTTATTATTGGTTCGTGTAAGTATAAGAATGAACCGGTAGGTGTAGATGAATTGGAACTCATTAGGGAGTATGCAAACGTGTTTGGAAAAGGAAAAAAATATCACTATTATATATTTTCTAAGAGTGGATTTACCAATGGACTAAAGGAACTTGCGGGGAAGGGAGAGGTTCGGCTTGTAACGCTTGAGGATATGTATAAGTGATTAAAATGTGCAAGAATTTGACCATGTTATTAAGTGATAGTTATTTATATAAGAAATGTGATGAAGAAGAATCTGATAAATAAGTTTGCACCATTTCATGCATATGAAGGAACAGAAGATGTTGATTTTGCTAAAGAATTGCATATAGTATCTGATAATATATTCATAAAATATAAAGGTAATGCATTTACTAATTCTGGACTTGATATATTGCTGAAAAAACACAATATTGAATATGTTGAAGTTGTGGGTGTAGATGGTGGGGCTTGTGTTGCACTGACAGCATTAGGTGCTATAAAAAATGGATATAAAGTAATCGTGAATGAAGCTGCAATCGGAACAATGTATAAGAAAAACAAGAATAAGTACTTTAAAAAGTTACATGAAGCAGGTGCAGAATTTGTATAGAACAATTTTTGTTGACAGAATTGAAAAATCGGAATTGTGCGCCCAGACAAGGGCGAGTAGTCTAGCAGGTGGAATGCCTGTCTGGTAAGGTCTAACCAACCGCCAGTAGCGAGTCTTGGGTGACTGCCAGTAATGGTAGTTGCTAAGCGTAGACAGCGAGAAAATAGAGAGTGTGATTGAGCCTCGAAATTTTGATATCTGGAAGGCTGACGTTTTAATTTCGACGGAAAGCAATACAAATCAATTCGCATTGGTGAGAAATGGTTTGCTTCTGCGGGGTCAAAGAGCACTTTATGTTTTACATTGTGACTATTCAGTCAACTGGGGAGAGCCTATTGTTTCTTGCCATTGCAAGTATGGCAAACAACTGCAAAACAGGAGAATGCCAAAAGAATAGTAGGCAGTCGGATAGCTTCATAGTAC
>CAKRLV010000021.1 GCA_934359755.1 uncultured Agathobacter sp.
GCTGACACTGTAAAATCCGGTTGCTATAAGCGAACGAGGAAAAACATAATACATAAAAAGAGTAAGTCCGGGATTTTTGTTCACCTCATTCAGCAAAAATATTCCGTCTTTTTGCAGATGCTTAAGAGATGTAGTTGTAAGCAATGCCATATTTGCATCACATACTCCAAAATAATAGCCCACATATGTGCTAAGCGCTATATTAAAAAGTGTCCAAACAAATGCAAATCTTGACAGGTACTTTGACGAATATACACCTGCAATCACAATCGGTAACATCGCAACTATTACCATATGATATGTAAGCGATGAGCTCGTTATCAGCACTATAAAACCGGCATCTGAAATACACAGATACTTTGCACAGGCATGATCTGGTCCAACTATCACCAGCAGTGCAATAAACACCAACAGAAGAACACATGATAAAATATATCCTGTGGCAAAAATATGCTTATCAACAATAAATATATCCAGGCAATTGAGTATGAATACAAATGTATATAGCAGTTGCCACACTAAAAGCATACGAAACACAAATATATTTTCCACAACATCCTTCTTCTCATATATAGGATCATCATCTGTAATTTTAGAAAACAACAGCTTTAATGTCCGCATCATCATAATCCTTTCCTCCTCTGGAACAATTATCCACTTATCGTTTTATCTGCTTTAGTCAAAAATAGGCTGGCAGACATCTGTACTCCCATCATTATTATAAATTCTAACAGTAATTATTTCAAGTCATATGATGCAACAGTAACCCTGGCAGAGGCATTTTAAATGGGCTGTAATCGTTGCTGGTCATACTTTTAGGTGTGAACAGTAACGCATTTTAAATAGTCTGTAACACCAGAATTAATGAGGTGGCACAATTAAAAAACGCATCCACACAACAAATTCATCCCCGTCTATTCTCGCCCCGATTTCACCCTTCATTCTCATTATCATCTCTTTTGCTATGGACAGTCCCAATCCTGACGAAGTCCTGCTTCTTGCAGTATCCGCTTTGTAAAAGCGGTCAAACACATGCTCTACATCTATCTCCTGCGGATTTATAACCCTATTACTAATTCTTAAAACCGCCTGGTCATATTCGTTAAACAACTCAATTTTTATCTTCTTTTCTCCATGATCCAATCCATTTTTAATGACATTCTGTATCACGCGGCGAAGTGCCTGTTTATTTGCATTTACAAACAATAGTTCTTCAGTGATTTTTATCTCAGGCTGTATATTGATTTCAATCCAGTCATCATAATAAGAAAATACCGTTTCTTTCAATATTTTATTGATACAGCATGGTTCGAGCTCAAATTTGTACGATTCATTTTTCAGCCTTGTAAAAGTAAAAAGTTCCTCTAACATCTCATTCAAGCTATAAATTCTTTCATGAATAATCCCAAGATACCTCTTCTGGTCATCCACATTATCACAATCTTCTATGAGCTGGAAATAACCATCCAGCGACGTGAGAGGTGTGCGGATATCATGCGAGAGATTTGTATATGTATCAGCAATCAAAGCCTCTTTCTTCTGATAATCACGTCTCTTTTTTCTTTGCATATCGAGCAGTTCATTTAGATTGTCAACCAACATTCTGATACCACCGGAGTCAAAATCAGAACCTATCATCATGTTACTTTCATGTTCTTTTAAAAACGACAACTGGCGGCAGATGTCCTTCACCTGCCGCTGATATTTCCACATAATTATAAATTGTAAAATAATAACTGCTGCTAATATTCCAATAACAATGTACATATATTATATATCCCTCTTTTGGAAAATAACACTACCCATAACAGTCATTGCAACTATAAAAACCAGTGCCACACCAAGTGCTTTTGCACATTCAACTGTTCCCGGATTCATTGAAAGCAATGATAATTTTCCTGTTATTGTATAATCATAAATCTCAAAATTATGTATTCCTGCTTTTGCAATGGCATTGTCAATCACGCCGTATACTATGTTCATTATGTTCATTGTCAGACAGACACCTGCCACTATACTCACTACATTGTTCCTAAACACTATTGCGATTGCCATACATACCAGAACAAGCGCATAATGAAGCACAATCTCCGTCAGAAAATATGGCAGCATCTCCTTCGCATTTCCAAATTTGACATATCCAAAAACTATCTCATTTATCACTATCTGCAGCAACAATACCATTACCATTGTAATTATTGTAAATACGCCTAGTGCTGCTGCTCTTGAGAAGACCAGCCTGCCTCTTTTTTTGACCTGTCCACCTATATTTTTGATATAACCATTTCCAATATCATCAGTTGAAAATATAACAGCAAATATCACAAGAAACAGTGCATAAAATTTTCCCTGTGAATTTGCAAAAAATATGTCACACACACTTACTTTCTCACCTGGTTTCGTAGGTAATTCAACCGACATTCCGACATTTAAATCATCCACTGTTGGCTCTGTAATCTGTTCTGTCTGCGCTGATTTTGTGCTGTCAGCCATCTCAATATCCGATTTGCACAGGAATGTTGTAAAAAGCAGCGCAACTACTATCACCATCCATATTATGTACATACTTCTGGTCCTGAACATACGGTATAAATCCATTCTTAACATATTAAGCATTCTTGGCACCTCCAGTCAGATTAAGGAAATATGATTCTAATTCCTCACTCGTAATAGATAAACTCTTAACTGGTATTCCAGCTTTCGTGAGTTCCATATTAAGCTTTGCACTCTCGTCAAGCCGCTCAAAAATATAGATATGTTCCTTATCTATTACCTGATAATTAGTAAATCCCATTGAATCAAGTACTGGTATCGCCTGCTTCGGATAATCCAGACAAAGTTCCATTCTCTCGCAACATCTTCTCATCAGCTCATCCCTTGTGAGTTCCTGCAATAACGTGCCATTGTGAATAATCCCATAATCTGTGGCAATCTTTGAAAGCTCTTCAAGAATATGACTTGAAATACAAATAGTCATATCTTTTTCTTTCTGTAACCTCTGAATAGTATCACGAATCTCTACAATTCCCTGCGGATCAAGTCCGTTAATCGGCTCATCAAGTATCAGCAGATCAGGTTCACCTACAAGTGCCAGTCCTATTCCCAGACGCTGTTTCATACCAAGTGAGAAATTTTTTGTCTTTTTATTTCCTACATTTTCCAGACCTACTGTATGAAGAATGTCTTCTATGTATCCCTTTTTCTTTATACCAAACAATTTGCACTTGATGTTAAGATTCTCATATGCTGTCATTTTGCCATAAAGGCCTGGCGACTCAATCAGACATCCAACTCTTGAGCGGACATTCTGTAAATTATTTCCTGTATATCCAAACAACTCGATTTCGCCACTTGTCGGTTTTGAAAGACCACTGATCATTTTAAGAAAAGTTGTCTTTCCTGCGCCATTTCTTCCGATGAAACCATAAATGGCTCCCTTTTTGATATGCAGGCTGACATTGTCTACAGCCTTATGACGCCCATATTGCTTCGTCAGATTTCTCGTCTCTAATAATATTTCACTCAAAATTTTCATCTCCTTTTCTTATCTGCATCTATCATAAAATGTTAATCCTAATCAAACGCAAATAAATAGTAAAAAAAGAGTAAAATCATTCGTGAAGACGATAACCGATTCCCCACACCGTCTCAATATATTCATCCGATGTGACTTCTTTAATCTTTTTTCGGATATTGCTTATATGTACATCAAGAGTCTTTGTCTCCCCCATATAATGCTCGTCCCATGCATATTCAAAAATATCTTCTTTGCTGAAAACCTGCTTAGGATTTCTAAGCAGCAATTCTAAAATTGCAAATTCCTGTTTGGTAATCTTGGAAAGAACTTTTCCATCAATACTCACCTGAAAAGTAGATTTGTTTAATTCCATCTGTCTGTATATTAATTTTCCGTCCGTATTTAATCCGCTGTCAGCATGACGTAGCTGCACCTGTATTCTCGCCAGAACTTCCCTTATTTCAAATGGCTTTGTAATATAATCATCTGCACCATTTGTCAGAACCTGTACTTTCTCATCCAGACTATCCTTTGCTGTCAGAACAATGACAGGCAGCTTCCCCTGGCTTCTAATCTCTTTAAGCACTTCCTCTCCAGTCGCTCCTGGAAGCATCAAATCCAAAAGCACCAGCGAATAACTATGCTCTGCCATCCCCAGAAGAAGCTTTGCCTCTGTCCCCGAAAAAGCCTGCTCGCATACATATCCAGCCTTGGTCAACGCCTCATTCAGCAGGTTATTTATATTTGTATCATCTTCCACAATTAAAATTTTATTCATACAAACAATTTCCACCTATGCCTAAAAATCCTCTCATCCAAGTAATATCCTACGCCCCAAATTGCATAATCGCTTGTCGATTATGCGCGCGACCGCAGGGATGCGCATATCGCGACTACGTCGCAGACTATTTGGGGGAATGTAATCTTACAACTTAAACCTGTATCCCACACCCCAAATTGCATAATCGCTTGTCGATTATGCGCGCGACCGCAGGGATGCGCATATCGCGACTACGTCGCAGACTATTTGGGGGAATGTAATCTTACAACTTAAACCTGTATCCCACACCCCAAATTGCATAATCGCTTGTCGATTATGCGCGCGACCGCAGGGATGCGCATATCGCGACTACGTCGCAGACTATTTGGGGGAACGTAATCTTACAGCTTAAACCTATACCCTACACCCCAAATAGTCTCTATGTATTGAGGCTTTGCGGTATTTAGTTCGATTTTCTCCCGTATCTTCTTGATGTGTACAGTCACCGTCGCAATATCTCCTATCGACTCCATATCCCATATCTCACGGAAAAGTTCTTCCTTCGTAAATACATGGTTTGGATTCTCAGCCAGAAATGTAAGAAGGTCAAATTCTTTTGTTGTAAACTGTTTCTCTTCTCCATTGACCCACACACGTCTTGCAGTCTTATCAATCTTGATTCCACGAATCTCGACCACGTCATTTTCGACCACATTGCTTCCAATAAGTCTCTCATATCTGGCAAGATGAGCCTTTACCCTGGCAACAAGTTCGCTTGGTGAAAATGGCTTTGTGACATAATCATCAGCGCCAAGTCCAAGTCCTCTTATCTTGTCAATATCATCTTTCTTTGCCGATACCATAAGTATCGGTGTGTTCTTGTGTTCACGAATCTGCTTGCAAATCTCAAATCCATCAATTCCAGGAAGCATGAGGTCAAGTATATATAAATCAAATTCCTCTGCAAGCGCACGGGCAAGACCATTTGTACCATCATTCTCTATCTCTACATCAAATCCGCTTAACTCTAAATAATCTTTCTCAAGGTCAGCGATTGCCACCTCGTCTTCTACTATTAATATTCTACTCATTTACAATCTCCTTTACCTCTTCGATATATTTTCTGATTACAAAGTACATAATCGTACCAGTACCTTCCTTGCTTGTAGCCCATATCTTACCACCGTGGTCCTCAATTATCTTCCTTACGATTGATAATCCTATACCACTTCCACCTGTCGCTGAATTACGCGATGCATCGCCCCTATAGAATCTGTCAAAAATATATGGAATATCTTTCTGTGCGATGCCTCTTCCGTTATCTTCAATCTCTATCTGGATAAAATCTCCGACATCCTTTATTCTTATATTTATAAATCCATTCTGTCTTCCCATGTATTTAACAGAATTTCCAACTATATTATTGATTACTCTTCTAAGCTGCTCCGGATCTGCAATTATGATCGTATTTTCATCTGCATAATTATAATATGCAAGTCCTATTCCTTTAGATTCAAGGTCAAGACCAATCTCCTCAACACAATCCGAGAAATAATCTGTAACGTTTATTTTTGCAAAATTATATGGAATCCTGTTCGTATCAATTTTAGAATATAACGTCAGCTCATTGATGAGCATATCCATCTCGTTTGCCTTATTATAAATCGTCCTGACATATTTATCCACCTTTTCAGGAGTATTCGCAACTCCATCGAGAATTCCTTCCGAATACCCTTTAACCGCTGTGATAGGTGTCTTTAAATCATGCGCAATATTACTAATCAGTACCCTGTTCTCTTTCTCATTATTTATCTTTTCCGTAGCATTACTCTTAAGCCTCATTCGCATCTGCTCAAATGTGTTTACAAGTTCAGCTATTTCATCATCGCCACTTGCATAAAGTTCAAAATCAAGATTTCCATCTTTGATATTTTCTGCCGCTTTCTGCAACTGCTTGATTGGTGTGATAAGGCTCCTGTATATCCAGATTATCATAAGCACCGCAGTAAAAAGAAGAATCACCACAATTGCGACTAGAAGCTCTATTATAAAATGTTTAATTTCCGGTATCACATCCTGTGTTGCCGTTATAAGAAAAACTGTTCCAAGCGAATCGTCACCAAAATGAAAATCTATTCGCTTGACGAGAACTCTGTTCTTACTGTCAAGATACGCCGCCATTGTATCA
This sequence comes from uncultured Agathobacter sp., assembly GCA_934359755.1. GTDB lineage: Bacteria > Bacillota > Clostridia > Lachnospirales > Lachnospiraceae > Roseburia. The sequence goes on from CAKRLV010000021.1 coordinate 6,466, forward strand.
CCATTATTAATTGTTCCAAATTCTGGCAGGTCAGCTATAAGTTCATCATTGGATGTTCCACCATTATAAATAACCTCGTTATTTTTCTTGACCACCACATAAGAATATTGCTTTCCAAGCTGATTGTTCAGGATATTCAAAAAAGAAGTATCTTCGAGCTTGTCAGGAGAATTCTTTGTATAATCAAGTATGGATTCAAAACTATCTTCTGTTATTCTGTTCAGAAGCTGGATAGAACTGTTAAGCGAATATGCATCAGCATCTTCTATACCATATGCCTGCTCTATCGATTTCTTCTGAACCTGGTAAAATCCAACAAATGTAAAAGTAGCTAGAATAATTGGAATAAAAATTACGATGCAAAATGAAATTACTAATTTTGATTTTATCTTCATATATCCTCGTTCCTTTTCATTTAATGGTATGAGGGTCAAGTGGCATTCCCCTCATACCCTATAAATTTTCATAAAGTCAAAAATAACCATAGCACAATCAAGCACTATGGTCATTATATCACGATTTGGATTTTTCCAAATTTATTTTGTCTAAAATATTATAAACTTTTAATAAAATTACATACACTTCTTAAGGACATCGACTTTATCTAATTTCTCCCAAGGGAGCTCGATGTCTGTACGTCCGAAATGTCCATATGCAGCTGTCGCACGATAAATTGGACGGCGTAAATCAAGCATCTTGATAATTCCAGCTGGACGCAGATCGAAGTTCTCTCTGACAATCTCTACGAGCTTGTCATCTGAAAGCTTACCTGTTCCAAATGTATCTACCATGATTGATGTAGGTTCTGCCACACCAATTGCATAAGAAAGCTGAATCTCACACTTCTCAGCAATTCCAGCTGCTACAATGTTCTTAGCAACATAACGTGCTGCATAAGCTGCTGATCTGTCAACCTTCGTGCAGTCTTTTCCAGAGAAAGCTCCGCCGCCGTGACGTGCATATCCACCATAAGTATCTACGATAATCTTACGTCCTGTAAGACCTGCATCTCCGTGAGGTCCACCAATTACAAATCTTCCAGTTGGATTAATAAAGAACTTAGTCTCATCATCAATCATGTCAGTTGGAAGAATTGGATCAAATACATACTTTCTGATATCTGCATGAATCTGCTCCTGTGTAACTTCCTCATCGTGCTGTGTCGATAATACAACAGCCTCTATTCTCTTTGGCTTTCCTGCCTCATCATACTCTACAGACACCTGTGTCTTTCCATCTGGTCTGAGATATGGAAGTGTGCCATCTTTACGAACTTCTGTAAGCTTAAATGCAAGCTTATGGGCAAGTGCGATTGGATATGGCATAAGTTCTTCTGTCTCATTTGTAGCATATCCGAACATCATACCCTGATCTCCAGCACCTGTATCAAGATCATCTTTCAGCTCTCCAGCCTTTGCCTCAAGTGCCTTATCAACTCCCATCGCGATATCTGCTGACTGCTGGTCAAGTGCAACCATAATTGCGCAGGAATTTCCGTCTAACCCTTTCTTTCCATCATCATATCCAATTTCAAGAACTGTCTTACGAACAATTGAAGGGATATCTAGTTTAGCCTTTGTAGTAATTTCGCCTGTTACTAATACAAATCCTGTACAGCTTGCTGTCTCGCATGCTACACGACTCATAGGATCCTGTTCCATACATGCATCAAGAATGGCATCTGATACGGCGTCGCATACTTTGTCAGGATGTCCTTCTGTTACTGATTCTGATGTAAATAAAAGTTTCTCCATCTTACTCTCCTTTTGTACTGTATTACATTGCAAAAAAAAATCCACTTGAAAAACAAGCGGACTCAACTATCTGATAATTAAATCCTCTTATTGTTCGATTACTCGCTCAGGGAGGCACCTTCCTTTCGGGGTTGCCGTGACTTCGTAGATCCTATGTATCTCCATCACTCTGAATAAGAGAAATAACCAATATGAAATTCTAATTACCTATCATATGGTACTATGAAATATATATATTGTCAACATGTAATTTATTGACTTTAATGCTTTAAAACTTTATACTTAACTTATATATATTTGTGGAGGGAACTATGCAAAAGCTAAATCCTAGAGAACTTGAACCTGGAATGATTACCGCTGAAATAGTAAAGACGCCACTCGGACAGGTTTTGTGCTCAGAAGGCACTGAAGTAACTAAACAGTTAATAAACAGAATGAAATTATATCGTGTAGAGGAGGTCATTGTCGAAGGTGAACCTAATGTTACAGATGCAGAAGCCGAAGCTGCTGCAAATGCACCAAGACCAAAGACATATGCTGAGAAGCAGATAACACATTCTCAGAAAGTAGCAGCCTCTAGCGAGTTCAGAGATTTCCAGATAAAATATTTTGTCGCGATAGACCGACTCAAAGAGTTTTTCAACTCCATCACTCAAAAAGGACAGCAGATTGACTCAACTGCACTATTACAGAGTGTATCTGATTTATTCCGTTCCAGAAATACAATCATTGAATTATTTGATATGCTGTTTAACATGCGAATTGTTGAAGACGCTGTATATTCTCATAGTATTAATGTCGGACTTATATCCAGAATGATTGGACGCTGGCTCAAGCTGGACGCTCATGACCTTGATACACTCACACTTGCCGGACTTCTTCATGATATCGGAAAAGTCATGATTCCTGAAGATGTAATCAACAAACCTGGCAAGCTTACGGATGAGGAATTTGCCCTGATTAAGAAGCATCCGAAATTCGGCTATGATATCCTTAAGAATCAGCCACTTGACCCACATGTCAAAAAAGCCGCTCTTATGCACCATGAGCGCTGTGATGGTTCAGGATATCCTTCTGGACTTGAGGAGGATCTGATAGATGAATATGCTATGATTGTTGCAATTGCAGATGTATATGACGCTATGACCACAGCACGTTCTTATCGTGCACCGCTTTGTCCATTCCAGGTAATTAATAATTTTGAAAAAGAAGGTTTCGCTAAGTACAACACTAAGTACATCCTTACTTTCCTTAAGCAGATTGCCGCTACATACCAGAGCAACCGAGTCATTCTCAATGATGGCCGTGGATGTAATATCGTCATGCTTAATTCACAGGAGCTTTCAAGGCCTATGGTAAGCCTTGACGATGGTACAATAATTGATCTGTCAACTCAGAGAGACCTGCACATCACGAAGGTATTATAATTACTTTGCATTACTATATAATGCATTACATTACAAACAGTTACAGACAAACATAAAGGACGATAAATCAACATAAACATCATATGCTGATTTATCGTCCTTTATTTATTATTGTTATTATTGCTTTGATATTACAATTGCATTATACCCCGGATACTCTATGATACCTTAAGTATAAACTTCTGCAATTCCTTATCGCTTGATACCTTTTCAATCTGTCCACCGATTCCTCTAAGCTTAACTTCTAAAGCCTCGTATCCACGCTGAATATAATAGATATCATCCACAACAGTGATTCCCTCTCCTGCAAGGCCGGCTATTACAAGTGCTGCGCCTGCTCTAAGGTCAGGTGCATTTACCCTTGCTCCAGTATACTTATTCACACCAGAGATAATCGCAATATTACCTTCTACTTTGATATTGGCTCCCATTCGGGTAAGCTCATCAACATACTTAAAACGATTCTCAAAAATACTCTCTGTAACAGTACTAGTGCCTTCTGCTATTGCAAGAAGAACTGCCATCTGAGGCTGCATATCTGTAGGAAATCCAGGATAAGGAAGCGTAGTCACCTGTGTATTCTTAAGCTTTCCATCAGATATTACCCTTACTGCATCATCATACTCTTCTACAGTACATCCTACCTCTATAAGCTTAGCCGTTGTCGCCTCAAGATGCTTAGGGATAACATCCTTTACAAGCACATTGCCGCCAGTAGCAGCTACAGCAAACATAAATGTACCTGCCTCTATCTGGTCTGGAATTACCGAGTACTCAGTCTTGTGAAGCTTATCTACGCCTACAATCCTTATTACGTCAGTTCCTGCACCACGAATATTAGCTCCCATGCTGTTAAGGAAGTTCGCAACATCTACAACATGTGGCTCTTTGGCTGCATTCTCAACTACAGTCTTGCCATCTGCCATAGCTGCTGCCATCATGATATTGATTGTGGCACCTACTGATACTTTGTCAAGGTAGATATGTGTGCCGGCCAATCTATCAGCCTTAGCACTGACTATTCCGTGTGCAATATCAACTTCTGCCCCCATAGAACGGAATCCCTTGATATGAAGGTCAATCGGACGACTACCTATATCACATCCGCCTGGGAGTGCCACTGCTGCTCTCTTATATTTTCCAAGTAATGCTCCAATAAGATAGTATGAAGCTCTTATCTTCCTAATGAATTCATTGTCAACTTTTACATCTTTGATAAATGAACCGTTTATCTTGACCTTATGTACGTCAACTCTCTCAACTCTTGCACCTATTTCTTCAATAGCCTGAAGAAGTACATTGATATCACGTACATTTGGTAAATTATCTATTGTTACAGTCTCGTCAGTCATAATTGCAGCTGCCAGAATTGCAAGTGCAGCATTCTTTGCACCACCGATTTCGACTTCGCCATATAAAGGATTTCCACCTTTAATTACGTACTGTTCCATATCTCACCTCAATAAATCAGGAGTAAACTCTCCTCCTAATATACTATTCGTTTTTTTCTGTAATGTTATTCACAATTTGCAGATTTTCAATTAACTTTTCAACCGTACCCTCAACATCAAGTCCCTCTTCCGAAACACTTAAGTCGGCATACTTCTCATATAAAGGTGTGCGTTCTTCAAAAAGGGCTTTTAAATCCTGCCCCTCTTTCAATACTACACCTCTTCCCCTAATGTCTGCAAGTCGTTTTTCTAAAACCTCAAATGGAACATGTAAATATACTACTGTTCCTATGGATTTCAGATGCTCCATCGCCTCTTTTCCATACACAACACTGCCACCTGTAGCAATGATGGTATGTCTGGCTTCGATGGACGCATTTACACGATTCTCAACTTCTATGAAACCTTCCGTCCCCACATCTTCGATAATTTCTTTAAGTAACTTATTCTCCTGCTGCTGAATAACCAGATCAGCATCAAGAAACTGATATCCAATAACCTTTGCAAGTATAACACCTATCGTGCTCTTCCCTACTCCTGGCATTCCTATTAATACTATATTGTCCTTCATCACTTTGCTTCTGTTCCCTGAACAGCCTCTGTTGCATCTGTAGATGATGTCGTCTCTGTAGCCTGTGTGCCATCTGCCGCATCTGTAGTTTCTGTCGCCTGTGTGGCTTCTGTTGCCTGTGTAGCTTCTGTGTTCTGCTGTGTAAAATGATTCTTGAACTGAATCTTGGCAACAAGCTTATCCTTTACCTTCCAGCCGTCATTCTTCTGCCATTTTTCAAGGACTTCATTGTACTTGTCATCCTGGCGTGTCTTAATAATACTCTCTCTATTCTTCTCTGTAGCATCCTTGTCAGTATCAGAATCAATACGGACAATATATAATGCTGAATCAGTAGTGATAAGGTCTGATGTCTCACCCTCTTTTAATCCATCCAGTGCTTTCTTGACAGCTTCATCCAGCTGGTCATCATCTGCATCATATGTTGCTGTTGAAGAAGTAAATCCATAATCCTTTGCCGCAGTCTCAAGCTTTGAACCCGTCTTAACTGCTGTCTCAAGTTCAGATGCCTTATCCTTGATTTCTTTCTTCTCGTCATCTGTATACTCTTTGTATGAGCCCGAATCATCTGTAGTTCCAGCTGTATCAATCTTCACTACAGTATATGCTCTCATATTAGCTTCTTCATCAGATACATTTGTATCAACTTCTTTAATAATCTCTGCATTCATCTTATTAGAAACTGTCATAAGTGTGAGCATCTCTTCTACTATTTCCTGGGTTGCTCCCATCTCATTAAGTGCATCGTCTGAATTATCATCCATGAACTGCTTTGCAGCCTTAGTGATTGCTTTCTTATCATCGTCTGTCAATTCGACGCCATATTTCTTCATGTTCTCTGGCTTGTTGAGAGTGTATAACTCATGAACCTGCTCTAGCACAGAGCTCTTAACCGACTCCTGCATAGTAGTTCCATTTCCTGATATATCCTTATTCCATACATCAGCTCCAAGATAGCTTGTGTACATGTCTTCCGAATATGCCTGTTGATAACGGCACATAAAATTAACTAATCCAAGCGAAACCTTAGTACCATCCTTAAATGTAGCTACAGTAGCTTCTTTATTTATCCCACATCCTGCAAGTACAGAAACAGCCATAATTCCTGCTAACAGAACTGTTGTAATTTTTTTAATCTTCATTTTATCCTCCTGATATGCCATTTTGCGCATAGCAACGTTATTATATTATAGTGCTTTTCTACAAAACTATCAAGATTTTTCTTGCAAAATCTCCATATGATTAAGTAAATCGGTAAGCACTTCTAATATATCAACATTTTTCACTCTTGAATTCCCTTTTAACTTGAATGTGAAATATGGATTTTTCTCATCCATAGTAAAAGCAAGAAGCGGTTTGAATGCCGACACCAGTTCTGGTATTTTAAGCGGATCTATAACCGCCCTCTCAAACATTACAAGCTTTAACTCATCACTTTTCTGTATAATATCCTTTATAAATAAGGAATGTGCTTTTGCCTTAAGCTGGGCTATTCTTAGAAGATTCTGAACCGATTTCGGTGGCTCACCAAATCTGTCAATCAGTTCTTCTAACATCTCATCACTTTCATCGATAGTCTCTATTCCAGCAATTCTCTTATATATATCCAGCTTCTGATATTCATTTGCAATATAACTTACTGGAATAAAGGCATCCGTACTGATGTCAACTGATGTATTAAATTTGTCCGCCACAGGCTGACCGCCTTTTGCTTCATTTACTGCTTCATGGAGCATCTTACAGTACAGATCATATCCGATTGCCTGCATATGTCCGCTCTGTTCTGCACCTAAGAGATTTCCTGCACCACGGATTTCAAGGTCTCGCATTGCAATTTTAAATCCACTTCCAAGCTCTGAATACTCCTTGATTGCAGCAAGCCTCTTTTCCGCAATTTCCTTCAGCATCTTGTTTCTTCGGTACATCAAAAAAGCATATGCCGTCCTGTTTGAACGTCCAACTCGTCCTCTAAGCTGATAAAGCTGGGACAGTCCCATATTATCTGCGTCATGAATAATCATAGTATTTACATTGGAAATATCAAGTCCAGTCTCTATAATTGTTGTAGAAACAAGTACATCAATCTCTCCATTTATAAAGCTGTACATTATCTTCTCAAGCTCAGTCTCTCTCATCTGCCCGTGTGCAAATGCCACATTCGCATTCGGAACAAGCGACTGGATTTTGGTCGTTATCTCATCTATATCCTTGACGCGATTGTATACATAATATACCTGACCATCTCTTGCAAGTTCCCTGTTGATTGCCTCTCTCACCAGCTCATCATTATACTCCATGACATAGGTCTGAATTGGCAGTCTGTCCATTGGCGGTTCTTCAAGAACACTCATATCTCTTATTCCTATAAGGCTCATGTGCAGCGTTCTTGGTATTGGTGTTGCAGTGAGTGTAAGAACATCTACATTGTTCTTCATCTGCTTTATTTTCTCCTTGTGAGTGACACCGAATCTCTGCTCCTCATCCACCACAAGAAGTCCCAGGTCTTTGAAAGTAATATCCTTTGAAAGCAGCCTGTGAGTTCCTACTACAATGTCCACCTGACCTTTTTTCAGTTCTTCAATCGTCTTCTTCTGTTCCGAATTTGAACGGAATCTGCAAAGTAGATCAACATTGACCGGAAAATCCTTCATTCTCTGTGAAAATGTATTGTATATCTGCTGTGCAAGGATTGTCGTCGGTGCAAGATACGCAACCTGCTTGCCCTCCTGAACCGCCTTAAACGCCGCTCTTATTGCAATCTCAGTCTTGCCATAGCCGACATCACCACATATGAGACGATCCATGATTTTGTGGCTCTCCATATCCTTTTTCGTCGCTTCTATGGCAAGCACCTGATCTTCTGTCTCTTCAAATGGAAAAAGTTCCTCAAATTCTCTCTGCCATACAGTATCAGGTCCATACACAAAGCCATTCTGCTGCTCTCTTGCCGCATACAGCTTCACTAAATCATCAGCTATCTGCTTAACAGCCCCGCGCACCTTCGTCTTGGTACGATTCCATTCCTGACCGCCAAGCTTATTAAGCTTAGGCTTTCGTGCATCCTTACCTGCGAATTTCTGGATAAGTTCAAGCTGCGTCGCAAGAATATACAGATTTGAACCTCCAGAATACTCTATCTTGATGTAATCCTTGACCTTTTTGTCTACCTCAATTTTCTCTATTCCACGATAGATTCCCAGTCCATGGTTTTCATGCACCACATAATCGCCTATATTCAAATCGGTAAAGCTTTGTATCTGCTCCCCCTCATATGTTCTACGCCGCTTCTTCTTTTTCTTCTCGGCGCCAAAGATATCTGTCTCTGTTATGACAGCAAACTGTAAAATCGGATACTCATATCCTCTTTTTACCTTGCCGTAGCATACCATAATCTGCCCTGGAAGAAGTTCATGGTCGAAATCTTCTGTATAAAAGCTGCTTAGTCCTTCATTCATCAAATCCTCTGAAAGTCTCTTTGCACGGCTTCTTGAGCCCGACAGAAGAATAACTTTATATCCATTTTTGCGGTATTTGTTTAAATCCTTTATAAGCAGTTCAAAACTGTTGTTATAGGAATTGACACTCTGTACATGTATTCCGTATTTTTCAATCTGATGAAGTCCGTTTGCCTTTGCGTCAAGCGCCGCAACCGCTATACATGAGTATTTTGAAAGCTTTCCCATTATCTCTTTTTCCGTAAAAAGCTCACCCATCTGTGCAGGCAGGATATATCCCATTGCAAGACGCTGCTTCATACACTCCGAATACTCTGTCTCCGTCTGTCTGCCGCGCTCCACGCATCGGCTTAATTCATCAAGAAATACAAATGTATTATCTGCATCAAAATAATCTAACAGACCGACTTTCTCATCACAGAAATATGACAAAAATGCATCCATTCCTGCACACATCGAAAGCTCGCCCCACTCCTCGGCTCTTTCGTCTGTCATCGACGATATGCGGTATGCCTCTTCCGTCTTCATCTCTTTTCTGAATTTGCCGGCGACAGATTTTGCCTCTTTTTGCATTTTGGCAATTCCCGCCTGTTTTCTTTCATCAGAAAGAACCAGTTCGCAGGCCGGGTACACAACTACACTATCCACATTTTCAATCGACTTCTGGCTGTCAGTATCGAAAGAACGGATGGTGTCAATCTCATCGCCCCACATCTCGATTCGGACAGGATTGTCCTCTGTCAGTGGAAAAATATCAAGAATACCTCCTCGCAGCGCAAACTGTCCCATCGCCTCTACCTGGTACTCCTTCTCATATCCCATTCTTATCAGCCCTGCGACGACCTCGTCTAAATCAATGACATCACCTGTATCAAGGCGCATTATGTTCTCCCACATGTCAGCCGCTGGTGCCATCGTATTCATCAGCGCATCATATGTGGTTATAAGTGTCACATACTCCTTTTCATGGATTGCCTTAAGCGCATTTAATCGCTCAGCGGTGAGGACATTTCCTCTTATGTCTGACTGATAAAAAAGCACATCCTTCGCTGGATAATAAACCGCATCAGGGTCAAAAAAGCGATAGTCCTCATAGAGTTCTTTCGCTTTTAATTCATCAAATGTAACTATTACCTTATTGCGCTTTATATTGCCAAAGGAATATATCATATGAGGTTTCTGTGCATCGATACATCCGGTTATCGATATCAGACCTTTTTGTTTCTCTGCTGTATCCGTCATCTCCGCAAAGCCAGTCAGCTCACGGAGAGGTTCTACAAATGCTCTCACTATTTACTCCTGTTTCTTTGAATTAAACTCATTCATAGCCTTGTCGACATCGCCCTGCATCATTAGAACTGCTGCATCAACAGCATCCTTTATAGCATCGTCTACTTTAGCTCTGTCTTCCTTATCAAATCGTCCAAGAACATGGTCTGCAAGATCCCATCCTGCCGGTTTCTCACCGACACCGACCTTTATACGCATGAAATTCTGTGTTCCCGTCATGGCGATTATATTCTTTATTCCATTATGTCCACCTGCACTTCCTTTTTTGCGGATTCTTATATTACCTGGTGCAAGTGAAATATCATCAAATATAACAAGCATATCTTCCTCTGGATCAAGCTTGTAGAAGTTCATAACCTCTGCAACACTCTCACCGCTTAAATTCATATAAGTAAGCGGCTTGACTAACAGAACCTTCATGCCCTCTATCACACCAGAACCAACAAGTGCCTTATGCTTTTTATCTTTTACATTTATATTATATTTATCTGCAATTGCATCAATTACATCAAAACCAATGTTGTGACGCGTTGCTTCATATTTTTTATCTGGATTTCCAAGTCCAACTATTACGAACATTATTCTCTCTTCCTTCCGTAGCTTCGCAGTTACCTCTGCATTATAGCCACATAATACCGCTGCGTCAACTGATTGCAGAAACCAAATTACAGAAGTTCATAGTAAAACAGATACTGCTGCACTATTCCCGCCACGCCTTCATACCTTTCAAAATCAAATCCGTCTGGATAATATTTCTCTAAGAACTGCTTCACATGCGTATCTATCGGGAAAGCATCTACATGGTGCAGTCCGAACAGGCATATGCAGTTAGCCACTTTTTTCCCTATCCCTTTTCTTTCAAGGAGGCTTTGCATCGCATCATCATAGCTCATCTGCTTTAGCTCGCCAAGCCAGTTCGGATGTTCTGTGGCATATTCATATATCTCTCTTAGATATGTATTTCTGTACCCGAATCCCATCGTCTTGTCATCGAAAAGGCTGTAATCAATCTCGCCTGGAAGTGGAAAGCGGTATCCCGTTTTCTCTCCATCACAGAGATATCCTGACCGCGTGCACAAATCATCCACACTTTTTGTAATCCTCTTTATATTATTATTCTGCGAAATTATAAAGCTTACTATAATCTCCCACAAATCCTGTTTCAGAATTCGTATTCCGTTTCCTTTTTCAAAAGCGAGTTTCAAATGGTCATCATCAGACACTTCAATTCTTCTTTTGATATCCTCATAGTCTGTATCCATGTCAAAATATCCGCGCCACACTTCATTCCACTCATCCTCATCGCAGGAGAGCGTAAACATCTGTCCGTCCTGTTCTATCTCAAGATATTTTCCAAATGCAACTATGGAATATTTAAGCGTCCCCGCACTTTCCATCTGTTTCCATCTAAAGCACTGCCCGCTGTCCGCAATCTGCTTTAAGTTCATGTTTGGAATTTCTATTTTATACATCTTTGTACCTCTTATATGCTAATCATCGCTTTGGCTGTAACACTATCATTGATATTATAATCGCCCTGCCATTCTATTGCAATTTGCAAAAAAAGGAAACCACAGCCTAAACCATGGTTTCCTCTACTTGTTTTAATTATATTATTCCTCTCCGAACTCAGCCTTGTATTTGTCCAATATCATCTTCTGGATATTGTCTCGCGTCTGAGAATTGATTGGATGTGCGATATCGCGATACTCACCATCACTTGCACGTCTGCTAGGCATTGCTATGAACAATCCCTTCTCCCCTTCTATGACTTTTATGTCATGAACAACAAATTCATCATCGATTGTGATTGAAACAACCGCCTTCATCTTACCCTCTTTTTCAATTTTACGCATTCTTAAATCTGTAATCTGCATATTTCTTCCCCCTGTTATAAATGCTAAATTTAATTATTCAATTCACGTAACTGTCTGTACCTTCACAGTTGTAAGCCGCAATCACACTAAATATAGTAGTTCTGATAGCTGCTAAAGTATATATCGCTGATTCGACTCTGTGACTATCTTTATTCCATTTTCTCCACAATAATATGTATTCGGTCTTAAAGTTCCTCTGCTCTCTACAATACAGTTTTCAACATGTGTGTTGTCTCCAATATAGACATCATTCAAAATAATGGAATTCCTGATGACACAATTCTTCCCGATAAATGCCTGCTTGAATAATATGGAATTTTCTACCTTGCCATTGATAATAGAGCCGCTTGCTATCATGCTGTTGCTTACATCTGAACCAGCATTGAATTTGGCTGGTGGAAGGTCCTCAACCTTAGAATAGATTCTTGGCTCCTCCCTGCAAAAATAATCTCTTATCTGTGGCTTCAGGAAATCCATATTCGTCCTGTAATAGTCATCCACATCTGCGATATTGCTCCAGTATGTGTTTAATTTGTAGCCATACATCTTCTTAATGCTCTTATACCTTACCAGAATGTCTTTAACGAAATCGTATCTGCCCTCCTCTGCTGATTTTTCCAGTAATTCTATAAGCTGACGTCTTCTTACTACATAGATTCCTGTCGACACGGTATTGGATTGTGCCTGAATAGGCTTCTCCTCAAACTCTGTGATGCGCGCTTCTTCATTCATCCTCACCACACCATATCTGCTCACATCACAATTGGGCATCATATCCTTACATACCACTGTGACATCCGCTTTCTTCTGGATGTGATAGTCTAAAAGCTTATTGAAATCTATCTTGTATACACAATCGCCACTTGAAATGACGACATACGGCTCATGCCTCTTTTTCAGAAAATCTATATTCTGATATATCGCGTCTGCTGTCCCTCTGTACCATTCACTGTTGCCCTCCGTAACTGTCGGGGTGAATAAGAATAAGCCCCCCTGCTTTCTTCCAAAATTCCACCACTTCGATGAACTCAGATGTTCATTCAGCGATCTGGAATTGTACTGTGTAAGCACTGCCACAGTCTGGATATGCGAATTACTCATGCTGCTTAGCGCAAAGTCTATACATCTGTAACTTCCAGCCACTGGCATGGCAGAGATTGCTCTCTTCTTGGCAAGCTCTTTCATCCTCGAGCTATTGCCTCCGGCTAAAATAATTCCTATTGCCTTCATATTCTGTCACCTGCCTTAATAATTACTTCGCCTCCAGCTAACATCTTATCTGGATAATCCTCTGCCACTGTCTTACCAGCAATCGCAGTATTTTTGCCAATTTTAACATTCTCAGGGATGACGGAATCTTCTCCTATTGTAACAAGGCCAAATGAATATATGCTTTCATTTAGCTTATTAGGAACTTCTTCTCCAACTCCCATTACTACATTATTGCCTACCTGACAGTTCTCCGCGATGATTGCTTTATCTATTGTGACATTGTCTCCTATCACGGTATCCTGCATGATAATGGAATCACGTATGACACTGCCCCTTCCAATCTTGACATTTGCACCGATTACCGAATTGGCAACATATCCATATATATCTGATGACTCACCAATAATACTCCTCTCGAGGTGTCCTTCTGGTGCTATATAAAGCGGCTCAATCGTGTCACACTTCGTATAAATCTTCCAGTATTCTTCGTAAAGATTAAACTCTGGTATAAGATCTATAAGCTCCATATTGGCCTCCCAGTAAGAGCCAAGCGTTCCTACATCTTTCCAGTAACCATTAAATTCGTATGCAGACATTCTGCTCTTTTTCTCAAAGCAATATGGAATTATATGCTTGCCGAAATCACAATTCTGCACATCCTGCATCGCAATCAGCGCCTCTTTAAGTACTGACCATGTAAATATGTATATTCCCATAGATGCAAGATTACTTCTTGGATGTTCTGGCTTCTCCTCAAATTCTGTTATCTGCTTATTCTCATCTGCTATGACAATACCAAATCTGCTTGCCTCTTCCATAGGCACCGGCATGGTCGCTATTGTAACATCCGCCTTGTTCGCCTTGTGGAAATCAAGCATAACCTCATAATCCATCTTATAAATATGGTCGCCCGAAAGAATCAGAACATATTCCGGATTATAACTGTCTATATATCTCATATTCTGGAAAATTGCATTTGCAGTTCCTGTATACCACTCACTGCTTGCACTTTTCTCATATGGCGGCAGTATTGTAACCCCACCATTATTTCTATCTAAATCCCACGGAATACCAATTCCAATATGTGAATTTAAACGTAGCGGTTGATACTGTGTCAATACACCAACCGTATCAATTCCAGAGTTTATACAGTTGCTAAGTGGAAAATCAATTATTCTGTACTTTCCTCCAAATGCTACTGCGGGTTTTGCTACATTCGATGTCAGTACTCCAAGTCTGCTACCCTGACCACCGGCTAAAAGCATAGCTATCATTTCTTTTTTTAGCACGTTATCACTCCTTGTCTACTAATTAATAAAAAAATTATATCATATCCACAATTTATCTACAACACATTTAACAATTTTTAGAATTATTTCGACCTTTTTTTGTAGAAATTATATATTATGGCAATTATGTATCTAAAAATATCTTGTAAATTTTGAAAATTATAATAATTTTATATACTGTTAAAAACATAATCTTCATTACAATTTATAATGGTCATACATATAACTGGATACTTTTATCTTTACGCGATGAAATAATTTGCAAAACTTATATTTAGAGGTATAATCATAGATAACTTATATCATTATATAAACGGGTAGGTAATATTTATGTATAAATTAAATTTCAAAAATCCAATCCATGTTCATTTCATCGGAATTGGTGGTATCAGTATGAGCGGACTCGCTGAAATTCTTCTCGATGAAGGATTCACTATCTCGGGTTCAGACAGCAAGGAATCTGATTTAACTAAACATCTCGAAGCCAGAGGTATCCAGATTTTCTATGGCCAGAAGGCTTCAAATATCATTCCTGGTATTGATCTTGTAGTATACACTGCTGCAATTCACGAAGATAACCCTGAATTTGCAGAAGCTAAAAGCAAGAATCTTCCTATGCTTTCGCGCGCAGAGCTGTTAGGACAGATTATGGACAACTACGAGAACTCTATCGCTGTAGCCGGAACACACGGCAAGACAACAACTACATCTATGATTAGCCAGATTTTGCTTGAGGCAAAAACTGATCCTACAATTACTGTCGGCGGTATTCTCGATGCGATAAACGGAAATCTCCGTGTTGGTAATTCCGAGGTATTTATCTCAGAAGCATGCGAATACACAAACAGCTTTTTAAATTTCAGACCAAAATACAGTATTATCCTGAACATTGAAGCCGAACATCTTGATTTCTTTAAAGATATCAATGACATACGTGCATCATTCCGTAAGTATAGTGCAAACACTCTTGCAAATGGTGCAACCATCATAAACGGTGAGATTGATAATTACGAGGAAATTGTCGACGGACTCCCTCAGCAGATTATTACTTATGGTCTTAATTCTACTTATGATTATTACGCCGAAAATATTACTTATGATGAGAAAGCTTGTGCAATTTTTTCTGCAATGCACAATGGCACAAAGATAATGGACGTCCACCTGAATGTGCCTGGAAAGCACAATGTAAGCAATTCCTTGGCTGCAATTGCACTCTGTCAGGCAATGAACATTCCTACTGAAGCAATCATAAGCGGACTTGCCAAATTCGGTGGTGCCAACAGACGTTTCCAGTACAAGGGTGAGATTGATGGTGTTACTATCATCGACGATTACGCTCACCATCCAACAGAGATACGCGCAACACTTACAGCTGCTGCAAACTATCCGCATAAGCGCCTGGTGCTCGTATTCCAGCCTCACACATATTCAAGAACAAAGGCATTTTTAAATGACTTTGCTGATGTTCTTTCTATGGCTGATGTTGTAGTACTTGCTGACATTTATGCTGCCCGCGAGCAGAATACTTATGGAATATCATCAAAAGACATACTCAACCTTCTCAAAGAAAAGGGAACTGATGCCTATTATTTCCCAACATTCGATGAAATTGAGAAATTCTTATTAAAAAAATGTATAAACGGTGACTTGTTGATAACTATGGGAGCCGGAAACGTTGTCGAAATCGGGGAAAACCTTCTCGGCAAATAATTTATCCACATTATCCACATTGAAAAGTGAATTATTTTTCATTTTTCATGTGGATTTTTTGTTGTAAATTGTTTAATTTGTTTCACAGCCACAACTTATTTATTTTACTGAATATGGACCTGTTTTTTTTAAAATTTGAATTTGTTTCACGCAACTTATCAACATTTTCCACGATTTCAGGATGTTTATGAAGCCCTTTAAAATCAAGGCTTCCAGCCATTTTTTCACTTTCTTTTTAGAAAGTATTGTGCTATAATTTCATTCAGGTTAAATTCGAAAGAGGGAATTAATATGGCTAGCATTAAGTTGTGCAGCGATTTTCCTTACAGGGATATCAGCGTGCCAAGTAAATTTATAGATGAATACATGCCAGAGGCAAATGGGGAGTTCGTGAAGATATATCTCTATCTGCTTCGTGCATTAGGCTCAAGCTCATCCGATTTTTCTATTTCGGCTATTGCAGATAAGTTTGAACATACAGAAAAAGATGTTGTCCGTGCACTCAAATACTGGGAGCGTCAGAAGCTTTTATCGCTCGATTACGGTACAGACAAGTCCATAGTTGGAATTCATGTCACTGATATATACCATCTTGATGATGATTTCAGTGCCACACAGCCTGCTGGTGATACACATGCGCCTGTACCAGCACCTGCGCCTGTTCAGACTGCACCTGTACAGACTGCTGCACCTGTTAATCAGTCGGCAGCTATTGAGTCTGTTGGAATTGCCGCACCTGCAGCATCTGGTATGGCAGCTGGCGATTTAGGTGCCGCTGTTGCAAGCCAGGTAGTAGCTGCAAATCCACAGCCAAAGAATATTTCGAACATCACACCAATCTCTACGAGCAAGGAATACTCTTTAGATGAGATTAAGAATTTCCGTAAAGATCCTGATGTATCTGAATTATTCTTCATTATTGAGACATACTTAAAGCATACACTCAGCAGCTCTGATATCAATATAATCCTGTACTGGTATGAGGAGCTTCATTTTGGAACAGACCTTATTGAATACCTTGTCGAATACTGTATCAGCAAGGGACATTCAAGTACACGCTATATGAATAAGGTTGCACTCGCATGGTCTGAAGCTGGAATAAGCACTGTTGAGCAGGCCAAAGAGAATGCATCTATCCACAGTCAGGTTTATTATGCTGTTATGAAAGCACTCGGTATTTCTGGACGTAATCTTGTCGATACAGAGATGAATTACATCAAGAAATGGTCACAGGAATTTGAATTTGATAACCAGCTTATCACCCTTGCCTGCCAGCGTACTATATCAGCAATACACCAGCCAAGCTTTGAATATGTAGATTCTATTATGACAAGCTGGCACAACAATCAGGTACATACTATTGAAGATGTGGACAAGCTCGATGCCGCTTACAACAAGACACGTAAGGCTTCTGCTTCCTCTAATTCAAATGACAGGGTGATTGCACCCAAGCGCAACAAATTCAACAATTTCAATCAAAGAGATTATGATTATGATCAGTTAGAGAAAGTTCTTCTAACTACATCAGTTCAATAGTACTCAGGGGGATTTATGCCACTAAGCAATGCACAATACGACGAAATAATGCGTGAATATGACGAGCGTCAGATACGCAACAAACATATATCTTCCGAAAGGATTAAACTGGCTTACCTAAAAGAGCCACGCCTTAAGCAAATAGATGAGTCAATCGCCTCCACTTCTGTCAAACAGGCACAGAAGCTTCTTCTTGGAGACAAGAATGCAGTTGGCGAATTGAAAGAACAAATTAATTTATTTAGGAACGAACGCAGGACTCTTCTTAACCAGATTGGATACCCTTCTGATTATTTCGAGCCTGTATACACATGCCGGGACTGCAAAGATACTGGATATATTAATGGTCAGAAATGCCACTGTTTCAAACAGGCTATTATCAATACCGTCTATGCACAGTCCAATATCCGTCAGATACTATCTCGGGAGAATTTTTCTGTACTCTCCTATGATTATTATTCTGACAATGAAGTCAATGCTTCTACTGGTCTTTCTTCAAAGGCCACATTTACAAATGCAGTTAAGGAATGTCACCGCTTTATTGATGATTTTGACAACAAACCTAAGAACATCTTCTTCTATGGTGATACAGGTGTGGGCAAGACATTTTTATCAAACTGCATAGCAAAAGAGCTATTAGATAATGGTAAGTCTGTAATATACTTTACAGCTTTCCAATTATTTGATATATTAAGCAAAGGTGTTTTCGAAAAAGATGCTGATGCAATAGCAGCACATCAGAATATTTTTGATTGCGACTTACTTATAATAGATGACCTGGGAACCGAGCTAGTTAATTCATTTACTTCTTCCCAGTTGTTTTTATGCGTAAATGAACGAATTTTACGTCAGAAATCTACCATCATTTCTACCAATCTAAGTATGAATCAAATGGTAGATTTATACTCTGAACGTACACTTTCACGTATATCAAGCAATTATTCTATTATTAAGCTTTTTGGTGATGATATTCGAATTAAGAAACGCCAGATGCATTAAATTTAAACTATATGGAGGAGCAGAAATGCCAAACGACGAAAGAATTTTGGAAACTATTCCAACCGGAACCTTGGGAATCATAGCCACAGATAGCTGCACCGAACTAGCCGAAAAAGTTAACAACTACTTAACTGGCTGGCGTAACCACCGTGAGCATGAACACCAGAATGATATTGCATTCAAAGATTACTACAAAGACAGCTATCTTATCAAACCATATACACCACGTTTCGGTACCGGAGAAGCCAAATGTGTAATTAACCAGTCTGTTAGAGGATATGACCTTTACATTATGGTAGACGTTACTAATTATAGCCTTACATATAGTGTATGCGGTCACGAGAATCACATGTCACCAGATGATCACTTTGCTGATCTTAAGCGTGTAATCGCCGCTGTAGGGGGTAAAGCAAGAAGAATAACTGTAATTCTTCCATTCCTTTATGAGAGTCGTCAGCACAGACGTACCGGACGTGAATCATTAGATTGTCCACTTGCTCTTAAAGAACTTGTTGCAATTGGCGTAGACAATATTATTACTTTCGACGCACACGATCCTCGTGTTGTCAATGCTATCCCACTTAACGGATTCGAGAATGTAATGCCTTCATATCAGTTCATCAAGGGAATTCTTAGGAATGTAGATGATATTACAATTGATTCCGACCATCTTATGATTATCAGCCCTGATGAGGGAGCTACTAACCGTGCAATTTACTTAGCCAATGTATTAGGTGTAGATATGGGTATGTTCTATAAGCGTCGTGATTATAGCCGCATTGAGAACGGACGTAATCCAATCGTAGCACATGAGTTCCTTGGATCTAATGTAGATGGCAAAGATGTTTTAATCATCGACGATATGATTTCATCAGGTGAGAGTATGATTGATACAGCCAGAGAGCTTAAAAAGCGTAACGCTGGGAGAATCTTCGTTGTATCTACATTTGGACTTTTCACAAACGGTCTTGAAGCATTTGATAAAGCTTACGAAGAGGGTCTTATCTATAGGGTTGTTACTACTAACCTTACTTACCAGACTCCAGAACTTCTTTCAAGAGAGTACTATATCAGCTGTGACATGAGCAAATATATCGCTTATATTATTGACACATTAAACCACGACTCTTCTATCAGCGATTTACTTAATCCATACGATAGAATCAAGGCTTATGTTCAGAAATATCAGGATAAGCAGAAAAATAAATAATATTTTCCGCTATATATTCCTATAAAATTAAGAGGCTGTGAACTATATGATGTAGTTCGCAGCCTTTTTATTTTACCTGTATTCTGACTAACCCTTTACACTTCCAAGTGCAACACCCGATACGATGTGCTTTGAAAGAATAAGATATACTATGATAACTGGCAGGATTGAGAATGTAATCATTACATACACCTGGCCCATATCGAATTTCAACCAATCTGCTGCACGAAGCTGTGCTAATAAAATTGGAAGAGTCTTCTTATTGTTGTCATGCAATATAAGTGCTGGAGTGAAGTAATTGTTCCAGCTGCTTACGAATGTGAATATTGCCTGTACCGCAATTGCCGGTTTCATAAGTGGTAATACTATACTGTTAAAAGTTCTAAATTCTCCTGAACCATCGATTCTTGCAGCCTCTATAAGTGAAAGTGGAAGTGCACTTTCCATATACTGCTTCATGTAGAAAAATACTACAGGAGCTGCTATAGTCGGCACTATAAGAGGAATAAATGAATCCATGAGGTTCATCTTTGTAACAAGATTTATGAATCCAAGTGCTGTAACCTGCGTTGGAATCATCATTATCATCAGGATAAATGGATATATGTATTTCTTTAATTTGAAGTCATACGCATGTATTGCATATGCTGTCATTGTCGAAAAATACACACAAAGTATTGCACTGCATGCAGCTATAAATAAGCTGTTAAACATTCCTCTCCATATAGGAAGTGTTCCGTGTACGAGCGTATTCCAGTTCTCAATCAAATGTGTACTGGGAATTGCAGTAAATCCTGATTGTAGCTGTCCATTTGATCTGGTTGCATTTATTAACATGACATAGAACCAGAACAAGCAGAAAAATGATACCAGAACAAGTACTATGTATGCACTATGGAAGGATTTGAAGCAACACGTCAGTTCCGTGGCAACACTTACCACATTACAGTTAAGAACCCTTCACATAGCCAGAAGGGTGTATCCATGATGATAGTTAACGGTTCTGAAGTCAAAGGTAATATGATTCCCGCCACATCAGAAAACGGCAAAGATATAATGGTTGAAGTTATCATGTAACTAATTTTATGGCTTTTACAGTTTATTATTCATTTTTGTCCTAAAATTACAGCCGCATTATCTACATTTCATAGATAATGCGGCTGTTTTGTTCCACAATATTTTACTCTTTATCCATCTTTGTATTGTATAAATCAAATGTCTGATATATAAGTCTATCTCCAACAATCAATTTAGTTTTTTCATTTGGGTATACAATATCACCTTTTCTTATAATCAAAATTGGATTTACCGAGTATTGTTCCCTCAACTCACTCGTCTTCAATCCTGTAAATGTTCCGTCCTTTTCTATTAATGCTGTGACCGTTGCAGGGACTGTCATATCCTTTGTATTCTGCATCTTTGTATAACTTTCTACAAACCCTGCAGAAATGATGCCTGTAGGAATTGCAACTGCTCCGACACCGAGAATTGCAATTATAATCGCCATTATTCTTCCAAAAATTGTTATAGGATATATGTCACCATATCCAACTGTAAGTATTGTCGAGACACTCCACCATATGCCCGAAAAAGCATTATTGAACACGTCCGGTTGCACCTCATGTTCTGCACTATACATACATAAAGATGAAGCCATCATTAAAACAAAAATTATGAATACAGATGATATAATTTGATTTTTCTTCTCGATTAGGACGCTTGTAATTACATTGAACGAGTCATACTTTGAGTTAATTCTAAATAAGTGTAGAATTCTTACAATACGCAGCATTCTGAATGCTACGAATCCTGATAAGAAGAAAAATGGTAATATTGTAAGCAACATTACAACTCCATCGAATGAAATCATAAATTTTAAAATTGCCATACTATATTTTCTTCCAGGAAACTGCAAATCTGCAGTCCAGATTCTAAGTATATATTCTATAATAAAGGCGATCATAGTGACATCTTCTATTTCTGAAAATATGTTTTTATATCTGTTTAATGACTCAAACGTCTGCAAAAACAGCACTGAAATATTAGCAACAATAACTAATATAATAAAAACATCAAACACTCTGCTCACTATGTCTTCATGTTTCCCAATCTGTATAATTTCAAATATTCTCTCTTTATATGAACTTAAACCACTATATGCCTTCTGTGTATTTTTTTGATTCATATTTTCCTCTTTTAAATTACCCCGATCTAGTTACAGTTTAACAAACTCTTATATACATATCTATAGTTTCCAGTTTCAAAAAAAAGAGCTATCTACCAACTAGTAGATAGCCCATGCATAGCTAATTATTAAACTAACTCAAGAACTACTTCAAGAGCTCCGTCACCTTTACGCTGACCAATCTTTACGATTCTTGTGTAACCACCATTACGGCTAGCATACTTTGGTGCATACTCATCAAATAATTTATTAGCAAGATCAATTGTCTTCTTGTCATTCTTCTTGTTTGATGTAGCTTTCTTTCCGTTTCCAGCATCAACAAGTGTATCTGTATAAGAATAAAGAACCTTGTTCATCTGTCTTCTAGCATGAAGACGTGAAGGAAGATCTTTCTTGATTTTCTTCTCAACTTCATCATATACAGTTACTTTCTTTCCATCAACAACCTCTTTTACTCTCTTACCATCTTTGTCCTTACGAGCAACCTTAGCTGTTACTGTAACTTCTTCAAAATTGTCTTTCTCTTTAACTGCTAATGCAATAAGTCCTTCAGCGATCTTACGAACTTCCTTTGCTTTAGCTTCTGTAGTAACAATCTTACCATTTGCAATAAGAGATGTAACCTGTCCTCTTAATAATGCCTTTCTCTGGCTTGATGTTCTGCTTAATTTACGATATTTTGCCATCTTTCTTTCCTCCATTTGTGGAACGCCTGGCTATGCTCTTTGGGCTTACTTGCCAAACGTCATATCTTGTTTTGACAGTCACCTGTCAGTTGCCACTCATGTGATAAACACTATCACGCTCTTTGGTCTTACTGATATTGCTTTATGAGTTATATAAATAGGGATTATTCTTCACCCTGATTTAACTGTAAACCTAATTCTTTTAATTTAGCTAATACTTCTTCTAAAGATTTGCGTCCAAGATTACGAACCTTCATCATGTCGTCAGGAGTTCTATTAATAAGCTCTGCAACTGTATTGATTCCAGCACGCTTTAAGCAATTGTATGAACGAACAGATAACTCGAGTTCATCGATATTCATCTCAAGTACCTTTTCCTGTGCATCATTCTCTTTCTCAATCATAACCTCAGCCTGCTGTGCAGCATCTGAAAGATCAATGAAAAGATTTAAATGCTCACTTAAAACCTTAGCAGCAAGGCTGACAGCCTCGTCTGGCTCTAATGTACCATTAGTATATACATCCAATGTAAGCTTATCATAATCTGTAATCTGGCCTACACGAGTATTCTCGATAGTAAGATTTACACGCTCTACTGGTGTGTAAATAGAATCTACAGCGATTACACCAATTGGTGTATCTTCTGATTTATTCTTATCTGCGCTTACATATCCTCTACCCTTTGTAATTGTAAGCTCCATATACAGCTTGCAATCAGCTCCACCATTAAGGTGAGCAATTACTAATTCTGGATTAAGGATTTCAATATCAGAATCAATCTGGATATCTGCTGCTGTAACAACGCCTTCACCTTCGAATTCGATATAAGCAACTTTAGGCTCATTTGTAGAACTAGAATTACGAATAGCAAGGTTCTTGATGTTCATAATGATTTCTGTTACGTCTTCCTTAACGCCTGGAATTGAACTGAACTCATGTAATACTCCATCAATTTTAACCTGGCTCACTGCAGCTCCTGGTAATGAAGAAAGCATAATTCTTCTTAATGAATTACCAAGTGTTGTACCATAGCCTCTTTCCAATGGCTCAACAACAAATCTGCCATATGTCTTGTCTTCTGAAATTTCTGCGATTTCAATTTTTGGTTTTTCAAAATCGAACACTACAAAGTCCCTCCTTCTCGGGTATCGTTGTTATTTGTTGTGCATCTACGTATCAAAGTTAAACGCTTATGCGCTTTTCAGAGCCCCAAAAGGACTCTGAAAAAAATTCTTACTACTTAGAATATAACTCGACGATAAGCATCTCGTCTACAGGAACATCAATCTGCTCACGAGTTGGTAACTCTTTTACAACTCCCTTGAAGTTCTCTGCATCTACGTCTAACCACTCTGGAACAATTCTTCCACCAGCCACTTCAACGATGTCTTTCATTCTCTGGATGTTTTTCTTGTTCTCTTTGATTTCAATAACATCACCAGCTTTTACAAGGTATGAAGGAATATTTACCTGCTTACCATTAACTGTAACAAACTTGTGGTCTACGATCTGTCTAGCTTCTTTTCTTGTTCTAGCCCATCCAAGACGGAATACAACATTGTCTAATCTAGACTCAAGCATGATCATAAGGTTAGGACCTGTGAGTCCTCTCATCTTATCAGCTCTCTTATAATAATTACGGAAAGGCTTCTCTAATACACCATAAATGAATTTAGCCTTCTGTTTCTCTCTTAACTGAAGTCCGTACTCTGAAACCTTACGGTTTGCTCTCTGTAAATTTCTCTTAGACTTCTTATCATATCCTAATACACTTGGCTCTAAACCAAGAGATCTGCATCTTTTAAGTACAGGGGTTTTGTTAACTGCCATCTTAATCTATACCTCCTAATTAAACTCTTCTACGTTTTGGTGGACGACATCCATTATGAGGTACTGGAGTTACATCTTTGATAGAAATAACATCAAGACCGCATGCTGAAAGGGCACGAATAGCTGCCTCTCTACCTGAACCTGGTCCCTTAACAAATACGTCTACGGTCTTTAAACCGTGAATTAAAGCTGCCTTTGTAGCTGTCTCAGCTGCCATCTGTGCAGCATATGGAGTAGATTTCTTTGAACCTCTAAATCCAAGACCACCAGCACTTGCCCATGATAATGCATTACCTTCAGAATCTGTTATTGTAACAATTGTGTTATTGAAAGATGCCTGAATGTGTGCCTGTCCGCGTTCAACGTTTTTCTTTACACGCCTTTTAGTTGTTTTCTTTCCAACGTTCTTAGCCATATTTAAACTAACCTACTTTCTCAAAATAATTTTACCGAGAAGAATTATTTCTTCTTATTTGCAACAGTTCTCTTAGGACCTTTTCTTGTTCTGGCGTTTGTCTTTGTCTTCTGTCCACGAACAGGAAGTCCTTTTCTATGACGGATACCACGATAGCATCCAATTTCCTGAAGTCTCTTAATATCTAAAGCAACTTCTCTTCTGAGATCACCTTCTACAGTCATTGTCTCATCGATAACTGAGCTGATTTTCTTAACCTCATCATCTGTAAGATCTCTTACACGAGTACTTGGATCAACACCAGCTGCTTCAAGGATACGATTAGAACTTACTCTACCAATTCCATAGATGTAAGTCAAACCGATTTCTACACGTTTTTCTCTTGGTAAATCTACACCTGCGATACGAGCCATGTGTGTTTACACCTCCATAATTTTCTAATTATTATTAAGTAACTAACGACATATCCACAACCATATATCTTCCACCCGAAAAATATCCACATACAGCTACGGTTGCACGTCCTGAAATGTGTGCATGCAAATATTTCTCCCATATTTTGCATATTCGAAATCGTTCATGCGGTACCATAAACAATCCCCAGAATGCAATCTGTTTATTATGAACAGTCCGAAAAACTTCGTTACGAAGCGAGTTCCCACTAATACAATGTACGAAACTCTTTTATTCCGAACTGCAGCCGCACATAATTAAATGAAGAATCTGTACGATTCTGCGTCAAAAAGGCAAATTACCTAAACGCACAAATAACAGGGTCCATGTATAATTAACCCTGTCTCTGTTTATGCTTTGGATTCTCGCAAATTATGCGAATGCTTCCTTTTCTTTTGATAACTTTGCACTTTTCGCAAATAGGTTTAACTGATGATCTTACCTTCACAGCAAATCCTCCTTTCTCTCTGAAAGCCCAATGTTTTACTTAAATCTATGGCACATTGGGTTGTTTTCCAAAAGTGTCCGAATAACATTATACACAGACATCTAATGAAAGTCAATATTTTTATACTTATTTATAGAAATATTTTATTTATCTCTCCATATGATTCTACCCTTTGTCAAATCATATGGTGACATCTCGATTGTTACCTTATCTCCAGGAAGGATACGAATAAAATTCATTCTTAATTTTCCACTAATTGTTGCTAAAATCTGATGACCATTCTCGAGTTCAACCTTAAAGAATGCATTAGGTAACTTCTCAACAACAACTCCTTCTACTTCGATAACATCTGCTTTTGACATTGTTTATTCCTCCATTTTAATTCTAAATTATATACTGTTAATAATATCTTTTACAACCACCAGAGACTCTTGTAGTTGCAAGTCTAAAGTGCACCACAAATGGCACTATTATGACAATCCTTTGTCACAGCCTGTAATCTTCAACCAATTTTCTATTTTATCAAGTCCTTGTTTTTTCTCCTCTTCTGTAAGAGTAAGTATCTCTGGACCATCTTTCTCTGTAATAAGAATTGTATTCTCATAATGTGCCGACAATGACAAATCTTCTGTCTCAACAGTCCAATCATCGTCTATAAATACAATTTCTTTTCCACCCATATTAATCATTGGCTCAATTGCTAAGGTCATTCCCGCTTTAAGCTTTATGCCTGGTCTGTACCATGGCTGTGCGAAATTTGGAATATCTGGATCCTCATGTAAATGTGTTCCAATACCATGTCCACACAGTTCCTCAACTACACCGTATCCAAAGCCTCTTGCATACTCTCCTATCGCAGATGATATCTCGTACAAACGTACTCCAGGTCTCGCGACACAGATTCCTTTGAAAAAGCTCTGCTTTGTTCTTTCTATTAAATCAAGTGCATCCTGGGATACATCACCAACCGGAACAGTTCTGGCAGCATCAGAATGATAACCTTTATAAATAACACCAGCGTCAAGACTAACAATATCTCCATCAAGAATTATATGTTCTGGATGTGGGATTCCATGTACAACTTCCTCGTTTACCGAAACGCAAATTGATGCTGGATACCCATTATAATTTAGAAATGAAGGTTCGCAGCCATAGCTTCTTATCATTTCTTCTCCAAGTCTGTCAACATCTAAAGTAGACATACCTGGTTTTATTGCTTTGCCAAGTTCTGAATGAACTGCTGCGAGAATCCTTCCGGCTTCCCGCATAAGTTCAATCTCCTCAGGCGTCTTAATTGTGACTGCCATTATTATTCACCTAAGATACCTACAATTGCGTTAAATACATCATCCATAGGTAATGTTCCATCTACTGATTTAAGAATTCCCTTATTCTTGTAATAATCAATAAGTGGCTGTGTCTGCTCATGATATGTCTTAAGTCTCTTCTGTACTGTCTCAGGCTTATCATCATCACGAATTATAAGGTCATTTCCGCAGGCATCACATTTGCCTTCTACCTTAGTAGGATTGAATATGATATGGTATGTTGCACCACAATTTACACATGCCCTTCTTCCGCCCATACGATTTACAATGTTATCATCAGGAACATCTACATCGATAGCATAATCCATTGTCTCATTAAGATTCTTAAGTGCTGCATCAAGCGCCTCTGCCTGTGGAATTGTTCTTGGGAATCCATCTAACACAAATCCATTTGAACAGTCATCCTGCTGAATTCTATCTACGACAAGATCACATGTAAGTTCATCTGGAACCAGTGCGCCCTGATCCATATATGTCTTAGCCTTCTTGCCAAGCTCTGTTCCGTTCTTGATATTAGCCCTGAAAATATCTCCTGTAGAGATATGTGGAATATTATATTTTGCAGCAATCTGCTTTGCCTGTGTTCCCTTACCAGCACCAGGTGCTCCTAACATTATGATTTTCATATTACCTTTTCCTTTCATTTACAAATATAATTAAGATATTCTTTCATTGTAGCAACAATGGAGATACTGAATCAGTATCTCCAATTGTAAATCTTAGTCATGTAAAAATCCTTTATAGTAACGAACCTTCATCTGTGACTCAATCTGCTTAAGTGTCTCAATAATAACACCTACGATAATGATGATTGATGTTCCACCAAACGATACATCTGCACCAAATACTCCATTGAAGAAGATTGGAATAAATGCAACTATTGAAAGTCCAATTGCTCCTATAAATACGATGTAATTTAATATTTGATTTAAGTAATCACTAGTTGACTTTCCAGGTCTGATACCAGGAATAAATCCACCAGCTTTTTTCATATTATTTGCAATCTCTAAAGGATTAAAAGTAATCTGTGTATAGAAATATGCAAACGCAATAATCAGCAGAATATATACAACTAATCCAATTGAATATATTAAGTTATCTGGATCACACCAGTTTGACTGAGATAATCCACGTAATATCTTGCTACCAATTCCTGAACCATTACCCTTGCCAAGAAGGCTTGCAATAATTACAGGTGTCTGCATAAGCGACTGCGCAAAAATCACTGGAATAACACCACTAGTATTTACTTTAAGTGGAATATGTGTCTGCTGTCCACCAACCTGTTTTCTACCCTGGATTTTTCTAGAGTACTGAACAGGAATTCTTCTCTCTGCATCCTGAAGTAATACTACGAACACTACCATCGCTATAATAATCGCTGCAATAATGAGTATTGCAACTATTTTTCTTGCAACAATCGTTTCAGATGCAATAAACTGCTCCCATAAAGTTCCAAGATCTTCTGGAATACGAGAAATAATATTAATTGTAAGTACGATAGAAATACCGTTTCCAACGCCCTTCTCAGTAATACGCTCACCAATCCACATAAGTACTGCTGAACCTGCTGTAAGTGTTGCTACAACCATAATTACTGTAAGAGGATTCTTATCAACTAATGTGTTTCCTTTATAGAAACCAATTGTCATTGCAATTGACTCAATAAGACCAAGTGCAATTGTTAAGTATCTTGTAATCTCTACGATTTTTTTCCTTCCGTCTTCGCCGTCACGCTGCATTTCCTCTAATTTAGGAATTGCAATTGTGAGCAACTGCATGATGATAGAAGATGTGATATATGGAGTAATATTCAGTGCAAAAACTGACATATTCAAGAATGAACCACCAGTAATTGCATTTACAAATCCAAATCCATCTGTTGACTGATTCTTAAACCATTCCTGGAATACAGAACCATTAACACCAGGGACCGGAAGTTCACATCCGACCCTGATGACTACTAACATCATAAATGTAAAAAGGATTCTAGAACGAATATCTTTTACTTTAAATGCGTTACGGAGTGTCTCAAGCATTAGATCACCTCTGCTTTTCCACCAAGAGCTTCGATTTTTTCTTTAGCACTTGCACTAAATGCATTTGCCTGAACTGTAAGCTTCTTAGTAAGTTCACCATTTCCGAGAATCTTTACGCCATCTCTTGGGTTCTTAACAACTCCAGCCTCTACTAAAGTCTCAATTGATACTACTGCATCATTATCGAACTTCTCAAGTGCTGAAAGATTAATTCCAACGATAGTCTTAGTGTTTCTGTTCTTGAAACCTCTCTTTGGAATTCTTCTATATAATGGCATCTGTCCACCTTCGAATCCAATTCTAGGTGCTCCAGAACGAGCCTTCTGACCCTTGTGACCCTTACCAGCAGTCTTACCGTTACCTGAGCCGTGTCCACGACCTCTTCTGAAATTATCACTATGCACTGAACCTTCAGCTGCTTTCAAATTAGATAAATCCATCACGGTACCTCCTTGTCTTTTTTAAACTTCTTCAACCTTAACGTATGGTGCTACTTTACGAACAGCGCCCTGTGTAGCAGCGTTGTTTGGTAACTCTACAGTTTTTCCTAATTTGGTTAATCCAAGAGCTTCAATAGTCTTCTTGTTTTTAGGAACTGCACCGATTGTAGATTTAATAAGTGTAACCTTAACCTTATCTGCCATTTCGAGTTCCTCCTTAACCTAAAATTTCTTCTACAGATTTACCACGAAGTCTAGCAACTTCCTCTGGGCTTCTTAACTGCTTTAAAGCCTCGATAGTAGCAAGAACTACGTTCTGTTTGTTATTTGATCCTAAAGATTTTGTACGGATATTCTGGATACCAGCGATCTCGCATACTGAACGTGCTGGACCTCCAGCGATGATACCAGTACCTTCAGGAGACTTCTTTAATAATACGGAAGCACCTGTATATTTTCCTGTTACATCATGTGTAATAGAATTGTTCTCGTCTAATCTAACACTGATCAGGCTCTTGATTGCATCTTCTTTACCTTTGCGGATAGCTTCAGGAATTTCAGCTGCTTTTCCAAGACCAGCGCCAACATGACCGTTTTTGTCACCAACAACAACGAGAGCTGTGAAACGCATGTTACGTCCACCCTTAACAACCTTTGTTACACGCTTGATGTCAACAACCTGGTCAACTAATTCTAATTGACTAGCATCAATGATTTCACGTTTCATGTTTGTCTCCTCCTAAAACTCTAAACCAGCTTCTCTTGCTGCTTCAGCTAATGCTTTTACCTTGCCTGCGTAAATAAAACCGCCTCTATCGAAGACAACTGTGGTAATACCCTTATCTAATGCTTTCTTTGCAATAACAGTACCAAGCTTTGCTGCTGCATCAACGTTATTAGTCTTCTCGACCTCTGCCTTTAAATCCTTATCCAGGGTTGAAGCAGAAACAAGTGTATTTCCAACTGTATCATCAATAATCTGAGCATACATATGGTTATTACTTCTGAATACAGCTAAACGAGGACGTTCTGCTGTACCAGCAAGATGATTACGCATTCTGTTATGTTTCTTTACACGAACTTCTGTTCTTGATTTCTTACTAACCATTACTTGTCCACTCCTTTAATTATTTTTTACCAGTCTTACCAACTTTACGTCTAATAACCTCATCAGCGTATTTGATTCCCTTGCCCTTATATGGTTCAGGAGCTCTCTTAGCTCTGATTTCAGCTGCGTACTGGCCAACTTTTTCTTTATCAATACCTTTAACAATGATCTTATTATCTTCTACTGCAGACTCAAGGCCTTCTGGATCATCCATCTCAACTGGATGTGAGTATCCTAAGTTAAGAGTAAGTTTCTTTCCAGCTTTAGAAGCTCTGTAACCAACACCATTTACCTCAAGTACCTTTGTGTAGCCTTCTGTTACACCGATTACCATGTTGTTGATCAATGTTCTTGTTAATCCATGTAAGGATTTCATCTTCTTCAAATCATTAGGTCTTGTAACGACTACAGTTTCACCTTCTAATTTGATTTCCATCTCTGAAGGGAGTGTTCTCTCAAGAGTTCCCTTAGGACCTTTTACAGTCACATGATTATTTTCTGCAATATCAACTGTAACACCAGCTGGGATTGCGATTGGCATTCTTCCTATACGTGACATGCCCGTACCTCCTAATTTTATTTGTATGTCCGATCTCATGATCGGTTTATACCTACGAGTTACTTATATTCATTCTTACTACCGATGAGTATTCGTAAGTTACCTTTCAAGTAAAAATGACTAATTAATTACCATACGAAGCAAAGAACTTCTCCACCAACCTGAAGCTTACGAGCTTCTTTGTCAGTGATGATACCCTGGTTTGTAGAAAGGATAGCAATTCCAAGTCCACCAAGAACTGAAGGAATTTCCTCTTTACCAGCATACACACGAAGACCAGGCTTAGAAATTCTCTTAATACCTGTGATAATCTTCTCATTCTTATCTGCACCATATTTTAATGTGATGCGGATTGTCTTAAAGTTTCCATCCTCGATAATTTCGTATTTCTCGATGAATCCTTCGTCTAAAAGAATTCCAGCGATTGCTACTTTGATTTTTGAAGATGGTACATCTACTGTATCATGTTTTGCAGTATTTGCATTACGAATTCTTGTAAGCATATCTGCGATTGGATCACTTGTCATCATCATGACCGATATCCTCCTTAATCAAACTATCTTAATACTATCACTTCATGGATATCCCCCGTCGCTGCTGCGCCGAGGAACTCTCCTAAATCTTTCGATTTACCAAGAAGCTTTCTTTACTCCAGGAATCTGTCCCTTATATGCTAATTCACGGAAGCATACACGGCAAATTCCGTATTTCTTTAAAACTGAATGTGGGCGTCCACAAATTCTGCAACGAGTATAAGCTCTTGTAGAGAACTTAGGCTTGCGCTGCTGTTTAACTTTCATACTTGTCTTAGCCATTAGAATCCCTCCTGATTATTTAGCAAATGGCATATTGAACTGTGTCAATAACTCACGAGCTTCTTCATCTGTCTTTGCAGTTGTAACAAAGATGATATCCATTCCTCTAACCTTGTCTACCTTATCGTATTCAATTTCAGGGAAGATAATCTGCTCTTTGATTCCAAGTGCATAGTTTCCACGACCATCAAATGCGTTTGGATTAACTCCTCTAAAGTCACGTACTCGTGGTAATGCTAAGTTGATCAAACGATCTGCGAACTCATACATTTTCTCTCCACGTAATGTAACTTTACATCCGATTGGCATATCCTCACGAATCTTGAAGTTAGCTATAGCATTCTTAGCCTTTGTTGTTACAGCCTTCTGACCTGTAATTGCTTCCATGTCCTTAACAGCTGCATCAAGAATCTTAGCGTTTTCCTTAGCTTCACCAACACCCATGTTAACTACGATCTTGTCAAGCTTTGGAATTTCCATTGCGTTTTTATAACCGAACTTTTTGACCATTGCGTCTTTGATCTCATTTTCGTACTGTTCTCTAAGTCTACTCAACGTTAATTTCCTCCTCTCTCCAATTAGTCGATAACTTCGCCTGTTGATTTAGCAAAACGAACTTTCTTGTCTCCATCAATCTTAAAACCAACTCTTGTAGCTTTTCCATTGTGAAGATACATAACGTTTGATGCATCAATAGGTGCTTCCTGATGAACGATACCACCCTGCTGATTAGCCATACTTGGTTTAGCATGCTTAGTAACCATGTTGATTCCTTCAACAAGAAGAGTGTTGTTTTTAGTGTTTACGGCAATTACCTTGCCCTCTTTATCTTTGTCTTTACCAGCGATAACTTTTACTGTATCGCCTTTTTTGATTTTCATGCTTGCCATTGACTCTTCCTCCTATAATACTTCTGGAGCCAGAGAAACAATCTTCATGAACTGTTTCTCACGAAGCTCACGAGCTACTGGTCCAAATATACGAGTTCCTCTTGGAGTTTTGTCATCTTTGATAATAACTGCTGCGTTCTCATCAAATTTAATATAGGAACCATCTTTACGACGAGCACCTTTTACTGAACGAACAACTACGGCCTTAACGACGTCACCTTTTTTAACAACACCGCCTGGTGTTGCATCTTTAACAGTAGCAACGATGACATCACCGATGTTCGCATATCTTCTGGTAGATCCACCCATTACGCGGATAACAAGGATCTCTTTAGCGCCAGTGTTATCAGCGACTTTGAGTCTGCTTTCCTGCTGTACCATGCTTGTAGCCTCCTTTGATTATTTTGCTCTTTCCATGATTTCTACAAGTCTCCATCTCTTGTCTTTAGATAAAGGTCTTGTTTCCATAACTCTGACTGTATCACCGATCTTAGCATCGTTGTTCTCATCATGAGCTTTTAATTTATAAGTCTTCTTAACGATCTTGTTGTAAAGAGGATGTCTTACATTATCTCTTACAGCTACAACGATTGTCTTATCCATCTTGTCGCTTACAACAACACCAACACGTGTTTTTCTAAGATTTCTTTCTTCCACGGTTTATATCTCCTTTCCGATAGGATATTTTACTGTGCAACTTTTTCCTTCTCAGTGATAACTGTCTGAATTCTAGCGATATTCTTACGAACCTCTTTAATTCTGCTTGTGTTATCTAACTGATTTGTTGCGTTCTGGAATCTTAAATTGAAAAGTTCTTTCTTTGCGTCTACAAGTTTTTCCTGTAAATCAGCAACTGACTGTGTCTTTAATTCTTCTAAATATGCACTAGTTTTCATTTGATTCACCGCCTTCTAAATCTGCACGAGAAACTACTTTGCACTTGCAAGGTAATTTGTGTGTAGCAAGACGTAAAGCTTCACGAGCAACGTCTTCCTGAACCCCGGAGATTTCAAATAATACTCTACCTGGTTTAACAACTGCTACCCAATACTCAAGGTTACCTTTTCCTTTACCCATACGAACACCCATAGGCTTCTGAGTAACTGGCTTCTCTGGGAAGATCTTGATCCAAACCTTACCACCACGCTTGATATATCTTGTCATAGCGACACGGGCTGCTTCTATCTGATTAGCTTTAATCCAACAAGGCTCCATAGCTACAATACCATACTCACCATAAGTGATCTTGTTTCCTCTTGTAGCTTTTCCTGACATAGAACCACGGAACTGTTTACGATGTTTTACTCTCTTTGGCATTAACATAATTACTGAGCTCCTCCTTCCTTATT
>CAKRLV010000022.1 GCA_934359755.1 uncultured Agathobacter sp.
TAAAAATCGTCTTGCTGTTAATATCCCCAATATGCTGATTAACAATTTCCATAGCGTATACCTCCTTCATCTAGTACCAAAAATCAAAACTCAATTGATTTATGATAGTCAAAGTATAGCAAACATACGTTCGGTTGTCAATATAAAATTGTCACCCTTT
Organism: uncultured Agathobacter sp.; assembly: GCA_934359755.1. Lineage (GTDB taxonomy): Bacteria > Bacillota > Clostridia > Lachnospirales > Lachnospiraceae > Roseburia. The sequence continues at coordinate 161 of CAKRLV010000022.1, forward strand.
TTCATTCAAGCTTTCATTCAAGCCTTTTTTCAAGCTCTTTAAAATTTGTAATTTCGATATGGTAAAGCTACATATGCGTTCTCATCAAAAAAGCTATGGATGTTATAACCTATCCATAGCTTGTTGAAAAGTCGATAATAACGTTCTGAATCTTTAAAGAGTTATGACTGATAACATTCATATTCCTAATCAAACATATTCTTTATTTCCACTGCAACAGTCTTTATCTCATCTTCCGTAATCTGCGTACTACAAGGAATATTCAAAATACAACTGCTATAATACGGAGCTTTCTCCATCCCATAAACAAGTGCATCTTTATATGGCTTCTGCTCATGAATAAGCCCCCATATTGCCCTTGTCTGCACACCCCTATCCTGTAATTTTGTAATCACATCACGAAGAGAACAATTGAGTCTACTCATATCAAGTTCCAAGGAATAAAACCACTGATTAGAATATGTTCCATCCCTAAATCCAAGTAATTTTGCACCCTCAAATCTGTCAAACAATTCTTTGTATAAATCGTAATTCTTGTGCTTGCGTTCAACAAACTCTGGAAGTTCTTCGACCTGCGCAACACCTAAGGCAGCCTGCAAGTTTGTCATTCTATAGTTATATCCCACCTCATTGTGAATGTAAAAATGCGGATCATCTTTCGCCTGTGTTGATAAGTATCTGATATGATCCACTTCCGCAGGATCTTTTGCCGTAACAGCTCCACCACCGCCTGTAGTAATAATCTTATTACCATTGAATGAAAAAGCGCCATAATCGCCAATCGTTCCAGCGAATTTACCCGCCAGCGCACCGGCAGTATATCTGGAACCAAGTGCTTCTGTCGCATCTTCAATCACTTTAAGATGATATTCGTCTGCAATTTTCATTATTGATTCCATGTCTGCAAGATTGCCAAATACATGAACTACAACAACAGCTTTAACCTTTTTGCCTGATGCCTTATGTGTAAGAATGCCATCCACAATACCGCATTCCTGCTCACAGAATTTTCTTAACTTAACAGGATCCATACATAGACTATCATCACAATCCATAAACACAGGATCTGCAAACTGATACTTAACAGGATTTACTGCAGCTATAAATGTGAGCGTTGGCACAATCACCATATCCCCAGGCTCAACACCACAAGAAATAAGCGCAAGATGAAGGCCTGACGTACCACTCTGACATGCAGCTACATTCTCAACGCACAAATACTCTGCCAGCATCTGCTCTAACTTCGTAATATAGGCACCTCCAGTAGACACCCAGCCCTGCTCTATCGCATCATCAACATATTTTCTCTCATTTCCCTCAAAATTAGGAATTGATAATGGAATAAAATTACCCATAACAAGCCTCCTTATATCCAGCTACATCTTCGAATCAAGTGATTTACCCTTTTCAATATGCTCGAAATTAGGCAGATATCTCTTTATTATCTGAACCACTTCATCCTTAGTCAATTCATTTCTCTTAAACGCTTCATCAAGCTCTGACATTACAACTTTAGCTTTGTTTCTATCTGGAATTTCCTTATCTGTAATAACTCCAAGCGACTCAAAACGCTTCATATCTACTTTCTCTTTATCAGTAAAAAATTCTTCGTATGCCTTTTCTCCAGATGTATTTGATCCAGAATAATGAACAGGATATTTGTTGCTTCCACACTTTAATTCTTCCGCTTTATCTATTGCCTCTTCATCAGACTTGCATTCAAGAATATCATACCCATATTCCTTCAAGAGCGCTGTAGCAATTGCATCAAAAGTCATCATCTGAGCTTCCTCTAATTTAGGGAAAAATATCTCTCTGTTGTTCCCCAGCATACATGCCAGCATGCAAATCTGTCCGCTTTCCTCAGGCGAAACAAAATATCTGCGCACATCAGAAGGCGCACTAAGAGGCTGCAATTTTGAAATTCTCGCAAGAAATCCAGCTGGAAGAGAACCATTAGAAAAAGCCACATTTGCAAATCTCGCTGTTTTCACAGGAAACCTGTCCGAATATGTAAAAATAACATCTTCCATTATTCTCTTGCTGGCTCCCATTATATTAACAGGATTTGCTGCTTTATCCGTGGAAACACAGAAATACTCCTCTGGCGGAAACTCAGCCAATAAATCCAATAATAATCTGGCATGGAGTACATTGTTCTGTACAAGTGCCTCAACTGAATATATATCTTTCTCACTGCGAACATGCTTATGCGCTGAAAAATTTGCAACTATATCAAATCCGCCCCTGCTTCTGAACATCTTTTCAAATACTGGCGCCGCAAAATCCATCGGATATGGAATATAATCATCTGGCACATACATCCCCTTTGTGCTTCGCAAGTCTCTCGTAAGCTCTGCCAATGCATTCTCATTGATATCAACAACCACCAACGTCTTCGGTTTAAATGGCAATACTGCCTTGATAAAAGAACTTCCAATGCTTCCTGCTCCACCAATTACCAGAACCGTCTTTCCTTGTATTTTCTCCGTCAATTTTTCTCTATTTGCCTCGATGTCCGCAAGGAACATGCTCCTCGGCCTCTTCGTAACATATTTTGAAATAAAACTGTTTAGTTCAAACATCTATTTCCCCCTTGATTTTAACTATTTTTATTATAACGCATTTTTATCGTTTTGTAATAGTGTTTATCTATAAAAAGCAGTCTGCAAATGCAAACTGCTCAATTCATTCCTGCTCTAAAAGCTTATAATTGTAATCTGCAACCAAGAATACACATGTATTTAATACATAAATAATTCCATTAACAAAATCTCTACTGTACTCATTTTGTTTTTGTAATATATCTACTAAATCTATATTCTCCAAACACTCGTACCATTTATCAATCGAACACATTGTATCAAACATTACAATTCTTCTAGCCTTAATAATATTCCATTTTATAATCTTAATGAAAAGAACTCTTAAATATTTGTACAAGTTTGTACCAACATTGATATAGTTCATTTTTTGCAACCAATCATTCAGTTGATATGTAGCCGTACTTATGTATTCCGAACTAATATTATCAGATAATATTTGTCTTATTTGCTCTTTACAATTTTGTTGGTTTGAAATAAGAAATATTTTATCCACACAAACACTTGTAGCATTTGGCGATAAACCATAATGTTCTTTCAACAATCTAGGAATACGTTCTATATAATTCACTAATTGTGCAATATAATTATCACGAACTGATGCTTTATATTTTTCCCCTGGCTGCAACGATACAGGTATCATCGCATTAATGTATTCATCTTCCTTTCCCATTTCCAAATGTTGATATGATTCTATCATAGGATAATTAATGTACAACTTTCCCATATCAGTTGAATCTGAAAAATATTTCTGCAATTTTGTTATTTTTTCTTCACTAAAATTGGGATCATGCCGTTCATAATCAAATACTAAGAATATGTTTGTAAAATCTCTTTTATATTGAATTTCCATTCCATTCTTATTTTTACTAACAATATATGGCAAATCTATATCAAAATAGTTCCAATCATCATCATATTCTCGTACTATCAAATTGTACAAACCATATATATTAGTCCCATATATCCATACATTATCTATTTCAATATCAAGCTCCGGAAAGCTCTTGAATAATAACTGAAATAGTACATTCTTTTCATGATTACCCTCAACTATAATAAGAGTCTTGCCTCTGCTCCTTGGCTTAATAAACTCATAGCTACTCATATTTTCTAAACTCACCACCTATATACATCTTCTCTAAATTGTGCCCCTCCCTCAATTCTCTTTCTGTTGCCTTAGACAACGGCGTTAATCCATATTTAGACAAAATAAATAAACAATCTGGTCTCATAATTCTATTAGTCATTAGATTAGTATTATGCGATGTCATAACTATCTGACATTCAGGATAACGTTCCATCAATACCTTAACCACATTTTCTGAAAGTTCATAATTATAAAACGCATCAAACTCGTCCATATACATAAACGAAGCTTTATTCACACTTGCCAAACGCTGATATAATCTAACTAATGCCAATGTTCCACTTGAAGCATTTCTCACAAATGAAAGCAATCCATTTTCATGCCTAAAGTACAATTGATATGAACCATCCGGCATTTTTTCCAATAGCAATTTACACTCAATTCCCATTTTGTTCAAGAAGTCTTCAAAGTCTTTTAATTTATCATTATCAGCTAAAAATTGATAAAAATTGTCATATTGGTATTTTCCAAAATTCAAAAAACTGCCTACAGAAATCATAGTCATTCTATCCACATAGTCCGACAATTTAAACAAAATATTGTCAGAATTTAATGCTGTATTTCCAATAAGCCATCTGACAAAAGGTAACGTACGCCTTTCAATGTCATCCTGCTGATTAAATAATACCGTAGTGTACTTAGCATAATTTACGCTCTCCGCACCTACTATATCTAAATGAGCAAAATCAAACTTTTTCTTTTCAAAATCTAATTCAAATATACAACATCCATCAATAGAAAGCTTTTCATATTTTATTCTTGCAGATGAATACTTTATATATTCATATATAAGACTTTTTCCGTCTAACCAGAACTCATATAAAAACTTCACCTCTTTATCTGATGTATCAGCATTTGCATATGACGAATCCATGTCTCCCCAAAAAAGCATATCCCGGAAATTCGTAGTAATATCCAATATTGCTTTTCCAAGATTTGTTTTACCTATAGCATTTTTTCCATAAATTATCATTTTGCTGATGACATTATCTGTTATACAATCATTACTAAACTTATATCCGCCTACATCTCCAAAATTTAATACTACTTCATCTTGAAAGTTCTTATAATTCTTAACCTTAAATGTTTTCAGCATATAATCACCTATTTCATATAATTCCTATAATTGTTCTACCTTTTATGAACAACTACTTACTCCACAACTTAAATATAAGTATATCCACTTTTCTTTATATAATCAACAAGAACCGTAAAAAAATTACGGTTCTTGTCAAAAAATATAAATATTACGATTTCAAATTTAACTTCTCTTCCATTCTATGCATTTCTTCAAACTCACCCATATCCAGGAACGAATCTTCCGAAATAGGATACATGCCTACTCTACGTCCCTCGTTCATAAGCTTGTCCGCTAAATGCGTCATATGGAAAAACTCATCCTGCGGAATATCATCTACAAGATTCGGATTTAATATGTACATACCAGTATTCACAAAATATGATAGTTTTGGTTTTTCTTCCATAGATTCAACTGTTCCATTCTCACTTGAATGAATAACACCATACGGAACCACTATATTTTTAAGTGCAGATACAATCGTAAGTTCATTTCCAGATTCAACATGATATTTGTAAATATCATTGTAATCTGCATGAATCAGAATATCACAGTTGGTCACTATAAATGGCTTATTAAATTTCTCCGGTAAAAGCTTCAGACTTCCAGCAGTACCTAAAGGCTTGTCCTCTTCAACATAGCAGATATTATAATCAGCCACCTGGTCATTAAAATATGATTTAATCATGCTTTTTCTGTAATTAACAGTAGCATAAAAATCCTTCACGCCAACATCTCTGAACTTGTCTATAATCCTCTCCATTATAGGGACATCTCCAATTGGAATAAGTGGCTTGGGAAGAATTTTCGTGTAAGGGTACAAACGAGTCCCCTTTCCACCAGCCATAATAACTACAGGAATATTTTCCAATCCTGAATTCTCTTCTATAGGCTCAGCCATGTCCTGCTGCAAAAATACTATATCATTAATACATCCCTTAGTCGTAATTATCGGAAGCGCTGTAATCTGATATTTTATCATATATTCCTGAGCAGTCTTAATGTCTTTCCTATACAGCACTCGAGGAGAAGTATTCATAATCTGGCTGACTCGCCCATGTAAATCTCCAGTCTTAATAAGCCATCTACGAATATCCCCATCCGTGATTACTCCAACTAACTTATTATCTTGTTTTACAACAAATAAAATCCCCTTACTATTAACATCTATTTTCTGCATTGCTTCTACAACCATTGAATCCGGGTATATCAGATATGCACTCAAACGCTCTAATTTCATAGGCTACACTCCATTGTTATTGCTACACCATCCATGATGTAAATATATATGATAAGATCTAAAAAGCATTGTAATTTTTCATCAAAAAGTCAGCATACATAAAATCCATTTCTGTATCAATATCAATACTACGTTCATTTGGCATAACATATGCATAACTACCTTCACGGTAAAAGTATGTATCTCTAAACAGTTCCGCTGTTGATACAATATAAATTGCACCATTCAATCTATAATATTTATCCGAATCCTGACGTCTTCCACCTGATTTTCTCTTAATAAATCCGTTTAATGAATTGTCTTCTGGTAACGTATTGCTCCATAAAGGTGTATGCTCCATTTCGCATACTGAAATCACAGCCACTGACGCTTTCTCTTCATAAAGCTTATAGGATTCAACTATGTCCGATGCATTTCTAAACGGAGATGTCGGCTGTAATAAACATATGGTATCATATTTCTCACCAACTTTTTCATATTCACGCACCACTTCCTTTACAACACTCCAGGAATCAGCTGTATCGTTTGAATTCTCGTCACTTCTCAAAAAAGGAACTGATGCTCCATATTTTTTTGCAATATCAGCATATTTTTCAGAATCTGTTGAAACCATAACTTCACTAAAAATTTCAGAATTTATAGCACTTTCTATCGAATACGCTAATAAAGGCTTATCATTTAACTCCCTAATATTTTTATCTGGCACTCCTTTCGAACCACTACGTGCCGGAATTATTGCAAGATTCTTCATTTTCCCCTACCTCCGTGCTAACAATAGCTACTTCTTTCATAACTAAAATGTTCTCTCTATAATGTTCAAAATCCTGTTCAGTTTCTTTTCCTTCTGCTATATCAATCACTAATTTTAATAAGTTGACACCAGCTGCATGAGTAGCTGGATATCCACCGCCAAATCTTGGATTTAAATCGATTATATATACAATACCATCCTTCAATATCAAATCACAATCCAAATTTCCAAAATGCTGCAAACTCTTAGCCAATCTAATAACAGTTTCTTGAATATTTTTATCTTTAACAGAAATTGCCTTGTCCGTCTCTCCACTTCTCATTGATACTTTCTTTTTCAAGACACATCTAATTGGAATTTTGTCTATATTGTTAAATACATCAACCCCATATTCCTGACCATCCAACATTTCCTGGATAATCATCCCATTTTTAAATAATGCCTTTACTTCATCCAGTGTCTTTACAACATATGTCGCTTCACTTCCGCTTCCATATATCGGCTTAATGATTACAGGAAAATTTATATTTTTTATTTCATAATCATCTGTAAATCTTTCTAAACTGTCATATGTCTTTGGAATAGGAAATCCATTTTCTTCCAAAAATTTATTCATATGCAACTTATTATAACAAATATCCAAAACATTTTCCGAAGACACTAAAAGTAGTATTCCACTTTTTCTAAATCGTTCAATGTACTTAGATAAAATGTATATTTCAGGATCGATAACTGGAATTATCACTTTGATTTCCATAGCTTGACATAAATCCAACAAGCTACTAACATATTTTTCTTCATCATCTACTGGTTTTGAAAGAATAAAATGTCCATCATTATTTCCATATAATCCACTCGCTGTCACATCACAATCTGATACATATACCTTTCCCTTAAAATCACTAATCTCTTTTATATATTTAACCAAATATCCTCTTCTTCCTATATTCGGAATTAAAATATTCATTTATTCACCTCATTATTACAATCCTCAATTTTAAAATTGAATTTATTTAAAGATGTAATATTATTAAATATCTGTTTTATCCATTCAATTCAGGTCCATCATAAAACGTCTTTTCAATATTAACCTGTTTATTACTAAATACCTGTTTTATTATTGATATTATTCTTTCACTCGCATGTCCATCGCCATTTGGATTAATTACTTGCCTGCATTTCTCTCTATATTCATCATTTCTAGCAAGCATCATCGCTTCATATATCATATTCGCATTCGGTCTGCAATCTATAACGCTTGCAGCCTTTTCCCGTCCCTTTTGGCGGTCTCCAATATTGATTGTCGGAATTCCAAAAGACGGAGTCTCTATCAAACCACTTGAAGAATTTCCTAAAACAAATTCACAATATTTCATAGCGCTTAAATAATAATATGCTCCCAGTGATGATACCAGTATCGCTTTCTGTGGTCTTTCATCCACATATTCCTGTATCAATTCATTTATGATATAACTATCCTTGTCTGCATTTGCTTTTGTAAAAACAAACTTCATGTCCTTACACATCTCACATGCCTTCAATAACTCTTTAATTTGAATTTCTGCTGTATCATTCTCCATTGTCACAGGATGAAAAGTAACTAAAGCATATGGCTTATCTAATATTATACCTAATCTGGTCTCTACGTCTTTTTTATCTGCCATATCCATCAGACGAATATTATCCAATCCTAAAGAACCAACACAAAAAACCCTCTCTGGATTCTCCCCCATACTTATAATTCTTCTTCTGTACAATTCCATCGTCGGGAAATGTAAATAACTCATCTTTGTAATGCAATGTCTCCAATACTCGTCCATTGCACCACCAGTCGTCTCACCTCCACCACAGTGAATTATAGGAATATGATTATTAACAGCAGCTACACAAATAGCAAATGTTTCATAACGATCTCCATCAACAAGTAAACAATCATAATCTATCTGGTGAAAATGCTCCCAAAAAACATACATGGCTTTTGACATAGTTCTAGATATGTCTATTTTTCCATTATTTTCAACTAAAATGTCAGCTTTATAAGCTACAGGAACATTATCTTCTTCAATCTCTTTTACTGTATATCCATATCTATCCGATAAATGAGTCCCTGTAACCAATAAATTTAAATCATAATCATTATCATCCCTAAACCGAAAGATTAACTGCCTCATCAATCCATATTCAGCTCGCGTGGTCGTCAATACTGCAATCCTAATCATAACTCTATCATCTCATCCTCAATAAAATCCCTTATAGCTGTTTTTCCAAGTACATCATACCATAACTTTGGTGATATACCATTTCCAGCATGGCGTGGCACTATATTTTCCTCTGTAAATACTTCACCCTTTTTTATGTCTCTGCTCGCAACTATACTTTTTCTCGAAATATGTAAATTCTCCAACTCAGAATTACATGGTTCTTTTATCCCTGTACCCAAAGCCTTTTCAACATTCCTAATCGACTTCACCATTTGTTTCAATTCATCCGGCTCAATGCTAGCCTTATGGTCAGGACCTTCCATATTTCTATCCAACGTAAAATGCTTTTCTATTATTTGGGCACCCATTCCAACTGCTGCAATTGGCACTTCAATTCCCAAAGAGTGATCAGATAATCCAACTTCCAAATCAAATCTATCCCTCAAATCATACATAGCTCGCAAGTTTACATCTTCATATGGTGTTGGATATTGTGTTGTGCATTGTAGTAATCTTATAGATGGACATCCATTTTTAGTAAGAATACCGATTGCTTCCTGTATCTCATCTATTTCGCCCATTCCAGTAGACATTATTACTGGTTTCTTAGTCTTTCCAATACGTTCGAGATATGGTACATTTATGATTTCACCCGATGGCACTTTCCAGATATCACATAATTCATTAAGAAAGTCAATGCTTTCAAAATCGAATGGTGTTGATAAATATTTAATCCCAATACTATCACAATATTGTTTCAACTCTCTATGTTGTTCAAATGAAAATCGTAATTTTTTTATCATATCTAATTGCGAGCCTTCTGCACCAGTTTCACGTTTCTGATATTCGGCTTTCTCTGAGAACTTAGATGTTGATGTAATTGAAGTTTGAAATTTAACTATATCTACACCTGCCTCTTTCGCAATATCTATCATCTTTTTGGCGATATCTATGTTACCATTGTGGTTAACTCCCGCTTCTGCGATAATCAGTACATGTCCCATTACTTTTCTCCTATAGCAATTAATTGATTAATAATATTATCCCCATCTGAATATGTCATAAAATTGAATTTAACATTATCAATTACTGCGTCAAAAAAATCACCTTCATAATCTAAGTTCAAACCATCCATTACTTTTGCATGTACTTCTAGATTTTCATTATCTAATTTTGATAATAATTTCTCCATTGCACTCTCTGATATATCAAAAGCATATGTATCAAAACCTTCTCTTGCAAGGTACCATGTATTTGCACCAGTTCCGCAACCGAAATCCAGTATCCTGGTATTTTTTCTATCCCCATTATAATAATTTCTGGCAATGAATCTTATTATATGCTCTGAAGGATATGCCCCCCCAATTTTTTCTTTATGTAGTTTCTCCCATGCATCATGTGTATTCATTTTTCCTCCAATTTTCATTTGAAATAGATGTTTGACTCACACCCCACTGTCCCTATTGAGGACCATACCTACCTTATATATTTTTTGCTCTCATGCAATAAACTGGATATTTATCGTGCACTATTTTCACCAATTCATCGGCACATTCTTCTAAAAGAGTAACACTTTCTAACATTAATTCACATAATTTTAAGCCTTGTTCAACTGTAAGTTTAGCCTCTTCCTCAATGTCATCACTCTCTACAAGACTTTCACTCCTTACTATCCATTCTGCATATGACAAAGTAGATGAAATTAATTGATGTATTGAACTATTTTCAATTTTATTAGTTATTTTTTTTATCTTTTTTAAATATTTAATATATTTATCTGAATCTAAATTTTTAGAATTTACGAATCCCTCTATTTTCTTGTAAAATGATATTAATTCTTTTATATTATTCTTTGTCTTTACAAATTCACCTGGTATACTAAGAATAAATTTTGTGACCTTGATTTTGTCTGTTTCTGAAAATACACTCTCCATATTTTCAATACAATTTGAAAAATCAATATATTCCATTGAGTTAGCCTTTATGGCATCTTTCAATTTCATAATCTCAGTTCCTTTAATATATGCACCGCCCTCAGTCGCATTTATTACTATAGTATTTCTAGCTTCTTGCATTTTTTTAATTGTATCCTCAAACCAATCGAGATATAATTTAAAGTCATCTCTTGTTGGAACTTTTTCCTCGTAATTTCCTTTTACAAGCAACATTCCCTCAGTTTTTTCCTCAGGCATTATCTCCTCGAATGTTCCATCCGCATGTGAACGGTTATTTGTAAACGCCAAATCCTGACCTACTAAAACAATTTTATTAAATCCCATCATATATAGTAATGAAAATCCTACACAAGCAACAGATCCTCCGAAATATATAGAAGGTAATACCTTTCCTGCTGCTAAATAAGCTTCCTGAGGTAAAATATATCCATCATAATACATTATTTTTTTTCCTTTTTGATGTCCAACAAAATCACAATTTCCTGTTACCGATGTAATTATTGGAATCTCATTTGCACCATCTATATCCACTAATTTTAATGGTTTCTTTCCATCTATTGTGATCATAGCGTCTGGTATTATACCAGCTTTCACCAGCGGTTTTATAGCTGTATCAACAGCTAGAATAAATATATGATTTTTTGCTTTCTTTAGTTCCTCAATATTTTTATTTAATGATGGGCCCGCTGATACTAATATTGCAGCTCTATTTTCATATGGTATAACATCAACAAGCTTTTTTGTGTTATATCCATCTATTACATACTGCATATTAATTAGTTGATTTCGAGCTGACACTGTAGAAAATGCCACACCAGTCTTCTCATTTACTATAAGAAAATCTGTTCTCTTATTTATCTCTCTTGTCCTTTCTAATATGTCATCCGGGAACAACATCCTATAATTAGGGTGGATTTCTACTTTTAGATGCTCTATAGTCTCTATGGTAATTAACCTATCTATAGCATATTCGAAATCGTTATCATTTATATCTTTGATTATAAATATAATAGCCCTATTTCTAATAGTATCGACTAAATCTACCATCTCCATCAATTTCAGAAAAATCTCAGGAGAAGGCTCATATACAATTACATTAACCGTTTTAGGAGTCTCTTTAATTATTTTCTTTAAATATATACCGCTTCCAACACCTAATAATATTACGGTTGCATGTTTATTTATATTATTATAACGTTCATACCAAAGGTCTAAAGGTTTTTTAACATTCCTTTTTCCCCCCAGATACAAACTATTGTTATCTTTTTCTACTCTAAAAATTATCTCATTATCCCATGATTCTAAAGAATCCACAATTATATCTTGTTCTGTATGTCTAATTTCTTTTAATCTATCTGCCAATTCTGGATACCACTCTGCTAATGCAGATAAATTTTCGTTCAGAATATTATTCATCCTCTTCCCTCTCGTCAACAAATATTTTCATTAAGTCTCTGACCCCATAGTCTAATGTATCTACCAATAAAACCTGATCTTTCCTTTCTATCGCTTCAACCAGATCATTTAATACATTTATCGCATAATTTTCTATATTCAAGACCTCTTTATCATTTGGATTTTCTGTTGCTAAAATATTAATTTGCTTAAAAACCTCTTGCACATTATCAAGAAGAGCCACTCCACGCTCCATCACATTTTCTTTTCTAAAGTAATAAAAGTCAAGACATATCTCGTTAATATTAGCAATAGTCTTTTTTGCTAGTTCTTCCATTAACCATCCTCTCCTGTATTAGTAAAACAGGGGTACAAATTGTACCCCTGAAATCTAATTCATATAGAATTTTACTGAAGTAGTGATAATACACCCTGAGTTGACTGATTAGCCTGTGCAAGCATTGACTGTCCTGCCTGTGCAAGAATATTGTTCTTGCTGTAGTTAACCATCTCAGATGCCATATCTGTATCACGGATACGAGACTCAGCTGACTGTGTATTCTCAGATACATTGTCCAAGTTAGCTACTGTATGCTCTAATCTGTTCTGAACAGCACCAAGAGCGGATCTCTGTGAAGATACTTTGTTGATAGCATCCTGGATTGCTGTAATTGAATTGTTTGCAATCTCATAATTGTCTACAGAAACTCTACCTTTAGTAGTATATTCTCCTAAGGCTGTAGCTTTTGCTGCACTTGTTGTAATATAATCATTAAGATTATTTGTAACAGCATTAGACATAGCTGCCTTTGCCTTAGTTCTATCACTATCTAATGCTGCAGATACTTTAGCAAATCTGCTTCCATCTGTAAGACCTGCATAATATGCACTACCTGTCTGACTATCATACTGAATTGCATAATTTGCTGATGCATATCTTGCGCTCACCGAAGTTTTAAAAGTAGAAATTGCGACTTTAACATTTGATCCTTGTGTCTTACCAACATCATAATTATACGCTGTTCCTTGGTATGTAATCTTTGTAACCTGTGTTCCTGTCTGTGCGTCTGGTGCAGTTCTCTTATCTACACTTCTAAGTCCAAGAGACTGTGCATTCATATTATCAATGCTGACAGAGATCTTCTGATTAGCATTAGCACCAACCTGAAGGTTCTTATCCTTGAATGTTCCATCAAGAAGATTCTGCTTGTTGAACTGTGTTGTTGTAGAAATTCTATCAAGCTCTGTTGTAAGCTGATCTAACTCCTGGTTGATTGCATCACGGTCAATTGACTCATTTGTGTCGTTAGCACCCTGTACTGCTAACTCGTTCATTCTCTGAAGAATTGAGTGAGCTTCATTAAGAGCACCTTCAGCTGTCTGGATAAGTGAGATACCATCCTGTGCATTACTTGAAGCTTTGTCAAGACCACGAATCTGGCTTCTCATCTTCTCAGAAATCTTAAGACCTGCAGCGTCATCGCCTGCACGGTTGATTCTGTAACCAGAAGATAATTTCTCAGCTGATTTAGCCTGTGCGCTTGTTGTACCGCTTAACTGACGGTTTGAGTTCATTGCTGTAATGTTGTGTTGTACTACCATTGCCATAATATTTTCCTCCTTGAATAAAAAGTAGCGTCCATGCTACATAAGATTTGTTTAAGATTTACCTTCTCCGACCGTACGCTTCGAATCAAGTTCCTCTGTTGTTATATATATCGGAGGTTTGTTTTAATACTTAACCTCTCGGATATAACTTTTTAAAAAATAAATTGTGTCGTTGATATTTACTTGTTTAATGATGTATTATCATGTAAATTCCTTTGACAATTTGTATATCGGTACTTTCGTATAATACTTTATACCCAAATGTATATTTTATATATCAATCCATTGAAATTATTTATCTAATACTTTTTCATATATCATATATATCCATACATTATGTTCTTAAAGACTTCCCTGCTCTATAATGCATACAAAGAGGGTCAGACTATCCAATCTAACCCTCTTTGTATTATCGCTCCTGGCAAAAATCTATTTTTACCATCTATCACCCATAAATATAATTAACTATCTCGCTTCTAACTTTATCTTGTTTTGAATAGCAATTCGTTATTTCCATGTCAGATATAACCGCATCCAACACTCCTTGTGCTCTTGCTCTTAGCCAGGGAGATTCCTTATGTGACAATTCTTCTAAATCATCTGCTGATAAGGCTCCATACACATTCAATACACTTTGAATAAATTTTATCGTCTCATCATCAGCCAAAACAAATCCCTTATACATTGGAATAACTTTCCATCCATAACATCTATATCTATTATATAGTTTTCTGCAAACTGGACCATGTTCCCATGCCTCAAATTGTATATCAACAATTTTTCTTCCGTATATCGTTAAATACCATGCATATACATAATATGCAAGCTTTTGTAATTTCTTATTGGACACATCGTCACATATACTTAATATAACATTCGTAAGAGATTCAATTGATAACATAATATCGCCTCCAAAATACATTAATATTATCATAATTCAATCCAGAATTCTACATTAAATTTAGAATAATCTATGTTTTTTATTCTCCTAATAACATTCTGTTCTGAATCAAGTTTCAAGCTTATACCATTAAGCTCACATATGCATTTTGCAGTATATAAGCCTATTCCCATACCATCTTTTGTTAAATTAAGAGCATTTTCACTTCTATATTCCTTGCCTGCATAGTTTCGAAATTTCATCTTCTCTCGCTACAGGTCCAAGTGAAATTATTTTCACATGTTGTACGCCTCTAATTTCATCTATACATATATCTATGCATTCTCCATTGGGAGAATATTTAATTGCATTATCAAGAAAAATAAAAGGTAAAATTTCTATACAATCATACGCTTTCATATCATTACATTGAAATTGTGAATTCATATGTACTTTAATATTTTTTTCATCAGCTCGCTCTTTTAAACATTTTTTACTTTTTCAATAATTCTATATATATTATAAGATGATTTGATATCCGCTTGCAATAGCTCTTCATTATATATAAAATCATGATTATTCATTCTAAGTGTCAGAAACCAACCTAATTGTTGAATACTCTTGGTTGCCTCTAATATATCTCCCAATCTTCTATGTTGTTGAGCTTTCTTATAGATCTTATCATTTTTAAATTTTATTTGTTGATTGAATTTTCGTACATCATGAAATATATCATCTACAAATCTTTTATACTTTTCATATTTGTCTTCATTTAAAAGAAATTCTCTATATGCATCCGCATATTTTTCAACACTTTTCAATGATATTTCTCGGTATTCTTTAGGTTCATTTTTAATTTTAGGAAGTAATTTGTTTCTCTCATACCATTGCGACCATCATCTTGTCAATCCTTTTTCGAACATTTGTTCTGCACTTAAAATCCCCGTCTCATCTGAGACGGGGATACCTTCAAACCACACTAATTCTTATTATCCATAAACTGTGGTTCTACATTATTAAGTTTCATCATGTTCTTATAGTACTGATCTGCAACCTTTCCACTGGTTCTAAAACCCCTGGTCTTTTTCTTGACATCAGCGAACTTTCTTGTCATAAGGTCTTTGTTACGCGCTTCCTGCGCCTGTATCTCTACACTTAAATCAGTAAGGTGCTTGATGAGTTCCTGCATCTGACGTATTTCATCCGCATATGTCTCTTTGTTACCTTTAAGTTCTTCACTTACTCGGTCATATATCTTCTGAAATCCGCTATCGAGCTGTTCCAGCTGCTCCACGCATTTAGACTTAGCTTCTACTGTCTCATCGAAATCATCTACCTGGCACATTTCGTCTTCAAGCTGTTCTTTCTGAATCTCGTCAAGTCTGATTATTTCATACAATACCTGTTCTTTTTTCTTTAAACTCTGTAGTAATATTTCTATGTATGTCTCGGACATATTTTCTCCTATGATACATTAACTTTGTTTCCGTTCGCAGTAAGCTTCATTACTTCCTTCCAAGTATCTCTCATGGTACGGAGATGCTCAAGAACTTCTTCTAGTATCTCTTTATCTTTCTTCATATTTGCCTCGACCAATCTCTGCTTAAGATAAGTATACACATTATCAAAGTCCTCTGCAACTTTGTAGTCATGATTCAGCGTTATCTGGAATTCTGAGATAATATTTTCTACTTTTGTTATATTATTGTGGGCCTTCTCCACATCTTTTTTCTCGATAGCTACAATTGCAATATTGCAAAATTTGATAGCCCCTTCATAAAGCATTAATGTCAACTCTGCAGGTGATGCTGTCATTATTTTACTATTTGCATATGCTGCATATCCGTTTACCATGTTCTTACCTCCATGTAGTCATTATATTTTACTCTCTTCAACCATTCTGACCATCTTTATAATATAAGGATAACTTTCTGATATATCTGATATCCCAATCCTTATATATTACGCATTTTAGGTGCATCATTATCCCAGCATGCTGCTGAAATAACTTGAGCTTGAGTTCAATTTGCCAAGCGCAGTCTCCATTGCGCTGAATTTCTTGTAGTAATAATCTTCCTTATCAGATATCTTTGTCTCCCACTCTTTAAGGGTGGTTGCGTAGTTATTGTATTCTGTCTGCATCTGCTTATCATTGTAGATAGTGTATGCTGAACTTAGTGTTGTTGACTTCATTTGTTTATCGATTGCGTCATACAGACCTGTTGCCACTTGCTTCATAAAGTCTACTACTGTATCTGGATCATTGTTTATTGCTTCCATAAGCTTGTCAGTATTTCCTGATGTATTGGCATCGTCTGAATCTCCATCGATGTGGTATGCGCCCTTTTCATTTGTGGCAGATGAAAAATAGCTTAGTGTTGATATTCCAAAGCTTGCAAGGCTGTATTTTTTACCATTTACTTCATATACTTTTGACATTGCCGAAGACATTGATGACATGATTGTATTGAGTGTGGAGTCTTTTCTTAGTAATGAATCTTTTATCTTAGTCTCCCATTTCTCTACCTCTGAATCTGTCATTGATTCTTTCTCGTCTTCAGTAAGTGGATCATATCCTTTTGCTGAGTCTGCATTGTAAAGTGTAGACATTTCTTTAATGATGTTATTATACTCTGTGAGAAAGTCTTTTACTTTGTCATATATTCCCTGAGAGTCTACGGATGTTGATATTGTGATTGCATCATCATCGTCAGCTCCGGTCACACCAGTTACGTTGATATTAAGTCCATTAATAGAAAAACTGTTGGTAGTATTTGTGTATTCTACTCCGTTTAGTTTAATTACGGCATCCTGTCCGTCAATTTTGACTGCTGCTTCTTTTGTCGGGTCTGATGGCGATGTATTCAGTCCAAGCTTGTCAATTAATGCTTTTCCATTTGCATCTGCTCCTGTAATCTCGAAATCACCTTCTGCTCCTGATTTCTTTGCACTTATGTAAAAACGTCTATTGTTTTCATCATAGTTAGCATTTACACCTGCTTCTTTAAGCTTGCTGAGTACGTCACTTATTTTGTCCGTTGATGCAATCTTTACTTCGTTAGTTGTTCCATCTCCCAGTTTGACATTAAGTGTTGTATTTTCACCTGATACGTCAAGACTGCTCATCAGTGTGTCTTTCTTTATTGAGCTGTCAAGTTTTGCGCCTGTTAGATATCCACTCTGTGCTGTCGAAAGAACGTTAAGCTTCTGTACTCCTGTTACGGCATTTCCTGATGCTGTAACGTTTGCCTTTGTCTGGTCTGATACTGAGCACTTCTTAAGCGAATAAGCACTCGAGTATTTGAGGTTAGATATATTTGTATAGAAACCATATACTTTTTTATTGAGTGATTTCCATGCATCCTGTGTCCAGCCCAGCTTTGTCTGTTTCTTCTCGATATTATCTGATTTAGTTCTATAGGCTTTCATCAACTCTGAGATGATTGATTCTGTATCCATTCCTGAGTTAAGTCCTGTCATTCTAATTGGCATATTTTGACCTCCTATTCGTGTTTACTGTCCTGTCGTGTTATCGCTTCTCATCCACCATTATTCCCGCCATCTCCCATACTTTAGCTATCATATCAAGTGTCTTCTCTGGTGGGTATTCTCTTATTACTTCTTTTGTTTTCTTATCAACTATCTTTATAGTGACACGATTTGTCTTATCATGAATACCAAAGATAGCTTCTGAGTCATTTCCTATTACACTTTTATTAATATCGTCTACAGCCTTCTTTATCTGGGCATTCTGTCCCTGTTGATTCGGGTTCTGCTGTCCTGCTGCATCATTGCCATCTGCATTTGTATTGTTAGTTGCCAGCTTTCTGTTATCCTTTGCTATTTGTTCTGATACTATTGCAGTATTCGCACTGTCAATTTTAGACTGTCCTTCTGCTCTGGACTGTGATGCTGACGTACTTCCTTGATATGTCATTCCTGCACCATTGATTCCTTCTACCATGCTTCCTACCTCCTTGTATATTCATGTACGCTCATGAATTATCACCGAATGCTTTGAGTTACAATACTTTATGTTCAATATATAACTCTGAGAGTGCATTATCACATCATTATCTAAACTCTATATCGGAAGAAACCCCCGAATAGTTTACAGCTATTCGAGGGTTATATTATTTTGTTCTGCTATTTCTCAAATAAATCATCTAACGTCACTACTGCCTGGATTTCTTGTGAATATGAATTCTCTACCATCCCATAAGTGGTCACCAGAGTTGGATGTATAGCATATTTCGTTCCTGTCACCATTCTAAGGTCACTTATCTTATTTCGCAATGCTCTGTCGAACTTTTCCGTAATTGTATATTCCGCCCCTGAATATTTCATTTCGCACAGATTTATCACTTGATCTTTTCGTGTTATAAGCATGTCTATTTGTGAGCCAAATACTCCCTTATCAGGATCTGACTTGCAATACCATGAATTTACTTCTGTCAGCACTCCCGCTATTCCTAATTTATTTTTTATCTGGGCTACATGTTCCATGCAGACACGTTCAAATGCAAGCCCCATCCAGGTATTTAGTGCTGGCGTATTTATCTGATTCATCCAGAAATGTTCATCCGTTGGTTCATTCTGAAGAAAATTGAAATAAAATAATGTAAAACAATCTATCAGCTGATAAATTGCGTTTTTCTTCTTCATTCCAAATGCATAATATTTCCTGATAAAACCACAACTTTCAAGTTCTTCCAGTCTGCTTGTAAAATCCCCTGAATTGGCAAGACCAGTTAGTTTAATTAATTCTTCTCTGGTCAATCCGGTTTTCTTCGTTCCTAATGCTTTAATTATCTTCACATATATCTCTGGATTTTTGAATACAGATGCATACATATATTTGAATTCTTCTTTAAGTGGTGCATTTTCTGCAAATAATGTATTGTCTATATTCTGCGCCAGGCTTAATCCTTTTTTCAAAAATCCCCAATAATATGGCACTCCTCCAAATATCATATAATATTGTAATATCTGATTACGATTCAACGCAATTTTCTGTGCCTCTATATATTCCTCACATTCTTTTAAACAAAATTGCTTTAAATGAATTTGTTCTGTAAGTCTGTTGTACAATCCTCCTTTATTATGCACAACTTTGGATAACATCCAAGATGTAGCTGATGCACATACAATTAGTATAATGTCTTTTCTTGCAGATGCAAATCCGTTCCAAAAATTTTCCAAAGCTGACATCAAATCGCTTCTTGGTGTATCCATCCATGACAGTTCGTCTATAAATATCACTTTTCGCTTCTCGTTTGACATACGAATTACTTCTTTGAGATTATCAAATGCTTCAAGCCAGTTGCGTGACTTTTTCTTTATATCTGCCCCTGCGTCTCTGAGTGATGAGTCAAAGGCAAATAGTTGCTCTTTCATTGCCCCCTCCGATAATCCTGAATGCTGAAATGTAAATCTATAATTAAATGTCTCTCTGATCAAATATGTTTTACCAATTCTTCTTCGTCCATATATTGCAAGAAAATGGGACTCACTATCCTGCAATATTTTATTCAGTAAATTTACTTCATTTTGTCTTCCAATAATCATATTACCCTCTTATAATTCGCTTAATCTTATTATTTTTAATGCTTTAAGTAAAGTATATCATTATTATTTTCGTTTTTCAAACAAATATGTGTTTATAATTCGCTTAATCTCATTATTTTTGATACTTTAAGCGATTTATGCAACTCTATTTTATTATAACAGGTATTAATAATTCTGAATTATTGCCAAAAGCAAACATAATAAAGCTCCCACTTTTCAGCGGGAGCTTGTGAGAGCACTCATATTAAGCTATTCTTAACAAGTATTTCTTTAACTTGTAAATTATGCTTACCCAAGAAGATTCTTAAATGCATCTGGGCCTGCTGTACTTATAGCAGCCTTATTTTCTTCCTGTATCTGCAGATATACTTCCTTACGATAAATAGGCACGTCCTTCGGCGCATTTATTCCAATTTTAATCTGATCGCCTCTTATCTCAAGTACTGTTATCTCTACGTTGTTGTTAATTACAAGGGACTCTCCCTTTTTTCTGGTCAATGCTAACATGTCTATTCACCTGCCTTTTCTTCCTGCTTTGACAGGTTTTTTATTATATATTTGACTGGATAATCGTCCTCTGTGATTACCTGTGTGCCCTTCATGTTGTCCGTATTGATTACGATTGGGGCTTTGAGATTCACTGAGAATTCTGTAGGATTCTTTGGCACTGTAACTGTTACAAGTACATATGTATTCTCGTCCTTGAGTTCTCCTAGTGGTGCCAGTATCTCATTGTTGATAGTTGGATTATAATCCTCTTTTACGATATATGGCATCATCACTGGAAATGCAAAATCTCCATCATCAAGTGATTGCAGCCACATTATCTTAGAGTTCTCAAGTCCTTTTTCCTCATCAAAGATTAATGCAAAGTTCTTCAAATCCGGAAATCCTATCATTCCCTTTTCAAGCCTGATTACTTTCTCATCCTCAATATCAATTGTTCCAAAATAGTTTGTCTTTGCCTTCATGGCTCCTCCTCCTTTTCGCTCCGCGTTCTACTATTTAATATTCCATCCTTATTTTGCCGAACTATGCGCCACAGCGTTAATTACTGACTGATTACAGTCCCTGCCTCATAGAGGCATTTTAAATAGGCTGTAATACTATCGTAGATAATTAAGCAATGTCTGCTCACCGACTTTGCTTGCTGCTGTAAGGCTTGCTGTGTATGCATTGTATGCAGCATAGAAGTCAATCATAATATCCGAAATATCTCTGTCCTCATTGGATGATTTGAGCTCTTCGATTGTATTGTACTGGTTCTCTACTCTTGTCTTTGTAAGGCTTACTCGGCTTTGAATACTTCCGACGTTCGTAATTGCCTCATTGGTACTGCTGAGATATCCGTCAAAGTTGGTAATATACTGGCTATATGTCTTCTGAAGATTGTCATCTGCGTAGTCAGCTTCTTTCTTCGCCGCATCGAGATATGTCTGCAGTTTTGCCTGCGAATCTTTATCCGCATACTGTTCTTCTTTCATCATCTTCACGAGCTGGTCTACTTTATCATGTGCTGAAATGGTATTCTGTACTACATCAATCATCTCCTGCACATCTCTCTGAATACTTGTATTGAATACATCACTTGCCTGTGTATTTACCTGAATAGTAGTATTTGTAGCTACTGTATATTCTATTACCTGTTCTTCCTTGGTGTATGTAATTGCCTTTGTTGCGGCAACCGCCTCGTCCACGTCTCCGTTGGCATCTAAGCATCCACTTACATCTCTGCAATTATAATAATACTCTGGTCTTACTTCGCCTGCGTCAAATCCCGTCTTGATGTAGGTAGTGCTAAACTCTGCCTCGCCATTTTTGAGTGTTTCTCCGAGTTTCTTTCCAAATATAATCTCGCCTGTATTCTGGATGAATACAATATCATCATCACCGACTGTCTTGCCTCCGGCCGCTTTCTCCCATTCCTCATATGAAGCATAGCTTGTGATTGGTGTATTTACTGCTGTTCCATCTTTGAGAGTTATCTGCATATCAGAAATCTTGTCTACACTGCCATATGCAAGGCGGATTCTCTCATAATCATTCTCTACTATTTTTGTATCACAGTTTGTTGTATTGCCATCTACTAATGCCGGCACTGATACACTTCCTGTATAATATCTATGTTCTTCCATATCTTTCAGTGAAAAAGACTGCTTTATCTCATATGCTGTAGTCTGCTCAGAGGTCTGAAATGTAAGGTTAGATGATGTTCTGTAACCTGTAAATATTGTTCTTCCGGCATAATCTGAATTACCCTCTGCGTATACCTGGTCAACAAGTGCAGACAATGTCTTTAAGATAGTATTTCTATCATCTGCTGTAAGTGCATCTGTTGAGCCTTTTACACACTGTGTTCTTACATCTGTGAGGATTGATTTCATGTTGGTAAGCGCTGTCTCTGTTACGTCAAGCCATGATTCCGCATCGTCTATATTAGTCTTGTACTGTGACATGTGGCTAAGGCTTGTTGACAGTCTCAGCGAACGTATCGCAACTACCGGATCTTCTGATGCTTTAGATATCTTCTTCTGCGTCGTCATCTGAGTATTGTATTTGTTCCAAAGAACTTTATTGCCATTAACATTATGCTTGGTATTGCCTGTTATCATGTTGTTTGTTATACGCATGTTGTTCCTCCTTTAACATTATACTCCTGTCTCGTTTATCAGCTTGTCATACAATTCTGCCATCACAGATATTACCTTCGATGACATATTGTATGCATTCTGGAATTTTATGAGATTCAATGCTTCTTCATCCTCATCTACTCCAGAGATAGAAGTACGCTGGTTGCCTATCGAATTTTCAAGATTCGAGTAGTTCTTGTAATATATATCGCTCTTTTGTGTGTCAACTGTTATATCTGCTATAAGTGTCTCTAAGAATTTGCTCGCCTTGTCCCCTCTGAACATGTCGACTCCCGACTGAAGATTCTTCATCTTATCAATCAGGTCATATGCGCCTTCACCATTTGTAACTGTGGTAGCCAATGCTAAAAGAGATGGATCTTTTAACATATCCGGGTTGATTGCGAAATTGCCTGCGGTGATTCTGTAATATGAACCGCCTCCGCTCTCTACCACATATGAGTCTGCAGTCGCTCCTGCATTGTTCAGATAATCATACAGATTATATGGGGTTCTGTTTGAGTTGAGTCCTACGAAAACAGAATCTCCTTTGTCTCCGTTGAGATTTTCTCCCGAACGTTCTATATCATTGAATGCTTTTGCAAAGCATCGTATGAATTCGTTTATCTGAGCCTGATAATATGGAACACCCATTGAATTGACTCCTGAACCACATTTACCTGTTGAACCATCTATGTAAAGGGCTGTACTGTCTGTGGTTGGCTTCTTTAGATTAAACTTAATGGATGTGATATTGCCATCTGCATCCACCGTAGCTTCCCACGAATCATACTCAAATACTTTATTTCTAATAGTAAGTGTACCCTTTGTGTCTGGTATATTAAGGGCATTCATCTGTGTGATGGAAAGTCCTGTAAGTGTGATGGAATTTCTATCGTCTGAGACTTTAACCTCGCCCTGCAAGAAGTCATTGTTATCACCATCTCTCATGGCAAATAATGACTTGAGACTTCCATCCGCTGCTTCTGCTGTAGCAGCAAAATCCATCTTTGTCTCTGACCATACGATATTATAAAGTCCATCGATATCTGTCTGGTTCTTCTTGGTAGTAGATGCTACACACTCAAGTGAATTATAATAGATACCGTCTACAAGAAGCTGTCCATTGATTATAACTCTATAATTTGTTCCACCAAGGTAATTGTTCGGGTCATTTGAGTTCTTTATCTCGTACTCATTTGCCTCTACGCTTACTATCTGTGATAATTCGTCGATAAGATTTGCTCTCTCATCTCTGAGGTTACTTGCCTGTGCGCCTGTTCCTGTCTCAACCTGATTTATCTCTTTGTTGAGGAGTGCTATCTTCTCTGCTATCGCATTTATATTGTTAACAGAGTTCTTAATCTCTTCATTACAATCCTTCTGTATATCCTGGAGGCTGCTAGAGAGATGGTTAAAATATGTACACATACTCTGTGCATTATTCAGAAACTGATTTCGTGAATTCACATCATCTGCGCCCTGCGAAATAATTGTGTCAAGACTGTTGAACATCTTAGAAAACAGTGTAGAAAATCCTGTCTGTACACTGTCATCTGCGAATATATCCTGCAGCTGATCCTGATAATACAGTTTTCTTTCAAAATATCCCAGGTTGGAATTATTCTCCCAGTACTTTGTGTCATAATATATATTTCTTTCCTGACGGATGGAGGTTACTGCTACTCCTGTTCCTGTACTTCCATATCGTGCATTTACCCTGAGTGCTGCGGTTGCCGCCATGTTGGTTGTCTGTCTGGTATAACCCTTTGTCTGCATATTTGACAGGTTGTTGGCTGTCGTGTTTACAGCAGTCTGGAATGAATTAAGTGCACTCGCACCAATTGTCAATCCGAAAAATGTAGAGCTCATAGCCTTCCTCCTTTCTAAATGAGGCTAACAATCAAGTCTGTCATCTCACTTATTACTGTTATATATCTGCTGGCTGCATTGTAAGCTGACTGGAACTTAACCATATTAGTAAGTTCTTCGTCTGACGATACACCCATTATCTGCTGTCTCTGTCCATCAATAGATGCCACTGTATTAGAAAGCGTCTCTGACGCTGTACTATATACATTTCCAACTGTTCCAAGCTGACCTACCATCCTGTTGTAATAGCTTTCGAAGTTGCATGGATGTGTATCTTTAGGGTTGAGATACATTCCTGTCTTCACCCAGGCTGCTGTAAGCTTGTCCCCCAATGTGTAATCAACAGCTCCGTTCTTTGTGTATGCCGGCATCTTTGTCACATACTTAGATAGTTCTGGATTAATCTCGATATTGCCGATCGAGTAATAATCTGGATGCTGTTCTTCATTGTAAATATAGTAAGTATTCTGTCCGTCGGTTACAGTTGTATATCTATTGATTCCTCTTCTCATGAAAAGTTCCTGCGGTGGCAGTTCGCCATCCGATCCCACTGCTGCATTGTCGACGTCGAGAATAAGTGTGTTCTCGTCTATTGTGTACTGGTTGCCATCTGCATCTGTAGCTGTGATAGTTGCGCCATTTGAAAGGTTAAGTGCATCTTTCGCTGATACATTTGGACAAAATATATCATTCATAGCTGTAACTATATTTCTTACAAGATAGTCAAGCTGTGCTTCTGTCTCCATAACTGTTCTGTCCTCAACGGCTGAATAGTTCGCATCTTCCATATCTGAGAACTTTCCGTACCAGTCACCTCTTGCGATAACAAGTGATTTAAGACTTCCTTTGTCATTGTTCTTCTCAGAGCTAATATCCTGATTCACGTCGAAGACATAAGTATATCCGTTCTTTTTCATAGCTATATTTGTGCTATACGGCCAGTATGGTGTATAAAAACCGGTTCCGTTATCCTTTAAGACACCCATATGGTAACACTTGCTGTCATCTATGAACTGGGCTCCCTCGATATCTACATAGAGAAATCCTGTTGCATCTTCTTTGACGTCAACATCGACCATCCCTGAGAGTTCGTCCATCAATAAATCTCTCTCGTCACGAAGTGTCATAGCTGTCTCAACATTTCCAGCCTCTACTCTTTGAATCTGGAGATTAATCTGGTATATACGATCTCCAATTTCATTTATTCTATTTACTTTGTCATTAATCTGTTGATTTAAGTTAGACTGATAACTCTTAAGATCAGAATAAAGCGTAGTGCTTCTGCTCACAAGAAGTTCTGCCTTCTGTAAAACCAGATTCTGATTGGTCGAATCTGCAGGATCTTTTGCAAGTTCCTGTACTGCCTTCCACAAATCAGATATACTCTGGCTGAATTGTTCTCCGTCAAGTTCCTGAAGCAATCCCTCTACATATGAAGATACTTCATAGCATGTCTCGTAGAACCCTTGTCTTCCAGATTCCTGCCTATACGCTTTATCTAAGAAAATATCTCGTGCATGAGCTACATCGCCAATTGAAACACCCAGTCCATTCTGCTGCATGTTCACTCTGACCTGTGCCTGATTACGAGTAATATATGTCTTGTCTGCGAAACGAACCTGCTCACGGACGTATCCCTTTGTGTCTACATTCGCAAGATTGTTCGCAGTTACATTTAATGCATTCTGGGCATTAGTCAAGCCCGATGATCCTACGTAAAAACTTCCGAATCCGTTTGCCATACCCGTTCCTCCTTAATTATTGTTTTGTATCGAAGCCGCTGCTTCCAAGTATCGTGCCTGTGTTGTAGGCATGCTTGTCATAATTGGCAGTCTCAGGGGCTTGTCGCAAACTTTTGAACAGGGTAATATCAAACTCCGTCATTTCTATTGCCTGTTGTATAAGAACTACGTTCTGCTGATTGATTCGCTGTAGTTTATTCGCAGTATCTATGAGATTATCCCGTGCTGTAGTAAGTTGAGCCTGAATATCTGGCTGTGCGTCAAGATATCCAATAAGCTTTGTAACTGTCATCTGTTCGTCAGCTTTCCCGATTACAGTGGCGATATCTTTGAGATTGGTAATCTGCTTATTGCTTAATGAAAGCAGTTCGTCACTTGCCTCCTGTTCGAGTTCTGTAAGCTTCTCAAGAGCAGGAATATCAGCGTCTATAAGTATCTGAATCTTCTGCTCTCCGTATTCATTCAATTTACCGTATAATTCTTCTTCTTTGATTAGAATCGTTACAAGCTCTTCAACTAAACTAGCCACACTTATTCCTCATTTCTTTAAAGTGAATTGTATTTCTCTAATAATTTGCTAGCAAAATCATCAGGATCTACTGAATACTTTCCAGAATCAACCATCTGTTTAAGTTGTGCGACTTTATCCTCCCTGATGTCTGAAGCTCCTGATACTGCATTCTTTGCTACCTGGAAATCTTTACCAACCTGTGATATAGATACCTGGTCTGATACAGAGTATGTGCTCTGTGTCTTCTGTACTTTGGCTTTGTTCTGTGCACCATATAACTGTGCTATCTGATTATAAGCATCTATACGCATAACAGCATCTCCTTTCTTCCTTGAAATTAAGCTTTCTACACTATTTATCGGATGTATTCTCTTTTACTTTACCCCCAAATGTTAATTTGTATGTTTTGAGGAGCATTTCTTAAAAATACATTCTATCAATTCCTGCTTCGTCTGTTCATCCACAGGTAAAATAGTGACAGCTATCCGAACAGCTATATCGGACAACATCGGCTGCTTTATTATATCTATATCTGAATTTGTCTGTCTTTTTTGTAGAAAATTGTTTATTGCTGAATTTAACTTTGTAAAAATATCAATCAGCTTTCTAAAATCATTCTCGTCATCGAGTATCGTTCTGCCATAGGTTCTGTTCTCCATATCCGCTGTGGCGATTATCTGCATGGCAAGATGAAGTTCGCCTGTTATGTCTGATGCTTCCATCATTACATCAGGTCTTATCGCATGCTGGGTGAGGAAATACTGCTTTGCCCCCGATATATCTTTCACTTTCAGATAGCGGGCTATCTGCTCTTTCATCTCGCGCGTCTCTGCTTTTTCTCCAAGCATTCCGACTTTACATTCGCATACTTTTAATTTCTTGACTGAAACCCATACATATAGTAGAAACTCAGAAATAAATCCAAACACTCTCCTATGATATTCGTCTTTGTCCGTCTCTAAATCTATTCTCTTTTGCACCTCAAAGAAAATAGAAAACAGCCAGCTGCAATATTCGTCATACAAAGCTTTCGATGTGACAAACATGTTCCCAAAATATGTATCTGGCCCATTGACCAATTCTATAAAAGTATCGTAATACTCTGGATATTTTTCTTTGATAACTTCGCCTGTTGTGTCTAATGCCACTATATTGTGATTTGCTGCAAATCCATAGTGGTACGAATTGTTCAGGTGAACCTTTCTGGTTGTTATGAGGTCATATTCCTTTAGCAACGCCTCATATTCGCCTTTTGTAAAAACATATTCTTTGTCATTTATCAGATATCTTCTGTAGTGGCATGTTCCCACATAATCGAGGTCTTTTATATTTTTCCATACCCAGTACAGTCCTGTAAGTTCGCTATAATAACAGTTAAGGGGAGAAATGTTCTCCCCTTCGTCATCACGCAAATATCCCAAATCTTCATGAACTGCGCTGCCTACCTGCAGAGGTGTATACATCTTATCCTGCGGTACTTCAAACGCTTTATGTGTCATTGTATATATCCGTATATTCATAATATCTACTCTGTCTGCTTTATCTGTTCTGTCTGTTTTATCTGTTCTGTCTGTTTTATCTGTTCTGTCTGCTTTTCTGTTCTGTCTGCTTTTCTGTTCTGTCTGCTTTTCTGTTCTGTCTGTTTTCTCTTCTGTCTGCTTTTTCTGTTTTATCTATTCTATCTCTGTTCCGTCGACTTCTATTCCGTCAATCTCCTCATCAATTTCTGTTTCGTCGACCGCTTCATCATCTGAATCGTCCATTCCCTGCTGTTGTGCAAGTGTCTCGCCCTCTACTTCTTTAATCTTGGCGTTGTCCTGCAAGAACTGCATTACCTTGTCACGAAGTAAAAGAAACTTAACTGTGTCTTTACCCATTTCTTTTTCGTAGTCCTCAGCACTCTCATACTCAGCACTTGCTGCATACTCCTCAAGCCCTGTCTTGTATTCATCATCGCTGATGCTTAAATTCTCTTCGTCTGCAATCTGCTGGACTACTATCTGCTGGTATACATAAAAAAGAATCTCGTCTTCTACATCTTCATCCGACATGCCAAGCTGTTCATATACCTGATCTACACTATCACAGCCAAGCAGCTCCATATTGGCTTCATACTCTGATTGAACCTGCTCTTTACAATCATTGTACAAATCATCATTATACTCTGTGATATTCGAGCCTTCTATTACTTTCTGCAACAGGTCTGACTGTGTGTAGAACTGGGCTGTTGAATCATACTCCTCCTGCAGCTGTTCTTTAACCTGCTTTCTCATATCTTCCTCAGATGAATATCCAAGTGTATCCTTAATAAAATCCTCTGTAAGTTCAGGTGTCTTAAGCTCGTAAACACCATCCATTGTCACATCATATGCGACTTCTTTGTTCTGAAGTTGTTCATCCCAGTATGTATCATCATATTTGATAGTAAATGTCTTATGGTCTTTTGCCTTTGCACCTTTTAATTTCTTATCAAATTCACTTCCGAACTCCTCTTCTCCAAGAGTCATATAGTACACTTCTTTGGAAAAGTCATATATTGTCTCATCGCCAACCTTGGCTGTGAAATAGAACTCGACATAGTCTCCGTTCTTCGCACCTCTGTCTAATGAAATCTGCTGTTCATTCTCATCTAAGATTGCGCTAATCTGTTCCTGTACTTCATCCTCCGTAATCTCATGAACCTGCAGTTCACCATCAAGTCCCTTGTATGTGCAGAGATCTACCTTTCCATATGTATTGGAAACTTCAGTGACTTCTGTTCCGTCCCCGCTGCCTTTTCCACAAGCAGCAACTGAAAGAAGCATCGCGCCTGTCAGCAGGCATGCAATTGTTTTTTTCATTAAATTCCTCCTAATGCAATCCGATTAATCTGTGTCGCTATGTAGCCTGCGCCGTAACCATTGTCAATATTGACTACCGATATTCCATTTGCGCATGAATTAATCATGGTAAGCAATGCCGATACTCCTCCAAAGCTCGCTCCATACCCTACCGACGTAGGCACGGCTATGACTGGCTTATCCACCAATCCGCCAAGCACGCTCGCAAGTGCGCCTTCCATCCCGGCTACTGCAACGATACAGTTGGCACTCTGGATTGTATCAAGTTCTGACAGCATTCTATGTATCCCGCTTACTCCGATATCGTATATCCTATCAACTTTCGTCCCGAAATACTCTGCTGTCTGTGCTGCTTCCTCCGCTACTGGAATATCTGCCGTTCCAGCTGTGCATACAGCAATTTTTCCCTTTAATTGTTTGTCTGGCTTTTCTATTTTGATTATTCTTGAAACTGAATCATAGAGTGCCATTGGATACTGTTCTTTTATTAGTTCATACTGATGCTGTGACGCGCGGGTTCCCATGACCTCATTATCCTGCTCATAAAGCTTCCCGAATATATTCAGCAAATGCTCATCCGTCTTGCCACTGCAGAAAATAACCTCCGAAAAGCCTGACCTCACTTTCCTGTGCATATCAAGCTTCGCATATCCCATTTCCTCATAAGGCTGTCTTCTGAAAAAGCTCTCAGCTTCATCTATGGATATCTCGCCATTTTTCAGTTTAGTTAATATATCTCTAGTCTCCATACTCTAATCCTCTTACGAATACGCCAGACTCTAGTATAACAACAAAAAACCCGAACATCAAGCAATATTCGGGTTTATTCCATATGTTAAATTTATTCCTGTTAATTTTATTAAATCTATGATCTGCTAAATCCATGCTGTGTAGAAAATGCAGCTGTTGTCCATTCTCCGATCCTTCTCGTCGAAATTACCTGATATGCAGCTTAGAAGTCCATCCTCTCTTGAATAAATCTTCCTGTATTCTGCCCCTGCTGCCATTGCTTCTTTCTTTGTAGGGAAAACCTGGATGACCTGTTCTCCTTTGCCTCTCTTTGTCAGTGTAATTGCGAATTTCTTCACTTTCCTCTCCTCCTTAATTCTTTTAACTTATTCGTACATCGCTTCGTACAATAAAACGCTGTACTAGTGCTCCATGATTGTTCTGCGTATGAGTTCCTTCTCCTGCGGTGTCGCTTTGGTGTAGTGTTCAAGCATCTCTATATCATCGAGCGTGTATTTCTTGTTCATTTTAATTTCGAAAGGTATCCCCTCTGTAATGATAATCTGCTTAAGAAGCATATTTATCACCATGGAAAGGTTCGTACCGAGACCTTCTAAAATAGCCCCGGCGCGCTCTTTGTCGGAATCCTCTACTCTAACCTGTATGTAGGAATTAGCCACAGTCTCGTCCTTTCTATAATCAACATTTCGTAATTATTCCTGATTCGTAACTGTTCAGCATCTTACTAAATAGTTATCCTGATTTCTAACTGTTTAGTACATTACTGAATAGTTATCCTGATTTCTAACTGTTTAGTACATTACTGAATAGTTATCTTGATTCATAATTACGATGCTTCTATTATATGACAACGTCATGATATTGTCAATACGTTGTCATATATATTCATGATACCTTTTTAACTGTTACATTTAGCAGTGACTATATTTAATGTGTTTTAATTATTTTTTATCGTTTTACGATAAATTTTTGTTGACATTTTGAAAATAATGGAATATATTACATACAAAGATGCGCAGGCGTAATCTATCCTGCATATTAAGGAGGTATTTATGATTCAAAGAAAGATAGCGAATTGGCTGAAAGGGCTGGACATAGTTTTGTTCATTATGGTTTTGTCTCTTTTGATATTTCTGACTTATGTCAGGCTTCAAAGACCTGAGCTTATTGATTTTCTTAATGACTCATCAGTTGGATTTATCGCATTTTCATGGTTTACAGGGATTTGTGTATTCATTGTTCTGATTGAATTCTGGAAAGTTTGCACACAGATAGGAAATGATAATTCCTTTTCGATTGAGAATTCCAAGGCTTTCCACAACATGACAATCTGCGGAATTGTTGCGGCGGTTATATTTGCATGCAAGATTGTAAGTCTGATTATTGCAAGCAACTTTACACTTTTATACATGATGCTTATCCTTGTGGAAATTGTGCTGAGTGTTATGTTCGCAATTCTGGCTGAGGCTATGTCGAAACTGGTTCTAAACGCGTATGAAGTGAAACACGAAAATGAACTTACTATATAGAAATGGAGTGAGAATATGGCAATTATTATAAATATTGATGTCATGCTCGCCAAAAGAAAGATGAGCGTGACAGAACTTTCTGAAAAGCTTGGCATTACCATCGCGAATGTCTCTATTTTGAAAAATGGAAAGGCCAAGGCTATTAAAATCGAAACTTTAAACAAACTGTGTGAGGCTCTTGACTGTCAGCCGGCTGACCTGCTGGAATACAGACCTGATGACCTGCAGAAACCGCAATAGACATGTTATTTTAGAATGGAGGTTTGATTATGAATGAAAATATAAATAACGCACCAGATAACAGCGCTGAACAAAATAATAATACTACACCAAATCCTTATGTTCAGCAGAATGCAGGCACACCGCCGTTCCCACCATCGCCTTATCCTGCATTTAATCCAGAGACTGAGGAACAGAAGGTGGAACGTGCCAGACTCTTTACGCAGCTCTTTATTCCGACGATTGTATATGCGCTTTTATTTACCTTTTGCATATATGATAATTACAGCGGAATCACAATGCCACTGCTGTCACTGGCAACTGTCATATACAGTTTCTACTGCATAAAAACATACAAAATACAACTTAAATCTGGCAGCTGCCTATACGGGGCTATGATTATTCTGCTTGGGATATCTTCTTTTACCACAGGAAACGGATGGATTATCTCGTTAAACCTGCTCGGAATAGCTCTTATGCTCCTATGTATGCTGCTTCACAATTTCTATGATGATAATAATTGGAATCTTGCAAAATACATTGGGGCTATTTTTGCGTCCATTTTTGGGGCTTTGAGTGAATTTTGTTCCCCTTTTAAGGATCTGTCCAACTATGAAAAGCATAAACCATCTAAATCAAAAGGTCTTTATGTTGCTATCGGTATAGGGATTTCAATACCTCTTTTGATTGTAATTGTTTCATTACTTTCTTGCGCTGATGCGGTTTTCGCCTGCATCATTGGCAGCTTTTTTGTCAATATAAATTTTTCAAATATAATTGGTGTTACTTTTACTTTTGCCTTTGCTTTCATGGCTGCATATTGCGGTATCAGATATCTTGGAAAACACCAGCTTGATGATGCAATAAAGGAGAATCAACGCTATGATGCAATTATTGCAATCACTGTACTTTCGCTTATTTCAGTTGTGTATCTGTTTTTCTCGGTAATTCAGATTGTATACCTGTTTATCGGAAATATGCAGCTTCCTGAAGGATATCCAACCTATGCAAGTTATGCGCATGAGGGATTTTACCAGCTGCTTTTTGTATGTATTCTGAATGTAATTATTGTTCTTTTTACAATGAGCTATTTTAATAACAACAAATTCGTTAAAATCCTACTCACTGTAATTTCGCTCTGTACTTATATAATGATTGCGTCAAGCGCCCTTAGAATGTGGCTTTATGTAAAAATGTACAGTTTAACTGTTCTTCGTGTGTTTGTATTCTGGACGCTTATGGTTCTCGCCATTCTTCTGATTGGAATACTGATTCAGATTTATAAAGATGATTTTCATTTGTTCAGATATGGACTTGTGGTTGTATGCGCATGCTACCTGGTTCTTTCCTTTTCGCACATGGACTACTGGATAGCTAAATTTAATCTTGGATATGTGGCTGTAAATGATGGTGACGTGGACTATGATTATCTTGAAACGCTATCTTCTGATGCTGCACCTGCTATTATTGGGGAAAGTGGTGAATGGGTTGAGTGGTATGGAGATAGGCAGTGCTACTATAAATATGATGGAATACGCGGGTTTAATGTGTCGCATTATATTGCGTATAAGACTTTTTCATCCGGAAATGAATGATTCCTGTTTACATTATTTTCAGGCTTCGCACTTTTACAATTTATATATGCTTTGCACATCTAGAATTTTGGATGTCGGCATAGCATGTATGATATTCCTCTGAAAAAAATACGGAGTTAACACCGAGGTTGATTGAGGATAGGGTATCACTACTTGCTATGCTATGGTGTTTGCTTTACATAGCGGAGCCTCGGTGTAGTCCGTATTTGTTTTCTTCGGAACACA
>CAKRLV010000023.1 GCA_934359755.1 uncultured Agathobacter sp.
ATATTATGTTCCATGGATCAATTTTTAACATTGCTCTACCTTCCTTTCTGTTTCATCTGGTTGTAACTGTCAGTTACACTGCCTGATTATTTAAGGAAGAGGATGATAAGTAATGCAATAACGAAACCGTAAATAGCTGTTGCCTCTGCAAGGGCACATCCTAAAAGAAGTGATTTAGAAATTTTGCCCTCAGCCTCTGGCTGTCTTGCGATTGCGTCTACTGCACTGCTTGTTGCCTTACCGATTCCAAGTCCAGCTCCGATTCCTGTTAATACTGCGATTCCAGCTCCTATTGCTACTAATAATGTTGATGACATAATGTTTTCTCCTTTTCTTGCTTATATGCTTTCTCTTTTTAAGCAATTATTTTTTCTTTTTGTAAGCCGAGGTTATAGCCCCATGCTTACGATGCAAAAATTTATGATGTGGTGTTTCATACCTCATCAGGTCTTCTTACTCGGTTGCCTCCTTGATGAAAAGTCCTGTCAGGAACACAAATACATATGCCTGTATAAGTCCATCAAAGATATCAAAATAACAACTGAATACTGCCGGGACAATTGCCGGGACGACCATCTTTAAAAGCTCCATGATTACAAATGAACCAAGGACGTTTCCAAATAATCGCATACAAAGCGATAATGGTTTGATAAAGATCTCAAGGATATTGATAGGTAGTATTACCGGCATTGGCTCTGCAAAGCTCTTGAGCCACTTTTTGGTGCCCTTTGCCCTGATTCCAGCCACCTCGATAAGAACTATACTCATTACAGCGAGTGCTGCGGTGACGTTCATATCCTTTGTCGGCGGTTTGAAGCCAAGCAGGCCTATCAGGTTTGCTATTCCTATATAGATGATTACTGTTGCCAGATATGGTATGTAATCCTTTCCTTTTTCTCCAAGTGTCTCACTGAAGAAATCATTAAGGAATTTGACTCCTGCCTCTACGGCTACCTGTCTGCGTCCGGGATTTTCAACTGAAAGATTTCTGCCGAGAAAAAAGCACAGTAAAAATACCGCCGCTATTATTATCCATGTGACTACTACCGACTCATATATAGGTATGCCTCCGAATATCGGTATCTTGAAGATTACGTCACAATTGAGTTCCTCTAACAGTCCATCTACCAGAGCATCCATCTGCGTTACCTCCTTTCTTT
The DNA here is from genome assembly GCA_934359755.1 of uncultured Agathobacter sp. Classification (GTDB taxonomy): domain Bacteria; phylum Bacillota; class Clostridia; order Lachnospirales; family Lachnospiraceae; genus Roseburia. Next base: position 1,161 of record CAKRLV010000023.1, read on the forward strand.
TTTGCTATATGAAATTTGATACGCAAATTGTTTCTTAATAACTCAAGATTGGCTTTGTCTAATCTTTGATGTTTATTGGACCTTGATTTGATTAAGAAACAACTATCGTTTTGCTTGATTTTAGTCACATCGTTTTATAAAGTCAACGTTTCGGTTTTATAATATTTGACTGGAAAAATTTTGCATTTTTTAGTTAGCTTTTTATACATTTTTAACAATTTTAGTTTCTATTTTTGTGCATTTTTTCTATTGAGTTTTGAGGATGTTTAGATTTTTTTATTTTTATTTGAGATTTATTAAAATTTTCCAAATAAAATGGGAAGATTTTCCCTTTTTTTCACAGTATTTCACAATAATTCTGATATATGCTCTCGCTTGGAAGTTTTTTATATTTGTATATGCTTTGCCTATGGCTGTGGGCTGCGACACTACTTGCTGCGGTGTGTATGCTACGCTGTCGTTCATTTTCATCTCCTAACTTCGGTCAGTCTTGTGCGACTAAAATATCATATTTAAGTTTTAACTACAAGCTAATATACTTCAAAATTCTAGCAATTTACACTCCATTCTGTTAAAATGACTATTGGAATAATAATTATGAAAATAGGAAGGGAACAAGATGAATTCAAAAGAACTTGAAAACGAAATCCGTCTGCTCAGATCACAGCTTAATGCCGATCAAAGCAGATTAGCTTCTCTCGAAAAAGAGTTAGCCGGGAGAACACCTCATACGCCTCCAATGCCGTATGCTACCAATACGCCACGGCAGACTACACAAAATCAGCAACAGTACTGGCAGCCTAATCAGCAGAGTACCCCGCCAATGCAGATGCAATACGGGCAACAAAGCCAACAAGCTAACCAGACTCCATACTATCGGCAGAGTACACCGCCAATACAGATGCAGTATTGCCAGCAGAATCAACAGAATCAGCAGAATCAGCAGAATCAGCAGAATCAGTATTGCGTCCCACCAGCTCCACAATGGAATCCAGGGAATCAACAGATTAAACGTGTTGACTACGAGAAAATCATCGGTAAATCAGCCATGGGGATTCTTGCATGTGTTCTGATATTTATAAGCATTATTATGTTCGCTGTCGTCCTTATACCTTTTATGGCAGATTGGATAAAACTGATTATAATGTATGCTGTAAGCTGTGCATTCATAGGTGTCGGGCTTTATTTCTATAAAAAGACAAACACTTTATTCTATAAGATATTGTCGGCCTGTGGAATGGGATCACTATATATATCAATCCTGCTCAGCAATATACATTTTAAATTGATAAATGATATCGTGCTGTATATATTAATTCTGGCATGGGCTGGTGGAATAGCTGCACTCTCCAAGAACAACAGCCGCATATTCAATATCGTTGGAAACATAGGATTATTTATCGCAATATGTCTGGGTACTGCCAGATGTATATACACAGGTGATGATATAAAATTTATTGTTCTGCTTGGCTTTTTTATTCTGTCATGCATAATATACGGTGTATTCAACAGGAAATTTTATATCTTTAACAGCTGCTGCAATATGCTTGGGATTGCAGTCTGCACAACGGGATTCATGTTAATAGATTCTTCAAATGCAGCAATTTTTGCAATCCTTTTTATCATAACAGCAGTGCAGTTTGTATATCTTACATATAAAAGATGTGAACCTTATTTTATTTTTTATGCCATACTGAAAATACTTATGTACGCAATTTTGTATGTATTCATTATGTGTTCACGGCTGATTCCACTTATTCTGTTGGACTTCGACCAAATGATATATTCATTTGTGATTTATCTTATCTCCATTATGAGTATATGTTTTATAAATTTATATTACAGAAGAGGTGTACCAGATAATTATTACAACAAAACCATAATCAGCGTTATAGATATATGCTTTATGACAGTGGTGTTTTTACCATTATCATTCCCGAATGCAGTCTTTGTGATCCTTCTTCCGATTGCATTTGCAATTGCAAATATAATCACCAGTGAGAAAGTGTATGTATATGCCTCTTTATTCACACTTTTTTTTGAAACTTTGATGCATAGCAGCTTAACCGATGCAATCTTGATTGTTGCATGTTCACTCATGATAATTGCCAAATATCAAAAGCAGCAGTCAACATTTAGTGATGTAATAAGAACCATAAGTAGTTTTTTCTTACGTTGGTCAATCATTTTGACACTCAATAGTGCCTTCATCCTATATAATGAATCTGACACAATACATAGTACAGTTTCTATCTTATGTATTTTTGTGATAGATCTGCTCTTTAAATACAAACTAAGTCATAATAAAAATGATAAGGGAATATACTACTCCACATACTTCTCGAACGTATACTGTTCACTTTGGATTATTATATTGCTATTTAGACAAAGTGGATTTGAATATTATCTGACTATGCTTGTTGGTGTACTTGTATTCATGAACAATGTAATTAGATTCATCACCAGCAATCAGGAGGATAAGCAAATATATGCAATGCTCAAGACAACTATATATATAATAGTTGTATTTGTGACCATGAAAAGTGCTTCCATATGGATGAGTATCACATTATTTGCTATGGCAATTATATATATTCTTATTGGATTTAGTGCCAGATTCAAATCCGTACGACTTTATGGTCTGGTAATTTCCATTATAAGTATTGCCAAACTGCTGCTAATTGATATTCATTATAACTACACTGTTACAAGAGCTTTCGGATTTTTCATATGCGGAATTATGGCATTTGCAATCAGCTTTATCTACAATAGATTTGAGAAAAACAACCAAAATGTTCAAAATATTAATTCAAACACTAATATGAATTTGAATACTGCGCCTTATAATACTATCAATGAACATACGGTTAATAATCCGACAAATAAATCATAAAAATACCGTCACAGAGGATTACCCAAGTATATCGGCTTCTTCGTTACAAGCTGGCGTTCTCCAAGTAAAAACAGGACTGTAATACTTTTTTAGTACTACAATCCTGTTTTTCTACTTCGCTTTACTATTTAATATCTTTCTTTTTTTCTTTTAACAAAGTAAAAAAGCCAAAGAATTATCTTCTATCTGCATGATGCTTTTCTTTTTCTGAATACATACGGCTGTCTGCTTTCTTTAATATGCGCTCAACTGTGTCCCCATCGGACGGATATACCGCATATCCACAGCTTACTCCGATTTTTATTTTATGACCATGTATGTTATATGGGCTGCAGATGTTTTTTTCCAGCCTCTCTATTCTCTCAAGACAGTTTTTCTCATCCTCATTGCCGCCTATTATGCAGGCAAACTCGTCTCCTCCGAGACGGAATCCATAATCATCGTTTCGTATACTGTTCAAAATACGCTTTCCTACGTTGCGAAGGACCTCATCACCGGCCTGATGACCATAGGTATCGTTGACCGGCTTGAAATAATCCAGATCCAGATAAATCAGGGCGAATGCTTTTTCCCTCTGAACCTTCATATTCATAATAGTATCAAAATATCTCTTATTGTAGAGTTCAGTAAGCATATCCGTGTTTGCCAGATCTGCCATCTTATGCTTTTCGCCTATATTCTGTGAAACAAGCAGATACTGTATCAGTCTGCCATCCTCCCATCTGGCTGGAATGACGGTCATTGCAAGAAACAGCTTGCCGTTCTTCTCTGTACATTCAAATTTGAAAAAGTCACGCTCATTTTTGATTTTTTCATAAATATTTTTAAGAGAAAGAAGCTCAGAGATTTCTCTATTTTCATCCTCTGAAAGCAGTGTGTACCTGTTTGATATTGCCTCCACAAGGTCATTATAGCTGCCACGCTCAGGATAAAGCTTGCGTGCCAGCCTCTCATGATATTCGTACGTATCATTTTCAATATCGCAAAGTGCGTATCTGTCCACAATTTTTGCCAAGCTGTTCAATAGCATATCAGAGATTTCTTTTTCCTGTGCTACTGCCATAATAGCCATCTTTTCCTTCTGCAGCTTAAGTCTTGTATTCTTCAATACATACATAAAAATCAGCAGGATTACGCAGATGAACATTATACCAATCAGTAAAATTGTACTATACTGCACCTGAAACATGAATGAGCTGACAGCCTTTGTTTCAACAATACCTACTATAGACCAGTCCTTTATTCCGACTGGCTGATATGTCATATAATAATTAGTTTTGTTGTATGTAAAGGAAAAGCAGCCCTCACTTCCATCCGATATTTTGGTCTTTACATTGTCAAAATCATTTTTATCGTAATCTGTGGCATTATCACCTATGAAATCAATCATATTGTCAACCATATTATCAATCTCAGTCTTCGGTTCAATTGAGAGTATGACATTTCCCGCCGAATCAACAATATAACAATCACTTCGGTCTTTATATGCCTCGCCGCCAAGCATTTTTTCCACCTCTGTATTATCATAGCTTACAGCAAGCCCTGTATATGTAATTCCATCCAGTGTAATTCCCTCTGACGGAACTGCAAATAGCACCTTTCTCACACCTTTTGTTGATATATAGCTGGAAATTACAGGCTCATTTGACTTAAAAAGCTCATTGAATGCGTCTTTTGCATTGTCAGCAACTCCGCTTCTGCCTTCTATAGTGATAAACTGATTCTGCTCATTGAACAGATAAAAATCACTGTAATGCCATGTCTCCCTTTCCCTCACATAATCATTCCACCGCAGACCACTGTCATTATTTTGTAGTTTAGTCAAATAAACGTTCCAGTCCGAAAGAACATTCCAGTTGCGCTGTGCAAACATGGTAAAAGTTCGGTTCACCTGACTGTAGGATGCTTTGATATTTGATGTGCCCTCATTATATATCTGACGGCTCATATATGCATTGTAGCTATAGATGCTGAATATTATGATGCCTAACAGCGCACAGGTTGTAATAATTGTACGAATATTTTTCTTTTTTATAATCATAAAAGAGTCCTCTCATTTCATTGGTACAACATTCAAAACTTGTTTTTCTTCATCTGTTCTCCAATTTGATAATATAAATAGTACTTTCGCCCCCATTTAACCTAGTTCTATACTACCATTTTCGTCAAAATGCAACAATAATGTATGTCCCAATCGTTATAAATACCACCCCAATCAGTAATTTTCATGCTATAATATCTATATACAAAAGTTTTCCAACAATTAAAGGAGTATCTATGAACAATTCAAGTCAAAAAGAAGAGGTTAAAAACCTGTCTCAAGCCCTTTACCACAACTATTGTAAAGGAGATTTTTCCGCATGGTTTAGTCTGTTACATCCCAACAGCATATGGATTTGTCAGGGTGAGCCTGTTCTTATCGGTGGAGAAAAAATAAAAGATTTCATCAGTAATTATCCAGCCAGTGCTGCGCTTGAGGTAATCAACGAAACACTTTCCACCACTGCTCTCAGCAAAGATAACTATATTGTTACCGGAAATGTACTTATCGGAACAGACAAGTATTCCCCTGTTGCCACTATACTTGTGACTTTCGTATTTCGTTATATCAGCAATGAACCAAAACTGATGTATCAGCATCTGTCATACGACTATGTGACAAAGGAATTGACCGCCAATAGCGAATCCACTGATTTGTTGACCAGACTTCTTATCCGTCAGGCCTTTTCGATGAATGAAGCAGTGCCTCCTGTTGCTGTCAAGAGTGGACAGCAGATTTACTATATTCCATCTGCCAGCATCATTTATCTGCAGAGCAACAGACACAAAACAATTATATACTGTGTAGATAAAGAACTTGAATGTTCTATGCTGATTTCAGATATTATGCCGATGCTTCCGGACAATTTTTATTTTGTAAGGAGAGGCTGCGTCATCAATACGATGTATGTCACATCTATACGACGCTGTGAAGTGGAGCTGATTTTTGGCACTACTATCCAGATTCCTGTGCCCTCATACACCAAGGTAAAAAAGGATATCAATGCACTTATCATGTATAAAAAGTAATTGCAGAATCCTTCTTATAGACGGTGTGAATTTTAATGTGCGAAATTTGAGATAAATATTTTATTTAAGCTATTATACTAAACATCTTATTTTAAGTCTAAAGGCTACCGACATCAGCCGGTAGCCTTTTTAATATGTCATATTCTATTCCTTCAATCTCCCCAGAAGCATTTGATAATGACGTTGTCCAATATGTCGCCCTGCACTTTGTAATCCATCAATAAAATGTCAGCATCCAATTCATCCGTAAGAACAATTGCTTTACTTCTTCCTTTCTCTTAATTGCCTGAAAGTTTCCAGTTCTCCATCTAAATCATCCATTGTCATATCGAAATATGAATATCCTAAATTATCATACAAATCTATTAGTTCTGATTTTCTCATTCCGAGAATTTCCGCTGCGCGACCATGGGATATTGTCTGATTTAATATATACGGATACAGCAACAATGCATTTCTTGTAAGTTCAGTTTCTGGATTAATATTCACCAGATATTTTGACATGCCTACCGGAACATTTATAGTTACAGATTCTGTTGTTACCATAATGTCACATCCTTTCATTACTATAATATATATTTATTGTTCACAATATTAACATACCTTAAAACAATAAGATTTTAGATTTTCTGTTGATTTTATTATAGTTGTTATTTCACATTTTCACAACCAGATTCTAAACATGCGCCGCAAGGCGCACACCAAAGTCTAAAGGCTACCGACATCAGCCGGTAGCCTTTTACTTCTTATTCCTTTAACTATTTGATTGTAATCTTAACTGTACTTACATTGCCTGCCTTGTCATATACCTTAACTGTTCCTTTGCCCTTCTTGTCAATTGTAACTCTGTAGGCATTGTTCTTCAATTTCTTGATAGAAACTTTCTTGCCATTGTATGTGACTTTGCTGATTCCACTAGTCTTATCTGATACTGTAAATACCGCCTTGTTCTTGAAACTCTTCGATTTAGCATTGATTACCGGAGCTTTGCTGTCGTAATTGTAGGTAAATGCTGTCTTAAATCCCTGTGGATTTGAAACTACAATCTTGTTCTTACCCTGCTTTAACCACTTGCTTGCTGGCTTGCCATCTGATGTAGTCCAAGAAGATAATGTTGCAGGCTTAGTCTTAGACTTTGTTCCGACAACTTTCTCAACCTTACCTGGAAGCTGTAAATATCTTGTGATCTGTTTTCCATTACATTTAACAGTTGTAGTTCCCCAGAATAAATCTTCTGTTTCAAACAATGGTTCTTCATTATTCCACTGGCTCATTTCGCCAAGGTAAACTGTTGGTGTAATCTTATTAGCTGCTATAAGCTGCTTACCTTTTTCTGTATATGCATACCATTTAACCTTGTTAGATGCTGATGCATTGTCCATCTTGAAGACAACTGTCTTGTTATCATTGCTAAGTGCACCAGATGTCTCTACATATGGTACATCATTGTTAAAAGTACATGTAAATAACATACTCATGTCATCAGTTGTATCTTCATACTGTGATACCATACTATCATCTGGATCAGACTCCAGATATACAATATCCTTTGTAATTTTGCCGACTGTACCTGTCTCTGTAGACTGTCCCTTTAATGCATCGTCACCTGCTATTGTCTGGCTCTCTGTCTCAGTATAATACTCTACTCCATCAATCACCTCAACGACTGCCTCTGGAGATGTAGGCTGACCATCATTAACTGCATCTACTGATGCCTTATCAATTGATATCTTCGCTGTAACATTCACATTATCCGGTGTAGTAAAATCATATGTAGCATCTGCAATTACTGAACATCCTGAAAGCATTGATACACCTAAAATCATTAAACCTGTGAGTAAAAATTTGTTCTTCAAACTCGAATCCCCCTTTTCTTTATTGGTACCTCTATATGAGAGTACGTACTTTTCGGTTCATCTTCATTATATCAAGAAATACCACAATGTCATCTTAATATTTCCTTAACTGCCTTAACTGTTGCTGTTCACACCTGACAATGCGAACAGTAACCCTTGACTTTACCCACAAATGATTAATATCATCCAGAAATATCTGTAGTACTACGCTCTTTTACATAATGTATAAATTCTATTGCACCGCCTATTGCAATTAATAAAAATCCTACATACCAGAACAGTATTCCCTTGCTATTAGTTGTGCCATAGATATCAAGTACGCCTCTGAATATACTTCCAGCTGTCAGTGTATATACGCCACACTGACAGATTGCCAGTGCGCTTTCTGAAATTTCTATCTCTTTATATACCAGCCATCTTATTACGTTTATGCCTACTCCTGCCAAAAGTGGAACTATAAAAGCTCCTATCATAAATATCGAGTACACCTGATGGCTGAAAAATTCATATATCGTTGAAAAAATAATACAAAACGCTGTTAAAACTATATTCTTTATTATTTGCTTTCTTATTATTTGCTTTCTTATTATTGGCTTTCTTATCATTTGCTTTTTTATTATTGGATTTTGCATAATCTGTTCTGTTTTCATATTTAATTCACACACCTTACTTTGCCTGCATTCATAATAAATAATGCATACATTTTATTTTTTCACTTCTCTCTAGTTGATTTCTAGTACATCGAAAAATAAGTTTCTGGCTATTCGATGTACTAGTATCCAATATATACGATATCACTCACACTTCTCTCTTTAATTGAATGTCCATTTGTTGTCGGTGAATTTATAATCTGACCATTGAAATACATAGTTGACGAACCGCCTCCATCGAGATTATATGCAGTTGTCACTCCAAGGCTTTCCATAAATTCTGCAAGTTCATACAATGAGAGTCCTTCATTTTCTGATGTTCTTCCATCTGCCACTACAAAAACATAGTGATTTTCATCGATTATTCCAATCGCGGTTCTTGGATTGCTCGCCATCGCTTTTCCAACTTCTTCATTCTCTGAGACACTTATGCTACCGTTTTCAACAAGTGCTGGTCCAAATGAGAGTACATTCTGCGCCCCTTTTTCAAGAAGTTCTTCTGCTGTAACCTCATCCTCCTGTATTATCTCAAAACTTCCATCTTCATATATCACCAGATCTTCGTTTCCGCTTTGGGCGTCATCTCTATATATGACACCATTTCTTATGACATATCCGCTTTCCTGGGCTCCGTAGTAATCTCCATTTATAGCCAGAATCGCATTTACACTATCAGCTATCTCAGATGTCTTCTCTGTCACATTTCTTCCGTATGAACTCTGTGCAAATGCTGTTTTCAGATAATCTGATGAATTCAGCACCACATCTGCAACATGTATATCAGTATCATTTTCACGATAATCTGTGAGAGTTATCTTTATATTGTCATCCTCATATGTTGTCGATGTCGTAGATACATTTCCGGTTGTGCTGGTGCTGTTATCCTGTGAAGCATTATCTCCTGAACTCTGTTCATCAGTTGTATTTCCTGTATTTGCTGTCTGCCCATCTACCGTACTTTCCTGTTCCGCCGACCGTCCTTCAGATGTACTTCCTGTGCCTGCTGTACTTCCGCTTTCTGCTGTCTGTGCATTTACTACTGTAATTTTTCTTGTTATCACGAATGTATCAAGCAACATATATACTGTAAAAGCAATAAGGACAATACCATATACTGCTTCTATCCATCCTGCTTTCTTCTTTTGCTTCTTCTCTACCATCCTGCACCACGCCTTTCCATTCTTACATCCATATGCTTTAATATCTGAGCATATATTAGAACTGAATCACGTACCACATGAAAATGTGAACTATTGTTATTATCAAGATATATTGTCTCTATTGGAATCTGACATATAAGCATTCCACCTTTTGCATATTCAAGCAATACATTTATCTCATATTCATACCGCTCTCCTGCTATGCTCCGCATAAACTCCACCTGCTTATCCGAAAATGCCCGAAGTCCTGTCTGTGTATCCTGTATCCGAATACCCGTGACAAATAAAAATATACACCTCGTGATGACATTTCCAAGCCGGCTTCTTATCGGCACATCCTTATCAAATTCTCTCACGCCAAGAATCAGGCTGTTTATCTCTTTCTCTGCCACTTCTGTTACTCTTATAACATCATCTATTGAATGCTGCCCATCTGCATCCAATGTAACAACAGTGTAATCCTCTTTGCCATCTTCTGCTATAAATTCAAGCCCCGTCTTAATTGCTGCGCCCTTGCCTCTGTTTACTTCATGTATAAGAAGCTCTGCATACGGCAGAATCTCATAGAAAACGTCCGCATATTCCGGACCACTTCCATCATCTACTACCACCACACTGTATCCATTTTCTATCAGCTGTACTGCAATCTTTATTAATTTTTTATCAGGTTTATATGCAGGTATAAGCGCATATCTCTTCTCAGCCATAATCATTTCCTCCTTCGGAATACCTTGTTTATCTTTATGAATCAAGGATAATGTTTCAACCTTAAACGAAGCTAAAATTTATGTCTGAAAATTATTTTTTTCTGAATGCAATAATTCATCACAAAAAGTGAAAGTTCTGTAAACACTTTTGCAATATATAGTTTGAGTCCCGGAATCAATGAGAAAAGTAACAAGACAACATTGTTCATACACAGTATAAAGGCCGCCAGTATAAAGTACTGCACGGTAGACTTAGTGCTCCTTTCTTCCCCAAAGACAAATCTGCAGTTCATCATATAATTGCAAATTGCGCTCGCAATTCTTGCTATTATATTGGCTGCAAGAATCCATAATTTTGTATCTGGAAATATAAAAGACAGCGCGCAGAACAACGCATAATCAATTAGAAAACTTGTAAAAGATGATGTAGCAAACCTTATAAATTTAGATTTCATATTATAATCTCCTCCTGGTCATTCGATTGTACCAGTAGAGATTAACACCACATCCTTAAATGAAATTAAAAATACAGGGCATATCATGTACTTAAACACGTATGCCCTGCATTCTATGTGCAAACAGTCATTTTTGAAATTCCCACACCTTCAAAAAATAATTTGGTATATACATCCTTACATTTTTTTATCTGTGCAAACAGCTTAACCTTCTCTTCGCTGTTGCAGTATACTTTCCATGCCCCACAGCATTCACAATTTCTCCCGGCATTTTCAATAAACCCTTTCACATCCTCAAGTGGATAACCCAGAAAAATTCCTATCTCATGCGGAAAACATGATGAACTTATGAATTTGCTTTTAAGGCGCTTTATACAGTAATCTGCATCACAGCTCTTATAGCCATATTTTAAAAGTAAATCAAAAACTCCGCTTTTACCTAGTGCTTCTTCTAGCATTGCTGGTCTGTAGATATATATAAGAGCTGAATCCGTCCTCATCTTGAGAACCTCTACATATACACCTTTTTCATTTATCAGGCGGTTGATTTCCTGAACTTCTTCCCGAACCAGCGATTCTCCATCATGATAATAATTAAAGAGACCTGCGCACTTAATTCCAGCAAGTGTAGGTGCACAATGCTCAAACAATCCCTTTTCCAATTTTCTTACACTCACTTCAAGCCTCCTAATCATCTTACAAATTGCTTATCTATCTGCCTGTGTGTCGCTTACAAGTCATAAATTCACAGGTATTATGCCTGTGCAAGCTGCTTACCAAGTGACTCACACTCAGCGATGCAATCAGCATCTGGTGTCTCCTGGCAAATAAGTCCTTCTCCGTTCAAGACATTGGCTCCACAGCCATTCATTCTATCTACCCAGTCTCTCATCCACTGGCCATCACCCCAGCCGTAAGATCCGAATAATGCGATTGTCTTGCCTGATGCAATTCCTTCTACATCACAGACAAATGGCTCCATCTCAGCCTCTTCGAGAACTTCCGCTCCCATAGCCGGACAACCTAATGCAAATGCCTTAGCATCCTTAAGCTCTGCTATAGATGCATCACCCACATATACAACTGCGGCTTCCTTACCAGCATCCTGTATACCCTTTCCTATAGCCTCAGCCATGGCCTGCGTGTTTCCTGATTGAGACCAGTAAACTACATAAATCTTATCCATGATAAACCTCCTTCATAAGTTAGTATTCTCTAACCATGGTTAGAATAACATATCTTGTTTTATACTTCAACCATCCTTCGCGATACTTTTTCTCATTAAAGCATTACATATATATTTTTTATCCAAGCGCAACATCAAGAACCATCATCAGACTAAATCCAAAAGCAAAAAAAATTGTTCCAAGATTAGAATGTTTACCCTCGGACATCTCCGGAATAAGTTCCTCAACTACTACATAAAGCATCGCTCCTGCCGCAAAACTAAGCAGATATGGAAGCAGTGGTACTACAAAACCTGCTGCAAGAATTGTAACAACAGCACCAATAGGTTCCACTATTCCAGACAACACCCCAGCCACAAAAGCCTTTCCTCTTTTCATGCCTTCTGCCCGAAGCGGCATAGATATGATTGCTCCCTCCGGGAAATTCTGTATTGCTATTCCTATAGAAAGTGCAAGTGCTGCCATAATAGTTATTCCCGAATTTCCAGACAGATATGCTGCAAATACGACTCCTACTGCCATTCCCTCTGGGATATTATGCAATACAACAGCAAATACCATCATTGTTGTTCTTCGAAATTTAGTCTTAGGTCCTTCTACCTCATTGCTTTTTCTATGTAGATGTGGAATGATGTGATCTAAAAGTAAAAGAAATAGTATTCCTATCCAAAACCCGACTGTAGCTGGTACAAATGAAAGTTTCCCCATACTTTCGCTCTGCTCTAGTGCTGGTATTATAAGACTCCATATAGATGCTGCAACCATAACACCTGCTGCAAATCCTGTCAGAATCCTCTGAACCATATCACTCATATCTTTTTTCATAAAAAACACGCAGGCAGCTCCAATACTAGTTCCTAGAAATGGAATCATAATTCCATAAAATGTAGTCATAATATGTTCCTCCTTATGTTTTTGAAATAACAAGTTAGTCACCTCTAACTGTATTATAGTTCTTATCAAAAGATATGTCCAGTTTCATTTTTTGTGACTTATATGGGATAAATAGATTAAAAGATTCCTGTAGGGATTAATATTCTGATATATCTGATTGCAGGGACATATTGTTCCAAATCTACAAATACAGGGCACAAAAACAAAAAGCAAATCATCATAACTACTATACTTGAGTAATATGAAATCCTGCTTTTAATAAAATGCATAAGAATTGTTATCCATACTGCACTATAGATAATAAATATAAAAATCTTTAAGATATCCGTCTTTCCATACCAGTTTCCTGTCCATGTAAAAAGTAAAAACATAGCACATAATGGGATTGTCCCGGCAGCAAGTTCTCCCATGAAATCAAACCATAACTGATTTTCTCTGCTTAATGCTGTTTTTACCCTGCCATTATCCGACCAGCTATTGCCAGCATACAGATACATTATTAGAAAAACAAAAAAGATAATTATTCCCCTTATTGGATTTACCTTCGATATGGTCTCAGTCTCCTGTTTGCATTCAAGCTCAATCATATCTGTACTAAACAATAACGAAGAGTCAAGGAACTCGTCATTTTTGCGAAGCATTTCTCCAAATCTTTTTTCATCTGCACTGTCAAATATTTTCTCATCACTTTCTTTAAGCAGAATTCTGCTATAACTTTTCAGAAATGTTGAATAAACACTTTCTTTTATAACCGCTCCCTTGGTAGTATCAGTCGAACAGATATAACCTATCAGTTCCTTTGTATTTCCGTTTTCAAATTTCTTGTCGAAATCATCACCAAATACAAATCCACACTCCAGCTTTCCCTGTCCGACATCTTCTACCATGCTTTGATTATCATCATATATGGAAAAGTTAAATACACTATCCATGCTCATAATATCGTCAGCAATTTCTCTGCCATATTCAGTATTTCCAAGGTATATTCCAGCATTCATGTTTTTGCCATCCGGAATATTTATACTTCCAATCAAAATCACAATGCCCACCATAGCAGCAAGCTGCAGATATAATCCCCAGCTTTTTAAAATCATCTTCAATTGAACTATGTACCAGATTATTTTTTTCTGCATAATATTCCTGTTCCAATCACAAATTCTATAACTATTCCTGCAACCACCCAGATTAGGATTACAGAATCACTGCCTCCAAATAATGACTGCTGCAAATACCTGTTCCAAAGTGTAACAGGCATCATTTTACCCGCCATCTGAATACATTTCGGATAATACGCAAGTGGCACGATTAGTCCTGAGCCAAGCACCATAAACAAATCTATAGCGAGCATGACACCGCCTGCATATGTACTTTCCCCTATTATTGCATAAATAAGATGAATGAATACAGCTATGGATAACGCTACAGGAAGCAATAAAAACGCTCCGCCAATTCCGGCCTCAAGAAAATAGAAGCCTGTTACCGTGCTTATTGAATATGTAATCATGTACAATATAAGCATTATCAGCCACATTATTAATGTTAATATTCCGACTTTTGCAAGAGACTGCATAGGCACACTCAGTCCGTAAACTTTCAGCTTCTGCAGCAAAGACAAATTTTCCTTTTTGTACATATGTGAAAAATTGATAGTGAGCAATAGGCTTACAATAATTATCAATGTTGTAAAATAGTACTGATACAAATCTGCCTCACCTGTTGCAGATATAACCTTTTTATCAAATGTTGAATTGCGCGCAAGAATCGCCATGGCATATATTATTGCTACCTCATCACCAACATTATGCTTTACACACTCGCTGCTGTATTCACGCGATATATCAATCGCAGAATACACTCCCGACTGTGATACCTGAAGCAGATTGACTGCATCCTGTAACAGTTCGAGGAATACTGATGTATTAAGTGAAACATGGTCTGGAATAAAAATTGATACTGGAGTATTAACCCCAGTATCAATATCTTCATAAAAATCAGGTTCAAGCATAATTATCGCCTTTATCCTGCCTTCTTTTAATTCTTCCTTTGCGGCATCAAGCTCATTAAAATATTTAATGTCGCACACACTCTTTACGCTTTCTGTTGATAGTAGAAAATCAAGCGCCCACTTGGAATCATTCTTCTCCTCTGGCAAAACGATTGCTACATCTATTGTCTTAAATACGCCTGATTTCATCAGCAACATACTGCTCCCAACAATTGCAGCTATTATCGCTGCAACTACCAAAAGCATGCTTATTACTGATTTTCTTATTACTTTTATGCAATTCTTAAACTCTAGGCCAAAATAGTTTAAAAACATTTAATACATACCACCAATAAACTGACTCAATTCCGGATTACTTGAAACAGCATCCATTGCCATATTCTGTATATCGTCCTCAGACGCATTACCTAAATCAAATGTATTTTCAGCCATAGGCTTAACAACCTTAGCCCCCTTTGAGATAGTTACAGTTCCATTTATTCCATACAGATTGTCAAGTGTAAATGAAAATTCATTCTTACTCTTCTTGATTGTACCTGTCATAGCTACCTCATCTGCCGAAAAAGCAATGTTTCCTGTTTTGTTATCATATGTAAGAGAACAAGCTGTATAACCATCTGATTTTACTTCGTAGCTCTCCTCGGAACCATTATTGCTTCCAACTAACTGACAAACCGATTTTCCATCAGCAAGTATCTCAAGATTCTGCCATCTTGCTTTTCCACCGTGGAAAATAATCTCTGCATCATTAGAAGATTTGTTGCTCTTTACATTTATAGATGCAAGCTTGTTCTTATAAATATATACTGTCAAATATATATCTGACATGTCATCAATTGCCTCATATAGTTCATCAAAATCATAATCGACATCTGCGCCTTTATAAGTATTGTTCTTCATATCATCGACAAATTTCTTCATAGTATTAGTATCGATATATGTAACATATCCAGCGCATAATCTGCTCTTATCATCTATAGTAATCTCTTTAGCATCTACTTTTTCAAACTTCAGATCTCTGAAATCCTCAAGTAAAGCTTCAGTAAGCTTGCCGGCATCTGTATCCTTAAGATTTCCAGAATTACCAAGCTGCTGTAATGAATAGTTAAATTCATCAATCTCACTCTGTGGCATTGATTGCATGAGATATCCTGTGTTTGTCTTTTTAGAGTCATACTCGAATAAATAATTACTTACGAGAGATGTGTATGCATCTACTTTTCCATCTGCAAGAAATATGTCAAAATCGATATTTGGATAACTTCCAATTGTCACATTTCCCTTTAACTGCTGCGATTTTTTTTCTACCAGATATGAACAATCAATCGTGTTTGTGCCATATCCACCGTTTACTGCCACGGTATATTTTCCAGAGTTCAAAATATCACTAACATCAACTGCTTTTGTAAGTTCTGTCTTGTCTTCGAATGTATTGTATGTAGCAAGAATAATCTTGTCATTTGGACTTAAGAAGATTCCTGATTTAGCTAATACTGCTATGGTAACTACAACTACTAAAACCGCGGCTACAATTCCACCTATAATAAATGGTGCTTTTTTCTTCTTTTTCTTGACTGGTGCCGCCTGTGACTGTACTGGCTGACCTG
The DNA here is from genome assembly GCA_934359755.1 of uncultured Agathobacter sp. Lineage (GTDB taxonomy): Bacteria > Bacillota > Clostridia > Lachnospirales > Lachnospiraceae > Roseburia. The sequence continues at coordinate 17,644 of CAKRLV010000023.1, forward strand.
TCATTGGATCAAATGCCATCTGTGGCTGCTGTGGTGCCTGCTGTACTGGTTGTGCCTGCTGTACTGGCTGACCTGTCATTGGGTCAAATGCCATCTGTGGCTGTTGTGGTGCCTGTGGCTGTACTGGCTGCACTGGTTGTGGTATTGGCTGCGGTTGTACCGGCTGTGCCTGCTGTACTGGCTGACCTGTCATTGGGTCGAACCGCATCTGTGGCTGCTGCTCCTTTTGTTCAATTGGTTGTCCTGTCATTGGATCAAATCTTTTTTCCATTTTCTAACTCCTTTACTATTACTGATATATCATTAATTTTGCCTATATCCTTAATTGTTCCATTTGCCATAAATATACATCTGTCGGCATCTAAAATCTCGGCCTCATCATGTGATGTCATGATAGCAATTCCATTCATATTGCAATAATTTGAAATCCACTGCATGATACTGTTTTTATAATATAAATCAAGCGCTGTGGTAGGTTCATCTAATAAAAGAACCGGCGGCCAATGTAACAGCGCACATGCAATACTAAGTCTGCGCTTCATTCCGCCAGATAGTTCTTTAACCGGCTTCCTTAGGATATCACCCAGTTCAAACTGCTCTATAACCATATCCCTTATCTTTTCATCCTTGCCCTTCCAAAGCAAAAGGTTATCCTTTACAGACAATTCCTCCATAAGTGGATTATCCTGTGGTACATATCCACAGTACTTTGCAAATATACCCTTTTTAGTTCTTGTATCATTCCCGAAATAGCTTATACTTCCACTGTCAGCTTTCATAACACCAGCCATTATTTTCATGAGTGTAGACTTTCCACATCCATTCTGACCGACTATTACTATTTTCTCACCGCATTTTGCCTGAAAACTTATATCTTTCAACACATGATTTCTTCCATATGTCTTCTTGATTCTACATACATCTATCATAAATACTATCTAACAGCCTTTATCTGTTCTTCTATCGCTTTCAAAGTCATCTCTGCATCAATATGGCAAAGCCCCCCATTGTGAATCTGAAGTGACCGAATCCCTGTCGCATCTGCAAGCGACTCATTGTATCCAAACACACTTTCATTTATCTGTATAGTTTGTACTTTAGACATTAATTCTCTTCCCCCATAGCAAAAGTAGAATTGTATTTCTTCGCTATCATATTACAGAGGCGCGCTACATATTGAAGATTCATCATATACCTGACCTCTGGCGTCGGAAAACATGCAATATTTGCAGAAGCCGACTTATCAGATGCTTCGTATTTATTAATTTCAATAAGTAGCTCTTCGCGCAGCTTAACCAATTCCTCATATGAATCATCCTGATGTTCATTCGCAAATGCATTTGGACTTACCATCATGACCTTCACCTCCCGAAATTATATCTGTTCAAGAGCCTGTGCAATGTCCGCTACAAGATCATCTTTGTCCTCAAGTCCACATGAAATACGAACTAGTCCTGCTGGAACTCCTGCTTCTTTAAGCTGCTCCTCTGACATCTGGCGATGTGTAGATGTAGCTGGATTCAGGCAGCATGTTCTTGCATCTGCAACATGTGTCTCTATTGAAGCAAGCTTTAAATTCTTGAGGAACTTCTCTGCCGATGCCCGACCTCCTGCAAGTTCAAACGATACAACACCGCATCCGCCATTTGGCATATACTTCTTTGAAATCTCATAATATGGATCTGACTCAAGGCCCGGATAATTAACCTTAATTACCTTGTCAGATTTCTCCAAAAACTGTGCGACAGCAAGTCCATTCTCTACATGACGAGGCATACGCACATGAAGTGATTCCAATCCCAGATTTAAAATAAAAGCATTCTGTGGTGACTGAATACATCCAAAGTCACGCATAAGCTGTGATGTACATTTTGAAATAAATGCACCTTCTTTTCCGAATTTCTCTGCATATGTAATTCCATGATAAGACTCATCTGGTGTGCAAAGTCCTGGGAACTTATCAGCATGTGCCATCCAGTCAAATTTGCCTGAATCAACAATAGCTCCGCCTACAGTTGCGCCATGTCCGTCCATATATTTGGTTGTAGAATGTGTAACAATATCTGCTCCCCATTCAAATGGTCTGCAATTAACCGGTGTAGGGAATGTATTGTCCACAATAAGTGGCACTCCGTGTGCATGAGCCACTTTTGCAAACAGCTCAATATCTAATACTGTAAGAGCCGGATTTGCAATTGTCTCTCCAAACATTGCTCTTGTATTTTCCTTGAAAGCGGCATTCAACTCTTCCTCTGTACTGTCTGGCGATACGAATGTGACATCAATTCCCATCTTCGCCATTGTCACAGAAATAAGATTAAATGTTCCTCCATAAATTGAAGATGATGCAACTATGTGGCTTCCGGCTTCACATATATTAAATAAGGCAAAGAAATTAGCCGCCTGACCTGATGATGTTAGCATTGCTGCTGTACCACCTTCAAGTTCTGCTATCTTTGCTGCTACATGGTCATTTGTAGGATTCTGCAGTCTTGTGTAAAAATAGCCGCTCGCCTCCAGGTCAAATAACTTGCCCATCTCTTCGCTTGTATCATATTTGAATGTAGTAGACTGTATTATAGGGATTTGTCTTGGTTCTCCATTCCCTGGTGTATATCCAGCCTGCACACATTTTGTATTAATATTGTAATTACTCATAATCTTCTCCTTTGCTATTACGCATAATGTCTTATTAATTATAAGAGTTTTATGCAATAACTGCAATAACTTATTATTTGGCAACTCATCATTTTGCATCACCCCGAACATAAAATGTAGCCCTACCAGCTCCCTTTTTTATAAGAACGCCCTCTTCTACTAATTGTTTCAAAGCGAGTTCCACTGATTTTGTTCCTATTGAAGGACACAATTCTGTAATATCGTTTTTACTCATTTTTCCAATTTTACTATACACTGCCCGCCTTACAATTTCTTTTGCAGGAATCTTTTCATTTACAAGCTCTATCCTTTCCTCAAAGTCTCTGTATGCAGCAAGTATAATTCTGAGCATATATTTTATAAAAGGGGTCACATCTTCCTTATTCTCATGCCAGCCTTCCTGACATTCTTCCAAAGCTTTGTAATATAAGTCTTTGTTCTTCGCAATCTTATTTTCAATAGAGACATATTTGCCAACAACATATCCACTTCTATATAAAAGTAATGCTGTAAGCAAACGGCTCATCCTTCCATTTCCATCACTGAACGGATGTATGCAAAGAAAATCATGGATATAAACAGGAATAAGTAAAAGTACATCCAATTCATCATTTGCAACTATTTTATTATAATTCTCACAAATAGAATCTATCGCAGCTGGTGTCTCATACGGTGCAAGTGGTGTAAAAAGAACATACTCTTTTCCTATCTCGTCCGTAGCTGCAATTACATTTTGTGTTGTCTTAAAATGACCACCTATACTTTTTTCTGTATACTTATATAAATCACGGTGTAACTGTAAAATATAATTTGCTCTTATTGGAATATACTCATAATTCTCATGAATCGTGTTAAGAACATCCCTGTATCCAAGAATTTCTTGTTCATCACGATTTTTCGGTGTTGTCTTTTCCTCGCATAACTGCTTCAATCTGGTACTGGTCGTTCTTATTCCTTCGATAGCATTCGATGCCTCCGTACTTTGACGCTTTGCTATTTCTATAAGCTTATCCAGCTCTTCAGGCTTCTGCTTAAGATACACTTCCTGTCTGCCCTTATATTCATGAATCTGTGCAACAAGTGAAATTATCTCACTATCCCACTTTTTTTCTTTTAATAGTGAATAATCGAATGTTCTCATGTCCAATCTCCTAAGATATCATTTATCTCCTAAATTTTAATGTATTTTAGGACATAAATCAATTAGATTCTGTTCATTAACAGTAACTTCCACGATTCCATACTTATCTTCCGCGATAATTAAATGTTGAACGCTGTTCAAAGCATGTGGAACATACTCTTTAATCTGCTTTACTTCTACGTCCGATAAAAAAATGCAGGAACGTATAAAATTTATACATTCCTGCCATTTTAATATCATATCTAACCATTTATTCATAAAATATATTCATTTAGCTTTTGCGAACTTTTACTATTTCTATACTCATTCAGCAACATCAACTTCATCATAATATCTATCAGCTATATATTCTGCCGACTCTGCCCATAGTCCATTTTCGGTCTGCTGCAACGTCTTATACGTTTCTGACTTATAAAATTTTAATGCCGCCTCCTCAAAAGTGATATCATAATGTTTTTGCAACACCTTTAATACATCCCTAATTTGTATACAAACATTCATAGTAATATCTTTTCCATTAAAACTATATATCATTTCTGGCATAAGAATTCCTCCTTACCAACTGCAAATACTGTAATGCTTTCTCCGTGTGAAATGACACCTGATTATTTATTTTACTATATCTCAATCTATCTACAGCTTCTGATACTGTTAAAATATTTGCTATATATAACTGAACAGTCTCCATTGTATTGTCATCTGCAACCGGTCCAATTACAACATCATAATTATGCTGTAATCCCCCCTTACTTCTATTTTCTTTAATGAATTCCAGCCATTCCTCACTCAATGCATCAAATCTTTTCACTTTTAACATCGAATTTTCTTCAAACAAGTATTCATAAACAAAATACTTCTTCTTCTTTTCTCTTAATGATAACCTATATCCCCATTCCTCAGCCTGAGACTGTAAGATTGTAGTATAAAATCCTTTTCCAAAATCTCTTCTATTATGAGATTTATTAAGATCTATATTGTCAAATTCATAGCAGCTTCCATGATAAACCACCAATTCCTTTGAACCTTCCGTAATAATTTTCTCCACATACTCTAATACTTCTTCAAAACTTACCTGATGAAGATATTCATGCTGAATCATTATCTTTTCAAAAACCTGATTTTCATGAAATAATTTTATCACATCATTACCTGAAACATTATATTTTTGAGCATATGCCTCCATTGCCTGAACAGATAACATTTCACAATCTGTCTGCACACTCATACTTTTCACCTCTATTTTATAAAATATCCGGTATTTTCTATACATTTATTATAAACGTATCATCTATAAATACGCAATGAGATTTTTCAGCATAAATGACATACATATAAGATTTTCGAAGTTACTGTTCAGACGCAAGCTTGACACCGCGCTGTCAAGCTATGCGCCATAGTGTTAATTATTGTGTGATTACAGCCCCTGCCTCGTAGAGGCATTTTAAATGGGCTGTAATCGTTGCTGATCACACTGTTATGTGTGAACAGTAACTTTTCGAGCAATACCTGATTTATGCCTCCCTGCGATACTGCAAAAACCGTATTATGTTATACAGCACAACCATCAACCACCCTATGCAGAATATCATCAGCACAACACTTACGCCATCACCATCTAGCACATCATCTATCATAATAATTATCGGTGTCAATACAATAAGTGCACACCATATATACTTCATTCCACGACTGGAATACATAAACGGAAATACATTCCATCCAGTTCTATAAAAATATGTATAATCTGCAAAATCCTGTATCACATCATCAACCATAGCAAAGATATTTCCGCGCGACTCTTCCTCTTTTACATAATTTGAATAATACTCGACATCAATATCTTCATATGCACCATCATCTATCATTTTTTCACATAAACCGATCGCGCCCTGAATCATCTTTTCTTTCTTTTTCAAATCTATGAGCTGCTGCTCAAATGCATCTCCGACATCTATCTGTGAATTTTGAAGCTGCTGTATTACTTCTATCGGAAAATCCATCTTGCGATACAGGACAATTTTCTTTAAACTTCTTAAGTCGTCTTCCGTATAATTTCTATATTTACTGCCATCTTCTCTCTGCGGTCCTATCAATCCCTTTTTTTCATAAAAGCGGATATTACTTACACTAAGTCCTGTCAGCTGTGCAATCTCACCTATCCTCATCTCATATTCTCCATTGCATTTTTAATAATATTGTCAGGATATCCCAGAACTGAAAGCAATGCTATTGCGTTTGATTCTGAGCTCACTCCATCTTTTATCTTGTAATCAAATTTCATATCATTTTCTATAATATGGCTTTCAAAATGAAACTGCCTGTACATACTATTCTCGGTCAGTTCGTTATCATGCGTTGCAACAATCGCAAGGCAATTCCTGTCACTTATAAAGTCAAGGATTGCTTTAGATGCCGCTATTCTTTCTCTTGTATTTGTTCCTTTTAAGATTTCATCTATTACACATAAAACAGTATTTGTACTTCTTTTCTCCATATTATCACACTCAATGACCGAAAGGATTCTCTTTAAATATTTTGCTTCGCGGAAAAAATAGCTTTCGCCCGACATAATATCATCACGAAGTGACATGCATGTCATAATATACACTGGTGCCAGCCGCAGCCTTCTCGCAGTACAGGTATTTATGGTCTGCGCAAGTATACAGTTAATCGCAACAGCTTTCATGAATGTCGATTTTCCCGATGCGTTCGCACCTGAAATTATTGCCCGATCTGCCAGTTCAAAATCATTGGCAACAGGATGTCCCAGCAATGGATGCACTATTTCTTCTGCTTTAAATCCACATTCTACAAATTCTGGGATACACCAATAATCCACACTTTTTCGGTATGACAGAATTGATATGCACACATCTATGTTTCCTGTCATTTCAAGCAATTCCATCACATCATCCTGCTTATCATAAATGATTTTCATAATATAATTAAATAGCGATATATCAAACAACGTTACACCCCAGATATAATCACTAAGAAGTGCAAATACATCTCCCGATAAATTGCTCTGCTTACGTCCATAGAACTTGAAAATAACATTAGATACCTTTTTAAGTGAATCAATGGCCTTTTTCTCTCTTGGTGTAACAAAAATATTTTGTTTACTATCACTTTTTTCTATCCATGCTGCGAAATCATAAATCTGCTTGAAAACACTTAATGATTCGAGATAAACTTCATACTGCATCTTCGCCCTTATATAAACAATCAGATTAACAGATGCCGATATAACAAGTCCAAAGAAAAATAATTCATTGTCACTTATAATAGCACCTATTATAACGAACAGTAAAATCAATTGCAGAAGATGAAGCACCAGAGAACTTCCAACTTTCCACCAATTAGCTTTCTGTAAAAATTCGGTCAGATAATATGTTCCCTCACGCTTACCGATAAGCTGTAACCTTCTCTCGATTTCCCTGCGGCACTCAGGATTTTCGTCCAGATATGATACTTTTTCTTCCACTCTATTCCTAGAGCCTGCCCCCACATCATGCAATTTATGATAAAGAAGCTGCTCTCCGATAAAACTGTTAGTATGATTAATTCTCATATAAACCTCATCCATCTCGAGGTCTTCCCATGTGATGTCATCAATGTAGTTTTTATTGTTCTTTTTCACATACCGCGCAATTTTATCCATTCTGTCTCTTGCGCAATAAAAAATATTCTGCTCCAATGGATTCTTTCCAAAATTCCTGTCTATTATCTCGTATTGTCTTTTCTTTCTCCGCATCATGATGAACTCCTCCGTAGCTGTATTTTCCTGTATTTGAGTGTAATTATAAAGTATGAACCAGGTTTAGAGTCAACTAAAAAGAGAAATTTGTGTGGCAGACAATCAAATTTTTCTCATACGAACAAATGCAGTTAAAAATCCAGCCAGATTACATTGACTGGCTGGATTTATTCTTAAAATATTAATTTTGTCTTTCAAAACTCTTATTGGTAATATTTTCCTGCATGATTATCTTACATATTGTATCAATCCCATATATTCATAACTCTTTGCCTTATATTGATTGCACGACTTGTTTTTTGCATCATATGTAATATTTAAATAGCTTCCCTTATATTTTAAAACAACTCTTGGATCAGATATTTTTCCATTATCATTTAGTGCATTCAGCTCACTCATATGAGTATTTACCTTTACTGTTGCAGTTTTACCTGGTTTTATTGTAACCGGCTTTTGAACCGCATAAAAATATATTCCACCTCCAGAACCCGCATAATTTTCTTCTTCTCCTAATTGGTCAATCACTATACTGTCAGATGTCTTATTCGTAATTTTTACTGCTAAGAAATATTCACCATTCTGCTTTGCAATTTTTGCACTTTCAACATTTATTGAAGGTTTGTCTACTACCGTTATCTTTACAGATTTTATTTTCTTGTTCTTTGTACAACTAATAATGGCCGTACCCTTTTTTAAAGTTTTTATTTTATAATCCCCATCTTCTTTTACTATTTTAACAACTTTACTATTTGAAGATTTCAAACACTTACTATCATTACTAAAAACACCAACATATGAATCTACACCTACTGGAAGTGTGATATCCTGACATTCTCTCGTTCCCAAATCAATATATGGATTTCCAACTTCAATTGTGAATTTCTTTACTATATTTTTTACCTTTACGGTAATAGTAGCCTTTCCATTCTTTTTACATTTATAATACCCCTCATTATCAACTGAAACAATTGATGGATTACTTGATTTGTATTTAGGATAATCAGTTGCATTGTAAAATATTTGCCCTTCACAGCCTACAACAACTTCAACTTTCTTCGGCATTTGCAGTTCTAAAAAAGCTGATATAACCGTATAATCTATCTTCTTCGTGATGTTAGCCAATTTTAATGTAACTGTAGCCGTTCCCTTTTTCAGACATTTTACCTTTCCATTAGAATCCACTGAAATAACTGAACTATTTGACGATTTAAATGTAGGTCTATCTGATGCTGAATATGATATATTAAATGAATCACCAATATATACAGTTGCCTTTGTCTCAGTATTTAATTCCAAATATGGTCCCTGCGGTTCAACTGGCATATCATCATATTCAGAATCACTTTCACTGTCGTACTCATCCCCACTGTCATACGAATCTCCACTATCATAAGAATCTCCACTATCATAGGAATCTCCACTATCATAATCATCGCCATTATCATACTGCCCATTATCATCTGCCATTACCAAGCCTGGATTAGCTGATGCTATAATTGTAAAAGAGCATACTAACATTAACATTTTTCTTATATTCTTTCTAATCATATTATTCTTCCTTTCGTTTAAACTGATGTAAGTTCTTTGAAATAAATAACATTTCCTTCTGAATCAAATTTTACAAAACCTTGGTTAAAATGATAATAACCATCTTCATCTGAATTGTTCATATATTTAGAAATATATTCTTCTGCTGATATTGAAACAAAATTATTTGCAGAGCCCCCTGAGAGATCAAGCATATAAAACTCTGCCTTTTTGGAAATTTTAAACTCATTCTTTTCAATGGTTGCTAAAAATGGGGCTCCTTGAAAATTATAAACATTTCCCGTACCACCAAACACATCTTTATATCCATAATATCTTTCTGATTGTTGTGGATTCACAAAACATCTTGTAAACTCTAATTCATCTTCTCCCACAGTATATTCATTTGCAAATGTATACCAGTGTAAATCACCTTCCGCTTCATATTTATAATATTCAAAAGTTGTACCATACTTTTCTATCTTTTCACCTTCCCGTAACTTCTTCTGCTCTTCATTTGTTAATCTTATCCACACATCTTTCGAGGCAGAAACTGTATAGTATTCATCATCCTCGGATATTATTTCGATACTTGATAATGCATATGTTTGCTCGTTGTCGTGAGATGTTTTCTCTTGCTTATTGTCATCCTGCATTAACATATTCTTTAAAGACTCTACTGAAACATCGTCTATCGATAATAATTCTATCCGATCCATTAAATCTACTTTAAAGTATTTTTCTAAAAAAGCATCATAATCATCATTAGTTATTTTATTTTTATCCTGATATATCTGCTTATCAAATATTTCATCAATACTTCCTTGAGAATAATCTATATTCTCAATTTTATAACAGTAATCTGGTCCTGCAACCTTCACACCACTTACTACCATGTTTCCATTTTCATCGACATTAAGACATGTCTCTTTACCAGTAAAAGTTCCTGCATCAAATGGAAAATACAAATAATTCTGATTATCACTTTTGTATTGATAAATACCATAGCTAAACTCATCACAGTAAATTCTTTCTAAATGTTCATCATCATATGAATATATTTCTACCTGTTCGCCTCTATCATCATTAAATGAATGGGTTGCAATTAATAATTCTTTATATCCTTTATTGTTAATATCTAGCAAAAGATATTTCTTCTCATATTCCGATGGATATTCTTTATATTCATGCTTAAAAGAATTTATACAATTCAAATACTCTCCTGCTATCGTATCATAAATATCCGTAGATACATTTTCGGTATCCGAGTTGGTCTGTGTTTCCTGTACTTTTTGCGTTTCTGGCAAATAATTTTCATTTTTATCGTCAACATTTATCTGCGATTCCTTACTATTTTGAGAAACATATTCTGTATATTTTTTATGTACGATTGTTCCTACAAAAATCGAACTCCCCACTACCAGTACCGATATAAGTGTTATAATAGCTTTTTTTGCTACTAAGTTTCCCGCCATTTTAACAGTCCCACCTATAGTGGCAGACGATGAAGATACCACAGATTCTAACGCCACAGCTTCAATCAAAGTCTTTATATCTAATATACTTTCACAGCCTGATATACTTTCAGACTCTGCCTTAAACATCCAGACCAAAAATGGAATAATTTGAATAGAATACAATTTTGTACCTTTCTTTTCCAATTCAACAGTCTGTGCTCTGAGCTTTTTCTTTGCATACCTGATTCTGCTCTTAACAGTCTCTTCGCCGCAATTTAGTATCAAAGAAATTTCTTGCATTGATAGCTGCTCGTAAAAATGTAAAAAAATACATATTCTTTGCTCCGCCGGAAGGGAATCTAACATTTCATTCATTAATCGTTTTGTCTCTGTATAGTCGAGGTGTTCATCTGGAATAAAATCAATATTATCTTCCTCTATATCAAACATCTCATCATTTTTATAGCCATCTTCATCTTCAGATGTACAATCAGAAAATGTGTATTCCTTATTTCGCTTTAGATAATTCAATGCCTCATTTCTTACAATCGTATTAACCCATGCTTGAAGCTTATTTTTATCCTGCAATGAATCAATTTTCTTAAATACCTTTATATATGCTTCTTGAAGTATATCTTTTGCGGATTCCTGATCTTTTACAATCGAAAACGCCATGTAATAGGCCTTATTAATGGTTTGTTTATATACTTCTTCAAAATTTTGATTTGTTGTATTCATATTAGTTCTTCCTATTTTCATTAGTAGCTATTGTATATCTTCAACAGAAATCGCACACTCAAAATCTCTTGCTCTTATTCTGTACACACATCACTTCCATATTGACTTGTAATATTTATCCATTCCGAATAATATTTCTTTCCTTTATATTTATAAAAAGCTCTTATCTGAACATCATAATAGCAATTATTATACAAGCCCTTTACTTTTACATTTACCTTTTTTGTTGTATTATAAATTTTCCTATGCCATTTACTGTTATAACTATAAGATTGTTTATATCTTATTTCATACCCAGAATAATCTCCAGGCTTGTTCAATTTTAATACGAAACCACGTTTGATTCCCTTTATCTTTCCACTACAATTTGCAAACGATTTAGCCTGTGGGGTTAGATTAATTGAATAACTTGTACATTCTCCAGATACAGAAATATAATATTTATGTTTCTTTGAAAGGCTGGTAAAATTCATATTATACCTTTGTTTTCCATATACCTCAGCTGAATCTACTAGCTTAGTCCTACTAGCATCAGCATATACATCGATATTCAACTTGCCACTTTTCTTATTTACAATATTCAATTTATAATTGATCTTCTTATTGCTTGTAACAAAACTAAAACAATCTATATCACTATTATTCTGTATTGCACCTGACACGCTCTTAATAAGTGTCACTTTCTTAGAACCATTCGTATAATCTGAATAATCATCTAAAGTTCCATTTACCCTAAAAGCATACTGCTGATCCACATATAGCCCTACTACCACAATGTAATATTCAGAATTCTTGTCGAGTTTTGCCAAATCTAACCAATATGTTCCTCTATGATAGCATTGTATATCTTCAATCTCTCTACTGAAATATGGGTCTTCATATACCCTTATCCCAATTTCAGCATCAGAACGATTTTCGATATCTAAAGTATAAAATAACTCCCTATTATCTGTTGTAATCTTAAATACATCCCAATCTGTACCATCTTGAATTGCACCTTCTAACATATTTTGTAATACAACATTAGTCGCATTATTTGCATCGTCCCCATAATCATCAATGTATTCTATAAAATTAATCATAAATGGAGCATTAGCACTACCAGCAATTCTAATATAATATGTTGTATTAGGCGAAAAGCGATCTTCTAAATCTAACTTATCATCACTTTTACCATTAATATAGTCTTTTTCATAAATACAATTGCTGCCATAAACATCTGTATATATTTTCAAATACATATCTTTCCAAGATCTATTATTAAATTCTAGATTATAGAACGATTTGTTGGAAGATGTTGTGAACGCAAAGTATTTTCTTCCGTCTCCATTTAATGTTCCCTCGATACTATTTCCCATATTAATCGGTTCCTGTAAAGAATCTCCTGCGTCTGTATATATTTCTGTTCTATCTTTTGCATAAATATTTGTATTTGTAATTACTAATAAAAATACAAACATAAATATAGCTTTTAAAAATCTTTTGTTCATAATTCCTCTTTTCCGTTAGTTATCATTACTAACTCATTTAATAATTTGTATCAATCTGTACTTCGAATTTTTATTTTTCACTTTTATTATTTAATACTAGTATATTGTTAACTATTATAAGCTGACGAAAATACCACAATCGCTGCAAAACAAAATCCTGCTATTGCAATCACTTTTGAAAATCCCCATAATATCATGGCAACTATAATCCCTGCTATGATAGATGTTACAAGGGACATAATTAATGGAATCACTCTCCACAAAACTACTACCCCCAACGTCAACATCAACCACAAGAATGTTCTCAATTCTGATTTTTCCATAATACCTGATATCCAGAACCATATAGCAAATGCAGACACTATAACAGTAATAGCTTTCACTGTGAATGCACATTCTCTCCAATATGCTTTGTCATATGCTAAATTAACTCCCTCCGCAATAATCTCTGGATTAATTTCATTTTGATAGTTATCCATATTTTTTCTTTCCTTCCTTTTATTTTTATCAATTTCCTCCCTTCACTATATAGACAACTAAAAAATATAAATGGGGTTAATTTTTTGAATAAAAATTTAAGTTCTTTCAAATACATACTTCAAAGGCATATTGAAAATGAAACTTATAGTACATTGTCATTATTATATTCGTTTTAACGAAGATATTCAAGTCAATATGAACCCATTATCATTATTTAATGGAGGGATTAAATTGATTGATTATTCACCATTTTGGAAAACATTAGAAAATTCAAATGAAAATTGGTATACCTTAACTAAGAATCACCATATTTCAAATAGCACTTTACATCGACTAAAAAACAATTTGGACACATCAACTAAAACACTAAATGACTTATGTCGCATTCTGAATTGTGATATGAAAGACATTATAAGATATATACCCAGTGAAAATGATCAAAAACTGTAAAACCACTGTAATATAAGGAAATGGCAGATTCACATTTCTGTGAATCTGCCATTTTCTTATATTACATATTAAACTTCATCTATAGCTTCAATTATACAAGAGTGTTTCTTTTTACTTTTATCATCATAACTAATCCCTACTAAGAGAATCTTGTTATTATATCCTGATAAACACCCATGGTATCTTTTTTCTTTAATCTGTTTAATTGCTGACTCAGGCGATTGATTATACTTCAACTCAACTACAATAGCAGGTCTTCCCCCTGCATTGGCTCTTGGAATAAAAACTAAATCTGCAAATCCTTTTCCCGCAGGAAATTCTCTAACAATGTTATAGTATGCCGATGCAGTAAAATATGCCATTGTAAGAACACAACTTAATGCATTTTCATCATTATACTTAAGTATAGATGTATATGTCTCATGTGCGAGTTCTATTATCTGAGCCACTTTTTCAGCATTTTCTTCTATCGTTGCATCCAACAATTCATCACACTTTGATATTGACTTTGCTATCTCACTCCATGCCCCTGTCTGTAATGCTAGTTCAAATGCTGACGCCACCTCATAATTAGGTATATATGCGCTTTTCTTATCTGCATCATATGCCAGATAACCAAGATGTATTAATGCCGTAAGTGCATCATCCTTTGATGCAACTGTTGAAAGATCATTCTGAAAAGTATTTACATTAAGTCTGACTTTCTTTCCCTCTAACATTGAAAGTACATCATCTTTAAGCCCTTCATAATTCATAGTAATAAATGTATTAATAGATTCAAATGAAGACGTATTTTTCCAATACGAATCATAATCATGATCTAACATAGCTTGTACTACAGAGTTTGGGTTATACATGTGATATCCATCTATAGAATATCCATCATACCATGCTTTTACTGACTCAAAATCCATATTATATATATCACATAAATTCTTAACCTCATCCTCCGTAAAACCAAAGTACTTAGTAATCTGCTTTGATTTTAACATGGTATATTCTCTGAAATTATTGAGTGCAGATTCATCCTTTATTTTCTTTATCGGCAAAATACCTGTTATATATGCAAGAGCTAGGAATACCTTTGATTCCTCACTCTTGAATAACAGATGAAGAAACTGCAAATAATTGTGAACCAAGTCCCTGCTGCCACCATTTCTTATTACACAATCCCACTCATCTATTATAATAACAAATGGTATCTTTGTAATTTTGTAAACTGATAAAAGAACAGAACTAATCATTTTGGTATAATCAATCTGCTCACCATATGTCTGTCTTAATTCATCATAAATATATTCCTTAACTTTTTCTATGATGCGCTCATTATATGCATCCCAGAATGATGACATATCAAGATGTATAACATTATACTTATTTATATGTTCTTTGAAACTATTCTTGCTTGCAATCTCTGTCTGCGCAAATAAATCAGTCGAATTACATCCTCTGCTATAGTATGCATCTATCATCCCTGCCGCATGTGATTTACCAAAACGTCTGGCATGACTTACACTTATGCAATTGGCATTCGTACAAATAACCCTGTTCAAATATTCCAGCAAGCCTGTTTTATCAAGATACAACTCACTATTTTTATCTTTTGTAAAAC
The DNA here is from genome assembly GCA_934359755.1 of uncultured Agathobacter sp. Lineage (GTDB taxonomy): Bacteria > Bacillota > Clostridia > Lachnospirales > Lachnospiraceae > Roseburia. The sequence continues at coordinate 32,954 of CAKRLV010000023.1, forward strand.
TCTCATTTCCTGGATTAAAATAAATACCCATGTATCATGCTCCATTCATATATTATAAACTTATTTTATCATATCATTTTTTTCAATTAATATAAATAAGTTTCAATCGAAATAGGATTTAATCTAGTACACACCCACACAGAATTTTTCCGCCATATCTCTATCCAATGACACCTCATGCTTTACAATCTGATATCCATTAAAAATTCTTAAATCTGCTCTAACAGATTAACCATCTCGATTGCAGAAAGTGCACAGTCATAACCTTTGTTTCCTGCCTTGCTTCCAGCTCTTGCGATTGCCTGCTCGATATTTTCTGTTGTTACAATTCCGAAAAGTACTGGAACACCTGTCTCTAATCCAACCTGTGCTACACCCTTTGACACCTCGTTGCATACATAATCATAATGTGATGTATCGCCTCGTATCACTGCTCCAACACAGATTACTGCATCATACTTCTTTGAACATGCCAGTTTCTTTGCAACTACTGGTATCTCGAATGCTCCTGGTACCCATGCTGCTGTGATGTTGTTTTCCTCTACGCCGTGTCTTACAAGTCCATCCACTGCACCACCGAGAAGTTTATTTACAATTAT
>CAKRLV010000024.1 GCA_934359755.1 uncultured Agathobacter sp.
TGTGGCGTCCTTTGATCACTCGGCAGATGTTATCAAAGCGAAGCTCAGAGCATAGTTCCTGAAGAAACAGATAACCAAATTCGTATATTGCTCATTTTATTATAAAGCACAAATTTCTTGCAGGCGGCGCTATCTAAATATATAATCAACATACAATAGCAATGTAATAATTGTTGCAAGAGAAGATGGTATATTAAAGAAAAGAAGGATTTAAGACAGATATAAGCCTTGTTTGTAGATATATACTAGTATAGCAGATAAGATAGGAGCAAAAGTGACATTACAACAATTAACATACCTCGTAACAGTTGCAGAATGTGGAAATATTACCGATGCAGCCCAGAAGTTGTTCATATCCCAGCCGAGTCTTAGCACAGCGATCCATAACCTTGAAAAAGAGATGGGAGTGACCGCATTTGTCAGATCCAGCAAGGGAGTAGTGGTGACAAGAGAGGGCGAACAACTTCTCTCATTTGCCAGAATGTTGTTAGAACAGGCAGACAATATGAAGCAGCACTTTGGCACAGGCGAGCGAAGAACTCCCAAGTTCTCAGTTTCATGCCAGCATTATTCATTTGCCGTGAATGCGTTTGTAGAACTCATCAAGAAGTATGATGCGGACCAGTACAGCTTCATAATCAGGGAGACACAGACAGGCGAGATTATAGAAGACGTCGCAAACGGCAAGAGCGAAATCGGAGTGTTGTATCTGTCAGAACATAATGAAGACGTTCTGACAAAGATGATAAAGAAGAATGAACTCATATTTGAGGAATTATATGTGGCAAAACCACATGTATTTATCTGCAAAAAGCACCCGCTTGCAAAGAAGGAAGTTATTGCGATAGAAGATTTGCAGCCGTATCCATATCTTGTGTTTGAACAGGGACAGTACAATTCCTTTTACTTTTCGGAGGAATTTATGAGCATGCTTGATTTTCCGAAAAATATACAGGTGAGAGACAGAGCAACTCTTTTTAATCTGGTGATAGGGTTAAATGGATTTACCGTAAGCAGCGGAATTATAGACCAGAAACTAAACGGAACAAGTATAGTGGCAAGACCATTGGAAGTAGATGCTACCATGAAAATTGGCATCATAATGAAAAGGAATGCAATTCCCAGCAGATATGGTTCTTATTATGTAGAAGCACTCAAGAAGCACCTTTCCATAGTTTAAAACTATGGAAAAGCTAAAGTTTAAAGTATTATTCACACTGTAGAAATGCTGATAGAATATCCTCAGAAAACAAATACAGACATCGGATAGATAAAGATACGGAGGATATTATAATGAGCAAATTACAGACACCTTTCAGATATGATTATGTAGGAAGCTTTCTGCGTCCACAGAGGCTTAAAGATGCCAAGGCATCATATAAAGAAGGAAAGCTCAGCCAGAAAGATTATGATGCAGTTGTAAATGAAGAGATTACAAAGCTTGTGGCAAAGCAGAAGGAATTAGGTTATCACGTTATCACGGATGGAGAATTCAGAAGAACATTCTGGCATCTTGATTTCATGTGGGGACTTGATGGAATAGATCATGAGGATACTGGAAACGGAGTTCAGTTTGATGCGGAACTTGCCGTGCTTGATGATACATATCTTGTAGGAAAAGTTAAGGCTGCAAAACATCCTTTTGTAGAGTATTTCAAATTCCTGCAGCAGTTCGAGGATGAGAATACAGTTGCAAAATATACAATTCCTGCACCAGCGCAGACATTTCAGCAGCTTATAGTGCCAGCCAATATTGAAAGCACAAGAAAATTCTATCCCACAAATGAGGAATTGATTCAGGATATCGCAAAAGCATATCAGGATGTAATCAGACAGTTCTATGATGCAGGCTGCCGCAATCTTCAGCTTGATGACTGTACATGGGGAGCTGTAGTAGGCGAAGCTGCAAAGCAGAGATACAAATCACTTGGAATAGATATTGAAGATGTTAAAAAGCAGCTGCTTGAAGTTAATAACCTTGCACTTGAAGGCAAGCCAGAAGATATGATTATTACTTCACATATCTGTAGAGGCAACTATCATTCAACATTCTTTACAAGTGGACCATATGATTCAGTAGCTGACTATGTATTTGCAAAAGAAAATGTGGATGCATTGTTACTTGAATATGATGATGCTAGATCTGGTGGATTTGCACCGCTTAAGAAGGTATCACCAGATAAAAAGGTGGTTCTTGGATTGATTACCACCAAGACACCAGAACTTGAAGACAAAGAGACTGTTATTGCAAGAATTCACGAAGCCGCAAAGTATATTCCACTTGACAGACTGTGTCTGAGCCCACAGTGTGGTTTTGCGTCATGTGAGATTGGAAATAAACTCACAGAGGAGCAGCAGTGGGCAAAGCTTAAGCTTGTAAAAGAAATCGCAGAAGAGGTGTGGGGTTAATTTAATATTTTTTTGATCCCCTGCCGCGAAGCTAATATAGTTTCACCATTTTTCAAAATAATAATACGATCTTTCAAATTTATATCAGTAATCATATTTTTATTTACTATAAATGAGCGGTGGCATCTGCAAAATTGTTCATCAAGTAATGGTTCTATATCTTTCAACTTTGATGTAAATTCAATTAGTTGATTGTGTGTATGAACCATTACTTTGTGTATGGTGTTTGATGTTTCAAAATAGTAAATATCATCGAGAGGAATAAATAAATCTTTGTTATCAGTCTCAACTTTGAAGAGTCTTTGATGTTCGTTGTTAGGAGAGCTGTATTTTGTATATGCATCTAAAATGCAGTTATGAATCCTGTCACTAAGTTCATCGACATTATCCTTTATAATAAAATCCATAGCCTCAACTTTATATGAAAATGTCATAAATCCCATTTCTGAATGAGTAGTCACGAAGACAATAAATCCGCGGGAATCTATTTTTCTTATTTCCTGTGCCAGAATTAATCCATTAATATCACAATTCAAATCAATATCAAGAAAGTATAGTCCTGTGCCGGTTTGCCCTTGCGCAGCTTGCAATAATTCATGAGGATTGGCGGTTGCAAGACAGAAGTTCAAGGCATAATTTTCCATCAGAACAGTATTCTCAATTAACTTAGCCATATGAGAACGTTGCTTATCATCATCTTCACATAAATATATATTTAGCATATTGCCTCCGAGTGAATATAAATTCTATAAATATAATTATAACAGAATTCGACATGATGAAAAAGTAACGCTTATGACAATAAATTGACCGTTTATTATATTTTTGTGTAAAAAATGGTTAATCCTGTATAATTAATTTGGATATGAAAATAATTTTCTTCCAGGAGAGGCTGATTATATGTTTAAAGTTTATGTATGTGAAGACAATGAGATTCAAAGTGAGAAAATGGATGATGTACTGTGCAGCATTATAAAAGCAGAAAATCTTGATATGGAAATAGGATGTATAACTGGTAATCCTGAAGAAATTATCAGAACAATTAAACAGGAAAATAATCCGAGTATATTTTTTCTGGATATAGATCTTGGATGTGATATGAATGGACTTGAACTTGCCATGGAAATCAGAAGAATGCTGCCCAGATGTTATATAGTGTTTGTGACCACACATTCAGAGATGTCTTTTTTGACATTTTCATATAAGGTTGAGGCACTTGATTTCATTTTAAAAGACAATCCAGATGATTTCAGAAATCGTGTATACCAATGTATAATGCAGGCAATAAAAAGAAATAAAATAGAAAATACCAATGAAATAAAAAAGCTTACATTAAAAATAGGAGACCATGTGAGAATTATTCCACTGGATGAAATTAAGTTTTTTGAGGTCGCATCTGAGGGAAGAAAAATTTCTGTGCATGGAACAAATTTTATAATGGAATTTCCAGGAAAATTAAAGGATATTGAGAAATCAGTGGATGAAAAGTTTGTGCGTTGTCACAGAGGTTTTATCGTAAATACAGATTATGTGGAAGATGTAGATATTAATGGAAGAATAGTGCATATGCAAGGGGGAGAGGAATGTCCAATGTCTGTCAGGATGGGAAAGGGATTAAGTAGAAGGATTAATAAAAATTTTAAATAAAGAGATATTTATACGATATGGAGGAAAAATAGTGCAGCATAAAATGGCAATTTATTTTGCTGATAAACTGTTTGAGGGAATAGAGGAAGAAAAGGAAAAAATATTAGTCACATATGGAATTGAAGTTATTTTGAATGAATTTTTAAAAATAATTTTCTATATGAGTATAGGAATAATTTTTGGAAAAAGTTTGGAGGTATTTTTTTCAATAGCGTTCTTTTTAGGGGTGAGAAGGATAGCTGGCGGAAGACATTGTAGGACAAACGTTGCTTGTTTCATAATTAGTTTATTAACAATATGTGGAAGTGTTATTATTGCTTATTTTATTAATGAATATTTTAGACCAAGAAATGATTTGATTTTTATTATTACTATAGTAGAAAGTATAGCTATTATCATATTTATACCATTTAAAATAAATATAACCAATTATAAGCAGATTATTATGCGCAAAGTAATAATGCTATGCTTGTTGCTTGGTGGTGTTACTATACCTATGGCAATCAATTATTATATATATGTTGATATCGTAATTTTTCTTATTGCAATTGAAATAGTATCTTGTATTTCATGTAAACGTAACACTTGGTATAGGTATTAATTAAATCTATAAATATAATTTTCCAGGGGAAGAGGAATGAAAACAAAAGAATTAAAAAATGGAATACGAAATATTTGTAAGAAGGTGGGAGAACAAAATATCAAAAGTGAATGTCCAGGTTTTTTCTATAAAATTCCGATACCTAAGCAATTGAATAATACAAAAAATATTTTAATCGAGAAGGCATTAATATAAATGAATACCCGATTTTTTAAAAGATAAGCTTTACAAAAGTAGCTGTATTATGTTAGACTTGTTTTACTAATACAGAAAGAGAATAGTTATGTTAGATGCAATTTTATTATTAGTAAGCTCATTTTATATGCCAATTTGTTTTGAAGCTTATTTGGAAAAAAGAGTCAGTGTTATAAGAAGATTAGTTGGATATACATGCTGTGCATTAACCATGTTTGCGGTTGGAATGATACAAGTGACGGAATTATATTTGCCGATTATATTTGTTATTACAGGAGTTATTTTGCATTTTGTATGTAAAGTGAGAATCAAAGAATTATGGATTATCATCATAAGTTATGTACAATGTTCAATTATAGGTGTATTTGTAGATTTTTTGATTTTAAATTACTTGGGAGATACAAAAAAGATTATACAGCAGTTGGTGTCATATTTGGGTACTGCCATATTAATAGTTGTGGTTAGTTTTATTATTAAAAAGATTGTGAACAGACTTAAAAGTGGCTATGCAGGAAAATATAATAATTCATTATTCCTTATGATTGTTTGTAATGCGGTATTGTTGTCAATACTTATTCTGGTGAATAATTGGGTGTCACGAGTGAATAATTGGAATGCTACTATTCAAAGAGTGAATATCATCATATATGTTATATATGCAGTTATTATGTTGATTGTGACATGGTTTATTTTTAAAGCAGGTCGAGTTGTAAGTGAGGCGGAGCAGGAGAAAAAGCAACTTGAGAATCTTGTAGAATACTCTGAGCAAATTGAAAGTATGTATACGGATCTTAGAAGTTTTAAACATGATTATGTCAACATAATGTCAACCATGGCAGGATATTTTGAAAGTAAGGATTATGAGGGATTAGAGCAGTATTTCAACGATAATATTGTACCAGTAAGCAAAAAATTAAGTAGAGATAATTATAGACTGAATCAGCTGAAGAATATTGAAAATATTGCAATAAAAGGTCTTATTTCATCAAAATTAATATATGCACATGAAATAGGTATAGATGTGTATATAGATATAATGGATCCTATAGATAGTTTTTATGTAAGAGATGTGGATTTAGGACGAATATTAGGAGTTTATTTGGATAATGCATTAGAGGCTGTAAAGGAATGTAGTGATAAACGAATAAGATTTAATATTACTAAAACTGATAAAAATATATGTATAGTAATAGCTAATACCTATAATTCTCAAGTGGAAATACCATTGGGAATGATAAATAAGAAAGGCTATTCTTCAAAGGGAAACAATAGGGGCTTGGGGCTATATAATGTCGATATTATTGCCTCTAAGTATAGTAATATATTTAAGTATACAAAAATAGAAGATGGTTTCTTTATTCAACATATAGAAATAAGGAGAAACTAGAAGGTGGACAAAAGCTGGCAAAATGCCAGCTTTTATTTTTACATATTTATGTAATTATATGTTGATATTTGGACATAAGTGTAATTCAAAATCAATATATTAACGCTTATGTAGCAAATCTTACCATTTATTACAAAAAGATAGAATTCTCCGTAAAAAGAATATAATTATATTTGCCAAATAAATAAGCATGCATGTAAATTTTATGAGGTAAAAATACTTAAAGATACAAGGAGATTAATCATGAAGAAAAATGTATTAGCTTTATTAGCTGCATTAGCAGTATTAACAACAAGCGCAGTACCAGCAATGGCTCGAACAGTATATTACAAAGGACAGGCTGTGAGTTGGGATTATGGAAGAATGATGGGGCTTTATAGTTATTCAGATGTTCAGACATCTCAATACCAGCATTCAGCAACTGCTAATACTACATTTTCAGGATGGAAATATCCTGGAGTTAAAGCACATGCACAGCAGTATGTAGGAATGAAAGGTGCAACCGCATATTGGAATTGTAGATAATAGAGAGGATTAGAAATGAAGAAAGCATCCTTAATCGGTGCTTCACGTTATCTAAGCATCATACTAATTGCAATGCAGGGCATGCTTCTTGTCCTGCTTGCAACTTTTCAGTTAAACAATGCTTACTTGGATAGCTGGAGCAAATATGGAAATAATCAAGATACTTTTTCAATATACTTGGAAAATGTATCAGAAGAACATGCAGATGACTTGCAGCAATATTTGTATACAGAGGCGATGGAGCATCAATTATACATTGTAAGACGGGATACATTACTAGCAAAAGATGGATCGTTTTCAGGATACATATATGGAGTATATGGTGATATAGAAAATAATGACGTAGAATTTTCTTTTTGTAATAACAAGATTGTGACTAATAAGATGATTTTAGACTTGTTACAATCGCAGGAAGAACATGCTACGCTTGGAATAGATCAGGGAAGTGAGTACAGTATTTATGATATTCCCAGATTTCGATTTGGAGAAAAATATGTAATAAAGAAACTTTCAACAATGATATCGGACAGCAAAACTGTACAAGGTCAATATCAAATATCGGGTGCGAGCCAGAACGAACAAAGTGCCATTCTAACGAAAATTGCAGATATATGTGGAGTAAGTGAGCCGCAGTTACAAAAGTCTATGCGTGGGGAAAACGTGGATAGTAGTTTGAGAGAACGGATATTATTTATCTTTCTTGCTGCACAGGTTTTATTAACATTTGTATATTTCCTTTTAATTGCAATTAAAAATCTTGATAAAAAAGGAAAGCTTGTACTTATGGGCTGGTCTGGAAGCTCAATTTGTTATGAACTATATCATTGTTTCATTTGGTATGGAATTATCATGGTTCCCGTATTGATTGTGGCAGGAAATATAATTTCAGGCTGGAAAAATGGTATATATATATTCGCCAGCCACTTTTTGACAGTTGCATTTATAAATGTTGTATTTTTGGTAATTGAAATTATTATGGCATCATTGGTACAGCTAAGTGTAAAGAATATAGATGCAATAAAGGGCAAATTCCCTAAGAAAATTTTATACGCATTTGGAATTATAGGATACATAATTGTAAGTATTGCCATTACAGGCTGTGGAATTTACATTGATTCGCCAATTCAGTATATGAAAGAAAATGCCATAATTTCAAAAGGCTGGGAACAGGTAGATGAGTACAAGATATTAAAACAAATAGCTGTAGGAAATGATGAGAATTCATTTTCAGGAGCCGCCAATAAATTGAATAAGGACATCTATAACTGGTATTGTGATATGGAAAATGAGGATGGTGTTTTCCTTATTAATACGTCTTTCTATGATAATGAAGTGTTGAACGAGTGGCGGGAAAATCAAATATATAAGAATATTCCGAGTGGAGAGTTCTGGTATTTTACACTTTCGCCATCATATATTAATGAACTTGGATTAGAGATAGATAAAGACGTGATGAAAAAAGCGCAGCAGGGAACACGTATTTATCTCATCCCTTCTGGAATGGATGAAGCACAGAAAAAATCTATTTGCAGCTGGCTGGAGGAAACTTCAGAATCAGGAATTCAGGACGGAGATATTGATACCGCGTTTAATAGAAATCGAAAAATTGAATTTGTTGAGTATGATACAGAAAAAGAATTTTTTACATGGAATACAGAGGCGGATGCAAATTATTGCAAAATGCCAATTATATATATATGTACCTCGGCAAATATGAAATATTTTGAAACTGAAAGTCTTAGAGCGGTTGGATTAGATGGTTATATCAAATTTGATAAAGAAGAGACTGCCCAAAAATATTTAGATACGGAATATCTGAAAAAGTATGAACTTGTCGACAATGATTTGCAATTTACCAATGTACAAAATTATGTAGATGGATTACAGAAAGATTTATTACAGACTATTACATGGTTTGGTGTAGTATTTGTGATCTTGGCACTAATTTTATTGGGGATTATGCTAGCGTTGGCAACTGTATATAGAATAGCAAATGAGCAGATATTGAATGTTAAGAAGTTTCTGGGATACAGTTTTAGCAATATGTATGGAAAACTAATGCTGGGATTTGGTGTTATTAACTCAATACAATTTATAGTTTTGCTCATATGTAAATCCAAATTTGGATGCCTGGCAATTTTGATTATAATTTTTATTCAGTGGATAATATTTTGGAGATATATGGTAAAGAGAGAAGTTCAGAGCATTATTCAGGCGTTTAAGGAGAGATAGCGATGGAAAGAATGGTGGAAATAAAAAACATATCAAAACGTTTTGGAAATAGAGAAATTTTCAAAAATTTCAGTGTGGATATAGGAGCGGGCGAGTTCGTATCAATTATCGGACCTAGTGGATGTGGTAAGTCTACATTACTGAATATGATTGGACTTCTTGAGTCCGTAGATTCAGGAAGTATTCTAATTGGTGGTAAAAAGTTGCCAGGACTTAATGGAAGAAAGGCAACATCTTTACGTAGAAATACAATTAACTATCTTTTTCAATCATATGCGCTGATTAATGATTTAACTGTAATGCAGAATGTGCAGCTTGCGATGAACTTTATGAATATATCTCAGAAAGAAAAATTAAATAGAGCGCAATCAGTTTTGGAAAGATTAGAAATTGGACTGCTTGCGAATGAGAAAGTAAGTGTTTTATCAGGCGGAGAACAGCAACGCGTATCAATTGCAAGAACAGTTTTAAAGCCAGGCGATTTGATTTTGGCGGATGAACCTACAGGTGCACTTGATGAGAATACAGCTAATCAGGTGTTCTCACTGATAAAGAATTTGAGCACAGAGTACAACAAAACAATAATAATGGTGACACATAATCCCTTGTTGGCTCAAAGGACGGATCGTGTTATTGCGCTGACTGGCAATGAGTAATGTTTGACTCCTCTTTTGAAAATTATTATTTGTTATAAATCTTGATTTATGTCTATATATTGCAATATATGTATTCCCCATCAATAATATTGTACAAATCTTTTATTGACAAACTCTTATTATAACAAAAACTATTATATATATGGATAAAAACATTATTCTTTAATACTAAATATATTTTGACAATATATATAACAAATGATATTTTATAATTGTAGGCATATCAATGTCGACAATTTTTGTTTAAGGAGTATTTTATGAATGGAAAAAAGGAAGTTGTTTTAGCTTGTGAAAATCTTGTTAAAACATATGCAAATAGTGACATCGAAACAAAAGTCTTAAAAGGCATTAATCTGAAAATATACAAAGGTTCCATCAACCTTGTATATGGAAAGAGTGGGAGCGGTAAGACAACACTTCTAAATCTGTTAGCCACACTTGATAAGGTTACAAGTGGCAGCATTTACTTAAATGGAAATGCCTACCAAAACCTGTCGGAGGGACAATTATCAAAACTACGTGGTAATAGCTTTGGTTTTGTTTTTCAGGCATACAATCTCATTGAAAATATTTCTGTAAAGGACAATATATATTGCCCAGCATATATCAACGGGAAAGAAATCGACCGAAGTTATTATGAATTTCTAATAGAAACATTGGGAATCAACAATCTACAAGCAAAAACACCTAAACAATTATCTGGTGGAGAACAGCAGAGAGTTGCTATCGCAAGAGCAATGATCCTGAAACCTGATATCATTTTTGCAGACGAGCCGACTGGTAATCTCGATTCTGAGAATTCAAGACAAATTATGCAGTTGTTCAGAAAACTGAATAAGGAATATAATACAACATTTATAATTGTATCTCATGACGAAAATTTGGTTGAACAAGGAGATAATGTTATCTTACTTAAGGATGGGGTAGTAAATGAAAACTAGGGGAAAATATTATAAACTGTCAGTTTTATTATTAAAGAGTAACAAAATACTTTTTTTATTAATGATGATATCATCAATTATGGGATTTTCTTTTTTAGGAATTGCTTCATCATTAAGTCAATCAATTATAGAAACAAAACAAAAATCCACAATGGATACATATGGTAGTTTTATTTCTGTTGTTTCAGAGGTTGATGAGGCAAAAATTGAAAATATAGCACATGAATGTTCTGATTATGAATGTCTGCCATTTGAAATCACAGGCAGCGCCAAATATAATAACAAAGTTATTGCAATGGGAAATATAGATGAGAACGCTGGTCAATCTTTAGGCATAAAATTGGTAAATGGAACATGGCCAAAAGAGTCAAATGAAATTGTAATAGAAAATTATCTGACAGATGTCTTTCAGGTAAACGAATCTAAACTTCCTTGCAAGATAAAATTACAGGTTGAAGAAAAAGAGAAGGAGTACATAATCACAGGGGTAATCAATAATTATTCTTCAATGCTATCAATAAACTGTGACTTGAAAACAAAAACAAACCCATATCCATCAATAATCACAGGGGGAGAAGCCTCTAATTGTAACTCTGTGATTATTAAACAAAGACAAATTAAATATTCGACTTTGCGGGATGAAGAATTTTCAATAGCCGAAAAACTGGATAATCTGGGATGCCAATATCATTATAGTTTAAATGATAAATTGTATGCATATGCATATCTTGATAATCAGGATACTGTTTTTCTCAATAATCTCTATTTTGTAATTATAATACTGTTTTTAATTTTGGGAAACTCAGTGATTATCAGGTATTTCATCATCAAAAACAGGAAAACAATCCAACTGTTTCAGTTTCTGGGACTATCAGAAAAGCAAAAAGATATTCTATTATTTGTATTTTGCGGAGGTAGTATTCTGATTGCAATATTAGTAAGTTTATTAATTGCAATGTTAACTGGCAATTTTTTGAGCAGTCAGTTTCAGGGATATTGCTCATATTATTTTATGTCATTACAAAAATGTTTTATTCTGGAACTTCTAATTTTATTAGCAATATTTGGGGCGTGTATTTTATTTAATAGAGTAGGATTTAGAAATGTAATAGAAAAATTACAGTTTATAAAGAAGCCTATAATAAATAAAAAAGCAACATTGGGATTTTCCAGAATTGATATAGGAATTATCGTTGTACAGACCGTCTGTATTGGATTTATTGTAGGTACGTTTATTTTTTCATCAATGTTTAAGACAGAAGATGCTGATATAAGCTGTATTCTAAATAGCAAGCAGACAATGTCAATAAACAAAGTGGCAGGATACAGCGTTATAGAGAGTAAGAATAATTATTTCGAATTTGATGACTTAGATTTATTTGATAGGTATGCCGAATATATGGACATTCAGGCAGAAGCCGAAACCGGATGCAGTACGCTTATATTCGATAAAGGCAAAAGGGATAATTATTTTTCGGATTCCTTTTTTCAGGAAGGTCTTGAACAAAATCCTTCAACTGATGAAATTACAATTCCAAATGAAATAGAAAATTATGAACTAATTCCTGATAGAGATATTGTTGTAAATATCATTTCAGATCAGGCATATGAGAACCTTAAGAAAGAAAATGGAATAAAAGATTCTCAGATAAATGATAACGAGCAATCATGTGTAGTTATTATTCCTGAATATGAGATTAATGAGGAATCTTCAATAAAGGAAAATGAAAATATTCAGTTGGGAAGGGTTGTTAATAACGGTGGCTCTTATGAATTTGACAAACATTCATTTAGAGTTTCGAAGATAATCAATGACATAGATCCTTTAGAGCAGGAAGAGGTTGAAGATGACGATATAGCCGGTAAATATGTAAGAATTATCATAAGTGAGAAAGCTGCAAGAGAAAGTGAATTTGTGTTAGGTTATAACAGATTCAATATAACAATAGCTAAAGATTCCCCTAAGGAAGTAAAGCAAAAAATATTTAATATTATGGCAAATATTTTAGCTTCGGTACAGGGAAGTGCATTTTACTCCTCGGATTATTTAGATGATAATAATAAACTGCTTGAGTCATATACAACCTTAATGAGTAAAAGTATGATGATTTTTTCAATACTTATCATTTTTGTATATATCTCTTTGAAAAATTATATTGACTGGGAAAAGAACAAACATAAATATGGCGTGCTCAGGGCTCTTGGAATGTCATATTTCAGCCTTCAAAGCCACATATTCAGTCGGTATATCAATTCTATAATAATAGCGGTAATTATTTCATTTTTCTGTTGTAAAAATATTTTTTCGGCTGAGGACTTTAGATTGATATACATAGTTATAGCTATAGCGGTTATTGTTGTGAGTAACTTAATATGCGAAGTATATGTATATGCAAAAGGCAGGAACAAACCTGTTACAGTTGAAGATTAGTCAAAAACACGGCTGCATATATCTCGGTCTGGGATATATGCAGCCGTGTTTATTTAAACATCTTCAATTATAGTTTCCAGTTCGTAAGGCAGAGTAGACTCAAGTTCCTTGTAGGTATGGTATAGGTTTATTTCCCATACTACGGAACAAACCAGTATAATAAACAGCAAGGCAAAAATTGCTTTCTTAATGGAAGCAGCCACATTCATCTTTTTAATAATGTCGGCGGTATTTATAACTGAGAAATAGTTAGTCATCACTTCAGCGGGAGTGCCATATCTGGTATATAAGCTATCAATAGAATCAATATCCTCTTCGACGCAATAGTCCTCGACATTTGCGGCCAGAGAATCTATATATTTTCTTTCGTCTTTACCCAACATAGGAAATAAAGTCTTGACTTGTGAGATGTATTTCTTGCAAAGCTTATTCATTTGTATCGTCCCCTTTCTCTTTTAATGCATCAAATATGCGAGAAACACCAGTTGTCATGTTCGCATATGTGGTCAGGAGGCGGTTGAGATATTCTTCACCGGCTGGTTCTATATGATAGTACACGCGGGTTCTTTTACGGCCCACCAGCTTGCTGTATTCACTAATCATATTGGCTTCTTCTAATTTGTATGTCACAGTATAGATTGTATTGTGTGATATGGGCAGAAGGCTGTCGGATGTTTTGGTGATGTAATTGCTGATGTCATATACATAGCTATCACCTTTTTCTTTTAATATATATAGAACTAATAAATCCGTTATTCCTGTAATAAGACTGTTTTTATATGCCATGGTTTTATCCTCCCGCCACATTATATCAACATATATTTTAAATTTCAATAATACGAAGTCAAAACATAATAATTTTCCCTTGACTTTTATCAGAATATAAGTATACTAAAATCAAACATATGAACAATTGCTCATGTGTTTAAGGGAATACATAGCCTTAATGATAAAAAGTATCAACAACGTTACTATACATCAAAATTAATGGGTGCTAGAATGAGTTAGTAAATTCTAACTTGATTAAAGGAGATGAATGATTATGGGTAACGTGATCGTAATTGTTGTATTAATCGTTTTGCTATTTGTAGGAATCCGTGAGAGCCGAAAGCATATTAATGGTGAGAGCAGCTGCTGTGGTGGGGGGGATACCATGGTTAGACTTAAGCCTAATAAGCTATCAAGAGTTGCTAAGAAAAGAACAGTTGTAATAGATGGAATGACATGTGAAAACTGTAAGACCCGTGTGCAAAACAGTCTTAATGAGCTTGATGGAATATCTGCAGTAGTAAATCTCAAGAAAAAGACAGCAGTTGTATCTCTTGAGAATGATGAAAGTGATGACAGAATCATACAGGCTATAACAAAGGCTGGATATGACATTGTAAGCATAAGCTAGTCGGATGTTTTATATTTAAGTATGAGAAAGGTTAAAGGTGGAAATATGTCAGAAGAGGAAAGAAAGTTTTTGGAAATCGTTGACTTGAAGAAAGGCTTTGGCAGCGGTGAGACCAGACAGGAAGTTCTTCGCGGTATGAATTTCTCAGTTGCAAAAGGCGAGTTTTGTGTATTGCTTGGACCATCCGGTTCTGGTAAATCTACACTCCTTAATATTATCGGTGGTATAGATAGTGCTGATTCAGGCTACATATCAATCAATGGTGATAAGCTTGAAGAACTTGGTGAGAAGAGACTGACACAGTACCGTCGTAAGCATTTAGGTTATGTATTTCAGATGTACAATCTGATTGCGAACCTCAATGTAAAAGAGAACATAGAAGTAGGTGCGTATCTGTCAGATGACTCACTTGATATTGATGAACTCTTACAGACACTAGGACTTTATGAGCATAGATATAAGCTGCCAAACCAGCTTTCAGGAGGTCAGCAGCAGAGAGTATCTATCGGTAGAGCTATTGTTAAGAACCCGGATATTTTACTGTGTGATGAGCCTACAGGAGCGCTCGACTACAATACATCGAAGGAGATTCTGCAATTAATCGAGGATGTAAATAAAAAGTATGGAAATACAATCATTATGGTTACACATAATGAGGCAATCAGGAATATGGCAGATCATGTAATCAAGCTCAGAGACGGAATCGTGCGTAAGAATGAGATTAACGAGAATAAGATTTCAGCAGCAGATCTTGAATGGTAAGGAGCGTGATGAACATGAAAAAGCAGAACGTGAAAAATCCACTCAGAAAGCGAATCCTCAGAGAACTTAAAGGGGATTGGCGTAAGTATCTTGTTGTCAGCCTTTTCTTGATTTTAACTATAGGATTTGTATCGGGAATGTATGTTGCCAATGGCAGTATGATGCAATCCGCAGCCGAAGGCGTTAAGAAGTATAAGCTTGAGGATGGTCATTTTGAGACTAAGAAGAAGCTTGACACAGATACGTTAGCGGCAATTGAGACAGGGGAGAAAGCCGATGTAAAGCAATATTATCTTGATGAAGCAAAGAAGAAACTCGATGAAAAGTTTGAAAGCAAATTCAAGAAAGAATTCACCAAGGAATTTGATGAGGAATTTGAGAAGAAGTTCGAAGAGCAGTTCGGTGAAGGTGCCAAAGACCAGCCAATGTTTGCTGATGCATACAAGGCTGCATATGACAAGGCATATGATGAAGCATACGATGAAGCGTATGATAAGGCATATGATGAGGCATGGAAGAAAGCCAAGGATAAGGTAGAGACTAAATTTAAGGAAGCAGAAGATAAGTACGAGTTAAACAATCCAGATTTTAAGGCAGTAACTACTAAGGTCT
This sequence comes from uncultured Agathobacter sp., assembly GCA_934359755.1. Classification (GTDB taxonomy): domain Bacteria; phylum Bacillota; class Clostridia; order Lachnospirales; family Lachnospiraceae; genus Roseburia. The sequence continues at coordinate 15,798 of CAKRLV010000024.1, forward strand.
ATGCAGACTTCTTTAGAAATGAGACAGAGGACAATAATAATGATGGCAAGTCAGATGGAACTGTCCGTGTTTATGCGAAGAATGAGGATATCAATCTTGCATGTGTTATCGATGGTAAGCTTCCTGAGTCAGCAAATGAAATCGCAGTCGACAGAATGCATGCTGACAATGTGGGCATGAAGGTCGGTGATGAAATCACTGTTGGCGGTGAGAAGTTTGAGATAGTTGGTCTTATTGCGTATGTGAATTATTCTACTCTTCATGAGAAGAATACAGACTTGATATTTGATGCGATTAAGTTCAATGTAGCAATGGTTACAGATGAAGGATTTGAACGCCTGGGTGAGGCGATACATTATGCATATTCATGGAAATATGATGATGAAGTAGCAGATGAGATTGAGGAGAAAAAAGTATCTGATGATTTCCTGAAAGCACTCATCACACAGGTTGCCGTAAATGATAATGAACTTAAAGATTTCGTACCTGGATATGCAAACCAGGCAGTTCATTTTGCAACGGATGATATGGGTTCTGATGAAGCAATGGGTGGAGTTCTTTTAGATATTCTTATTGTGATTATTGCATTTATTTTTGCAATCACGATCAGCAATACTATAGCTAAAGAATCATCAGCAATTGGAACACTTCGTGCGTCAGGATATACAAAGGCGGAACTTGTACGTCATTATATTTCAATGCCGGTAATAGTGACACTTATATCTGCAATCGTCGGAAATATTCTAGGATACACAGTCTTCAAGCAGGTGGTTGTTGGCATGTATTACAACAGCTACAGTCTTCCAACTTACGAGACTATATGGAATCCGGGAGCGTTTGTTAAGACAACACTCATTCCTGCAATTCTGATGTTTGTTGTTAACCTGATTGTAATTATAAGAATGATGCAGCATACACCACTTCAGTTCTTACGCCATGATTTGAAGAAGGCAAAGCGCAAGAAGGCTATGAGGCTTCCGAGGTGGAGTTTCATTAACAGATTCAGACTTAGAATTATATTCCAGAATATACCAAATTATCTGGTGCTTTTCGCAGGTATTTTCTTTATCATGGTTATGCTTGCTATGGCTGTAGGCATGCCTTCTACACTTGATTATTATAAGAAAAATGCTACAAGTATGATGCTTGCAAAATACCAGTATATCCTTACAGATTATAAGGATAATGGCGACAGGATAATAGAGACAGATAATAAGGACGCAGAAGCCTTTGGCATGACTTCATTGCAGAAGAAGAGTGATGAAATTACCGAGGAAATATCTGTATACGGAATCAGCGATGACAGCGATTATGTCAAGATAAAAGATCTTGCATCCCAGAAAGAGAATGAGGTTTACATATCAGAATCTTTCAGTGATAAGTATGATTTAAGTGTTGGTGACAGCGTTTCTCTTGATGAGAAATATGAGAAGAAGCAGTACACATTCAAGGTCGCTGGAATATATGACAACAGCCTTAGTATATCGGTATTTATGTCACTTGATAATTACAGAAAGGTATTTGATTTAGAGGATGATGAATTCTCAGGATATATGACAAATTCAAAGATTACAGACATCAGCAAAGATGAGATTGCGACAATCATTACTAAGCGTGATATCACTAAGATGTGTGATCAGTTAGACCACTCAATGGGTTCATACATGACATATTTCCAGGTACTTTGCATATTGCTCTCGGCAGTAATGATTTATCTGCTCACAAAAATAATTATTGAGAAGAATGAGAATTCTATTTCTATGACAAAGATTCTTGGATATGATAATCGCGAGATTGCAGGATTATATCTTTTCTCGACAACTATTGTGATGATAATAGCAGATATACTCAGTGTATTCCTTGGAGCACTTGTGATGGCACAGGCATGGAAAATTATCCTGTTTAGTTATTCTGGATGGTTCTCATTTGTAATTGAGCCAATAGGATATGTGAAAATGTTTGCATTTGTTATGATTGGATATCTGATTGTATTGTTCTTTGACTTCCAGAGAATCAAGAAGATACCAATGGATCAGGCTCTCAAGAACGTATTGTAGAAAGTATATAATTAAATTTATTTAGGCATCAGACTATATTTTGGTCTGATGTCTTTCCTTTTACGGCTGGACTTTAAAAATAATGGTTTATTAGATGATATTGAGAAAATATCTTGACAAAAACAGTTAGTCGTACTAAACTCGAATATGTTAGAAGAAACTAACAATAACTTGTATAGGCTAATATAAGGTTGAACAAACTAATATTGTTGAGATATCTGACCGTGACAGGTCACGATTGCAGAATTACATAATAAACGGGACTTGAAATGGATGTGAAAGGAGCTGAATCATGAGGAGCGGTTTATTCAATAAGGAAGATAAACTTGTAGCAAATTATCACAGGACTGAAATGCAAAAAGAAATCGTATTACAGCAGCTGAAGGAGAACGGATGCAGAATCACCAAGCAGAGAAAGATATTGCTTGATATTATTCTGCAGGAAGATTGTGCAAGCTGTAAAGAGATTTATTATAAAGCTGTTGCCATAGACTCGTCTATTGGAGCTGCTACTGTTTACAGAATGGTCAATCTGTTAGAAGAAATCGGTGCCATAAGCAGAAAGAACATGTACAGAATTTCATGTGGCATGGACTGCGGCAAAGAGGATGCATGTTTGATTGAACTTGATGACCAGAGCGTATGTAGATTGTCATCGAAGGAATGGTACAATGTAATCTCAGAAGGTCTTAGATGCTGCGGTTATGCGGGTGCACAGAAAGTTGCCAATGTGGTGGTTGAACCATGCGTATCAGGGTGTAAATGATAAAATTTATCAATAGGGAAAATGTACTGGAAATTATAAATGGAACTGTATAATATTTATCTATAGATTAATATAATTGTTCAAATCGTAACTAGTCAGCTCCCCTTAGAATAAGGGAATCAGAATCGTCATGCTTGCATGTAAGAGGATGGGGGCTGAACAGTTACAGTTTGAGAATAGATACATATGGAGGTACTGACGATGAAGAACATTTTCAAGAAAATTGACCCTAAGAAGACTGGTATCTTTGCTGCAGGTGTTTTATTTGGAACAGCTGGAATTAAAGTTTTATCTAGTAAAGATGCGAAGAAAGCATATACACAGTGTACAGCAGCCGTACTTCGTGCGAAGGAATGCGTAATGAAGACCGTTTCCAACATTCAGGAGAATGCTGGTGATATCTATGCTGAGGCTCAGCAGATTAATGATGACAGAGCTCAGGCAGCTGAGGAATTTGTTGACGAGAGTGAGAACACAGAGGCTAAAGAAGCAGTAGAAGATGAGACTGCAGCAAGTGAAGAATAATTTGGGATGAACACCTGCAATATTGCAGGTGTTTTCGACGTATTAAAGGAAGAAAGGACTCTTGTTATGAGATTTCAAATTCTGCATGAGATAAAAGGCCGAATGAGAATACATGTGGCTCAGAAGTACATGACAGATGAACAGGCAGAAGCATTACAGTACTTTTTGAATCAGCATGATGCGATTATAAGTGCAAAAGTATACGAAAGAACACATGATGTGGTTATATGCTATGAGGGGGATAGAAATATTCCAGTTTCCCTTATGCAGAAAGCTTCGTATGAAAATATAGAGGTTCCAGCCTCTGTTTTAGAGACGTCAGGAAGAGTGACGAACCGCAAATATCAGGACGAGCTGGTGCAAAAAGTTATGCTCAGATATGCAAGTAAGCTATTTATACCATATCCTATCAGATGTGCAGTAACCGCAGTTAAATCAACCAAATATATCTGGAAAGCTATATGCTCTTTGATGAAGGGCAGGATAGAAGTGGCTCTTTTAGACGGAGTAGCTATTGGAGTGTCGGTATTCCGCGGAGATATGGACACGGCAAGTTCTGTCATGTTCCTGCTTAGTGTAGGTGAGACATTAGAGGAGTGGACACACAAGAAGTCAGTAGATGATCTTGCAAGGAGTATGTCGCTTAACGTCAGCAAAGTATGGATGACAGCTGATGGAAAAGAAATTCTTGTAGATGCGGACAAGATTCAGGCTGACGATTTGGTTGTAGTTCATATGGGTAATGTTATCCCGTTTGACGGTGCTGTAGTAGATGGTGAGGGAATGGTCAATCAGGCATCTCTCACAGGAGAATCTCTGCCGGTTGAGAAGAAGAAAGACAGCTATGTATATGCTGGAACAGTACTTGAGGAGGGCGAACTTGTAATTCAGGTCAAAGTGACATCAGGATCTACCAGATATGAGAAGATAGTCACAATGATAGAAGAGACTGAGAAGCTTAAATCAGGGATGGAAAGCAGGGCAGAGCACCTTGCAGACAGACTTGTACCATACACACTTCTTGGAACAGGACTTGTATATGGACTTACGAGAAATGCCACAAAAGCACTGTCTGTACTTATGGTAGATTTCTCGTGTGCGCTCAAGCTTGCAATGCCAATCACTGTACTTGCGGCTATCAAGGAGGCCACCAGACATCATATAACAGTTAAAGGTGGAAAATTCTTAGAGAAGGTTGCCGAAGCAGATACTATTATTTTTGACAAGACAGGTACACTTACAAAGGCGCAGCCTATAGTAAGAGAAGTCGTATCATTTAATGGTGATGATTCGGATGAATTACTCAGACTTGCAGCATGTCTGGAAGAACATTTCCCTCATTCTATGGCGAAGGCTGTAGTAGAAGCCGCCAGAGAAAAAGGATTAATCCATGAGGAAAATCATTCTAAGGTTGAGTATATTGTCGCACACGGAATTTCTTCGCGTGTTGCAGGCAGAAAAGTCATAATAGGAAGCTATCATTTCGTATTTGAGGATGAGGGCTGTTCAATTCCGGATGGAATGGAGGATAGGTTCGAGAGTCTTCCAGAGGATTGTTCACACCTGTACCTTGCCATGGAAGGAAAACTTGCAGCAGTTATCTGCATATCAGATCCTATAAGACGGGAGGCACCAGCTGTCGTTGAGATGCTTAGAAATCAGGGATTTACTAAGCTTGTAATAATGACTGGTGACAGTGAGAGAACTGCGGCGGCAGTCGCAGAGAAAATCGGCGTAGATGAATATTACTCTGAAGTTCTTCCGGAGGACAAGGCCGCATATGTAGAGCATGAGCATGAACTTGGAAGAAACGTAATAATGATTGGAGATGGAGTAAACGATTCTCCTGCATTATCTGCAGCAGACGTTGGAATTGCAATTAGTGATGGAGCACAGATTGCAAGAGAAGTTGCCGACATTACAATAGAAGCCGACAATCTATATGAATTAGTTGCTCTCAGAGAAATCAGCAGAAAACTTGTGAGCAGGATTCACAAGAATTATGTGAGAATTGTTGGGATAAATTCAGGATTGATAATGCTTGGCGTAGCTGGTGTAATAATGCCAACAACTTCTGCGTTACTTCATAATACATCTACCATTGCAATAAGCATGAATGGTATGTGTGGCTGGAAAATAGATACTGTAAATGAATAGAAGCCGGTCAATATATGCTATAGAGAACTATATAGAGAACTGTGTTAATAATAAATTTATAAATTTAATAATTGATTATTAAAGTTTATAAAAAGTTATTAGCACTCCATCTTGACGAGTGCTAATAATGGTGCTATAACATAATCAGACAAGGAAACAAGGTCAAAGAAATTGAACAGAGAAAGGGAGGATGACTTATGTTGATGCCTAGTTTATTCTATGATGATTTTAATTTATTTGATGATGTTTTTGGAGGTCCTTGGTTTGATAATAGAGAAGTCAAGAATGCGCAGAAGAAGCTCTATGGTCATAACGCAAAGAATATGATGAGCACAGATATAAAAGAAACAGAAGACAGCTACGAGATGGTAGTTGACCTTCCAGGTTTTAAGAAAGATGAGATATCTGTTGAATTAGATAATGGATACCTGACAATTAGCGCAGCCAAAGGACTTGAAGAAGACGAAGCTGAATCAGAGAAAGCTAAGAAACAGGGTAGATATATCAGAAAAGAGAGATATAGCGGTGAGTATAAGAGAAGCTTTTATGTAGGCGAGTATCTCACACAGGAGGATATTAAGGCGAAGTTCAAGCATGGACTTCTTACACTTGATATTCCTAAAAAGGAAGCACCTGAGGTTGCGGCCAACAAATATATATCTATAGAAGGATAATTGCTTAAGCTTGCTGCCTTAGGGTGGCAGGCTTTTTGATTTTGCAGGAAATTGCTATGCGTAAGACAGATATGAAAAGAGGTGAGAGCTATGGCGAAAAGAGATTACTATGATGTATTAGGTGTTCAGAAAAAGGCTAGTGACCAGGAACTGAAAAAAGCGTACAGAAAGCTTGCTAAGAAGTATCATCCAGACACGAATCCTGGTGATAAAAATGCGGAAGTAATGTTTAAGGAAGTAACGGAAGCATATAATGTTCTGTCAGACAAAGAAAAAAGAAAGCTGTACGATCAGTTCGGACATGCTGCATTTGATGGAAGTATGGGCAGCAATCCAGAAGATTTTGCAAGAAATTATGGAAATGGTGGTCCATTTTATCGAACCAGTTATGGAAGCAAAGGCTCAGACGGAATGCACAGCGAATTCTATTATGATGAAAATTATAGTGGAAATATGGATGACATGTTCGAGGATATGTTTGGCAGCTTTTTTAAGAATGGTAAAAAGAGCAGCGGATTTGGCTCACAGATGCATTTTGATTTCGGAGGAAACCCACCAACGGATACAACTAGCGAGTTGACAGTATCTTTCAAGGAAGCAGCACTTGGCTGTACTAAGAGAATATCATTTAACGATGCAGGCATTGGTTCACTTGAAGTAACTATCCCGGCAGGAATTGGTGAGGGGCAGAGTATACGATTAAAGGGCAAAGGCAGGAATGGTGATTTGCTTATTAAGATACATATTCGTGAAGATCGTAAGTTCAGTCGCGATGGAAAAGATGTTTACACAACAAAAAATATACCATTTACAACAGCGGCTTTAGGTGGGGAGGTAAACGTAGATACTCTTTACGGAGTTGTTCGCTGCATGGTTCCGGCAGGAAGCCGGAGTGGAAGTAAATTACGTCTGAAAAATAAAGGAATTGTGTCTATGAAGAATAAGAACATATATGGCGATGAGTATGTTGTTCTTGAGATAGATGTTCCGAAGAACCTTACGGAGCGTGAGAAAACACTTCTTAAGGAATTGGAGCAGATTGAGGCAAGAAAAACTGCGTGATACTTAATTAATGCATCAAATTTCTGTTTGTCGATGTACGGGCAACCTTTATATGTTGTGAGGCATGAGTAGGTAGTATTTCTTTGATTTGCTATTTTGTGCTGTGAATTTAATTTGATGACTGATAGTATATTTTATTCGCCAGGTCCTCACTTCCTTGAGTATCTAAATAATTCGTGAAGATTTTTGATAAGTGACGCGTCGCTCACATTCGACGTCCTGTCTCAGGTTCGCTGAAATTGCCGTCCGTGGCAATTTCCCGCTGATCACGAACGAATTATGTAAGATACTCTACGTCGTTGCGGAATCGCTCTTAAAAATACTATCAGCCATCAAATCACTTCAAAGGTATTGGAGCAAATCAAGATAAATACTACCTGTTCATGCCGATTCAGTATATTGAGGTTGCCCTGATTCGATAGATTGGCAGCTCGAAAATTGTTACACTGCACATATTATAAATAAGTATAGTACGTGAAATACCATCATTTTCGATTAACATGAAGTCTGAGATTTAATATATTGAGGTTATCTACGATATCGTCATTGAAGTAGAGATAGAAATGAGCTGCCTTGCTGTTTTATTTGTGGAAAAACAATCTAACATTATGCATGAAGGAGTTGTGGTATATTTTGTAAGCGACTCCACAGTATTTAGAAGCTCTTAATGATTCGATTAATATCAGCGGGAATTTGCCATGGACGGCAAATTCAGCGAACCTGAGACAGGATGTCGAATGTGAGCGCCGCGTCAATTATTGTTATACTTCGCGAATCATTTAGAGATTCTTAATGCGAGGACACGGAGCGTACAAAATATACCACAACTCCTTCATGCATATTCATAGAATTACCCACCACAAATAAAACAGCAAGGCAGCTCATTTCGAGCCACTACGTAAATGAAGATAGCTCGATAAACAGAAATTTAGATTGCACGACAAAAAAGTATATTGATGTATAAGGATAAAACCAAAAAAAGTGCAAAAACAATACAAATAAGCTTTAAAAACAAATAATTCTTGAAGTTTTCGATTTTTTGCGTAATAATTAGTTATGGATTTTCAATCATAAAAATGGAGGAAATAATTGATGGTAGCATGGAATAATTTGAATACTTTAAAGTCATTTGATGAGCTAAAAGCTACAGCAAAGGTTAACCTTGTTGAAGCAATGGCAGGAGAGAATGGGGCAAATCGTGCAAAAACATACAGTGTTCCAATGGCAGAGGGAATGGTATATAACTATGCATCAAAGCAGGTTGATGAATCTATATTAGATAAACTTGCTGCTCTTGCAGATGAAGCACAGCTTGTTGATAAATTCGAGGAGCTTTACAATGGAGCAGTTATAAATACAGGTGAGAAGCGTTTGGTACTTCACCAGCTTACAAGAGGACAGCTTGGTAAGGACGTAATCGCTGATGATGTTAACAAGAGAGAATTCTATGTAGAGCAGCAGAACAAAATTGCAGATTTTGCTAAGAAAGTTCATGCGGGAGAAATCACAAATGCTGCGGGTGAGAAGTTCACTACAGTAGTACAGATCGGAATCGGTGGAAGTGATTTAGGACCTCGTGCTATGTATATTGCACTTGAGAACTGGGCAAAGAAGAACAATACATTTTTCATGGATGCCAAGTTCATCAGCAATGTAGACCCTGATGACGCAGCAGCAGTACTTGCATCTACAGATGTTGCTCATTCAATCTTTGTACTCGTTTCTAAATCAGGAACAACACTTGAGACACTTACAAACGAGTCATTCGTAAAGGATGCTCTTAAGAAAGCAGGACTTGATCCAGCCAGGCACATGATAGCAGTAACAAGTGAGACTTCACCACTTGCAAAGAGTGATGATTACCTTGCTGCATTTTTCATGGATGATTATATCGGAGGACGTTTCTCATCTACATCAGCAGTAGGTGGAGCAGTTCTTTCACTTGCATTCGGACCAGAAGTGTTCGCAAGCTTCTTAAACGGTGCAGCAGCAGAAGATGAATTATCAAAGAACAAAGATATCAAGAAGAACCCTGCACTCCTTGATGCACTTATCGGTGTATATGAGAGAAATGTATTAGGATATGAGTCAACAGCAGTATTACCATACTCACAGGCACTCAGCCGCTTCCCGGCACATTTACAGCAGCTTGACATGGAGTCAAATGGTAAGTCTGTAAACAGATTCGGTGAGCCAGTTGATTATGTTACAGGTCCAACTATTTTCGGTGAGCCAGGAACTAACGGACAGCACTCATTCTATCAGTTACTTCATCAGGGAAAGAGCATCATTCCACTTCAGTTTATCGGATTCAAGAAGAGCCAGATTGGCAATGATGTAGACATTCAGGGAAGTACAAGCCAGCAGAAGCTCTGTGCAAACGTTGCAGCACAGATTGTAGCATTTGCATGTGGAAAGAAAGATGAGGACAGCAACAAGAACTTCGAGGGCAATCGTCCTTCAAGCATCATCGTAGGCGAGCAGCTCACACCAGAGACACTTGGTGCACTCCTTGCACACTTCGAGAACAAGGTAATGTTCCAGGGATTCATGTGGAATATCAACAGCTTTGATCAGGAAGGTGTTCAGCTTGGAAAGGTACTTGCAAAGAAGGTACTTGCACATGAGACAGATGGAGCACTTGCAGTATACAGTGACTTACTAAATATCTAAGCTTTTCTATTATAATGAGATACGTCATAATATTCAGATTTCTATAGTATATAGGAGAGGTCTGGATAAATACGAAGATATTATGCAGATACCGTCTTCTGAAATCAGATGGATATCCAGCAGATTATCATAAGGATAACTCTGCTGGACCATTGATTTCGGGAGGCGGTATTTTGTTGTATATACGGATATATACGGGGATATTGTCAATTTGTACATAATGGTAAGCAAGGACATACTGAAAATAGTTGTAACTGTAGAAAGTATGAAAAAACTAAAAAAAATTATTGACATCTAAAATACGTTAGAGTATACTAACCAACGAAAGAACAAATGATGAAAATTATCATTATTCTAAAAAGTGTTATAGGAATTTAGAGTTATTTTAGAAAAGAGGTAGAGATGATGCCATTATCTATGAGTAATGAAGGTGAAGCACAGGTTATTAAGAAAATCGGTGGAAAAGAAGAAGTCAGATCTTTCCTTGAGAAATTAGGCTTTGTAGTTGGTGGAGAAGTTACTGTTGTTTCTGAGATAGCGGGCAATATGATAGTCAATGTAAAAGGTTCAAGAGTTGCTATTGGTAGAGAAATGGCGAATAAAATCATGGTATAAACAGCAGCGCTGTTTACATAAAATAAAATAAAGGAGTAATCGACATGAAGACATTAAAAGATGCCAAAGTAGGCGAGAAGGTCAAAGTCGTTAAGCTTACAGGCGTAGGTGCAGTCAAAAGACGTATCATGGACATGGGTATTACAAAAGGTGTGGAGATTTATATTCGTAAGGTAGCACCACTTGGAGATCCGGTTGAAGTTACAGTAAGAGGATATGAGTTATCTCTTCGTAAAGATGATGCTTCTATGATTGAGGTCGAGTAATTTTTTTTGACTTGGAGTTAGTAAGAACGAACTACAAACAGAAAAAACAAACAGAAATAAGGAGATTATAACATGGCAGTAAAAATTGCTCTCGCAGGAAACCCGAACTGCGGAAAGACGACATTATTTAATGCCTTGACAGGTGCTAATCAGTATGTTGGTAACTGGCCAGGTGTTACAGTCGAGAAGAAAGAGGGAAAACTTATTGGTCACAAGGACGTAGATATCGTGGATCTTCCTGGAATCTACTCACTTTCTCCATATACTCTTGAGGAGGTAGTTGCTAGAAATTATCTCATCGGAGAGAAACCAGATGCAATTATCAATATCGTTGACGGAACAAATATTGAGCGTAACTTATACCTTTCAACACAGATTATCGAGCTTGGAATTCCAGTACTTATGGCGGTCAACATGATGGATATTGTTGCTAAGAGTGGTGACAAGATTAATCTTAAGACATTGGGCGAGAAGCTTGGATGTGAGGTTGTTGAGATATCAGCCCTTAAGGGAACAGGAATCAAGGAAGCAGCTGCAAAGGCTGTTGATGTAGCAAAGTCCAAGAAGGCAGTACAGCGTGTTCATCACTTTGCAGATGATGTTGAAGCTACAATCACAACCATCGAAGATAAGCTTGGAAACTCAGTCTCAGAGAACCAGAAGAGATTCTTTGCAATCAAGCTTTTAGAGCGTGATTCTAAGATTGCAGAGCAGCTTAAGATTGTTCCAAATGTCGATTCAGAAATTAAGACACTTGAAGATAAATATGATGATGATACAGAATCAATCATCACAAATGAGAGATATACATACATCTCTTCAATTATCGGTTCTTGTGTAAAGAAAGCTAACGCTGGAAAAGAAACAGCATCAGATAAGATTGATAAAATCGTGACAAATCGTATACTTGCCCTTCCAATATTCGCACTTATTATGTGGGGCGTATATTACATAGCAGTTTCATCACTTGGTGGAATCGTAACTGACTGGACAAATGATACACTCTTCGGAGAGTGGATTCAGCCTGGCGTACAGACACTTATGGAGAATGTGGGATGTTCTGACTGGCTTGTGTCACTCGTAGTTGAGGGTATCATCGGTGGCATCGGAGCTCCAATCGGATTCGCACCACAGATGGCAATCGTATTCTTATTCCTCTCAATCCTTGAGGACTGTGGATACATGGCTCGTGTAGCTTTCATCATGGATCGTATTTTCCGTAGATTTGGTCTTTCAGGAAAATCATTCATCCCATTCCTTATCGGATCTGGATGTGGTGTACCTGGAATCATGGCAACACGTACTATCGAGAATGAAAAAGACCGTCGTATGACAATGATGACAGTAACAAATATACCATGTGGAGCTAAGCTTCCAGTCATTGCACTTATTGCAGGATTCATCATGGGAGACGGATGCTGGTGGATGGCACCACTTATGTACTTCGCAGGTATCGGTCTTACAATTATCTATTGTATTATATTAAAGAAGACAAAAGCATTTGCCGGGGAGCCAGCACCATTCGTTATGGAGCTTCCACAGTATCATGTACCTTCTATAAAAGGTGTACTCCTTCACGTATGGGAGAGAGTATGGGCATTCATTAAGAAAGCCGGAACAATCCTCTTCCTCTGCTGTGCAGTTATGTGGTTCCTTGGAAACTTTGGTGTACAGGACGGCGCATTCGGACTTGTTGACACAGAGAACAGTTTACTTGCAGTAATTGGTTCAGCAATCGCAGTAATCTTTGCACCACTTGGATTTGATACATGGCAGGCAGTTGCTTCTTCACTTTCAGGCTTCGTTGCAAAAGAGGGAATCGTATCAACAATGGGTGTTCTCTCAGGACTTGGAGAAGTAGAAGAGTATGCTACAAGCATGCATGATCAGTTTGCAGCATTCTTCCCAACAACAATGGTTGCAGTATCATTCTTATTATTCAACCTGTTTGACTCACCATGTCTTGCAGCTATATCTACAACAGCAAAAGAGTTAAATGACCGTAAGTTCTTCTGGTTCACAATTATCTTCCAGAACCTTTCAGCTTACTGCGTAACTCTTATGTTCTACCAGATCGTTGGTCTTTGCGTAGGCGAAGTATCATTCAACTTCTGGAGTGTAGTTGCATTTGTATTACTTATTGGAGTATTATATTTATTATTCCGTAAGGATCCTAATAAGAAGGCAAGTGCCAAATAGAGGATATATAATTTATGTCAATTAACCTGGATATAAATACCGCGGACGTAGTGGCAATCATATTGCTGATATGTCTGCTGGGTCTGGCGGTACGTATTATTATTGGATTTTTCAAAGAAAAAAAGTAGTAAAATAAGGAGGCGATGACATGCTGGCTGATATCATTGTAATTGCTATATTAGTTGTTATATTTGCTTTGGTTATTCGTGCAATAGTTAAATCAAAGAAAGCAGGTAAGAATCTGCAATGTGGAATGGATTGTAGTCACTGTAAAGGCTGTCATTAGTTCCCAAATAAAAACTCGGCTTGCGGGCCGAGTTTTTATTTTGAAAGTTTTAGAACATATGAGATTATTTATTGTTATGGTCCTTCATAAATTCTGTGAACTCATCCAGTGGGACAGGCTTTTCATACAGATAACCCTGATACCATTTACATCCAAGTTCAAGCAGCTTATCACGCTGCTGTTCATTCTCCACAAACTCTGCGATGATTCGTATGTCCAGCTTATTTGCAAGAGCGACAATGGATGAGACAATCTGCTGATTTGTCTGATTATCGAGAATATCTCGAACCAGGGAACCATCTAGTTTTACAACACCAAAGTTACTTGACTGTAAGTATAGGATAGATGTATGTCCCATACCGAAATCATCAATCATCATCACATGACCTTTGGACTTGAGGTAATTCAGCTTATTAATTACTATACCAGCCTTTGACAGCACATCCTGTTCTGTTATTTCTATCCACAGCTGTGAAGCTGCAACATTGTATTTTTCTAACATCTGGTCTATATATTTTTCCACATCCCAAAGAAGAGATTTAGCGGTAAGATTCATCGATATCTTAAATTTAGGACCACATTCTTTCTGGATAGCAGCGATAGAGGAGACTGTCTGTTCAATTATCAGTTTTTCCAAATCTTCAAGCAATCCACCCTCTTTTGCAAGGTAAATAATAAGTGGCGGGTAAATAAATCCATATACAGGGTGATTCCAGCGAAGAAGCGCTTCACCACCTATACAGGTGCCTGTATCATCTACCTGAGGCTGTATCAGCAGATAAAGTTCGTTGTGCTCGATAGCCGTTTTTAAATCGTGCCTAAGCATACGGCATAGCTGACCAATTCTGTTAGACTGCGACAGAAGATCGAAATTCTCGTTGAGTTCCTCCTTTTCCTGTAGGATTTTGATTACATCAGAAATCTGTTCCATGGCATATTTGTTCTGCGTATTGTAGTTCAGACGCAAGAAAGGAAGGTAAATACCTATTCCTAAGACAATCATAACTACTTGAAGGATGCTTCCTGCTATAGAACCTGTTGCCATGTATCCGCTAAAAAGAATCGGCGTCGACCACGAAATGTCGGCAGTTACATGCGGAACCAGACCAGCGTACGTAGCTAAAAATGATATCGTATAGCACATGACAGGAGTTAATACAAATGGAATAATCAGCAGAGGATTCAGCAAAATTGGAATTCCGAATGTAAGTATTTCGTTTAAATTGAAGATAACTGTAAAAGAAGAAAGTTCTGCAATTTTACGAAGCTTCGTGTTGCGCATAAATAAAAGGATTGCAAGCAGGACACAGATTGTAGTTCCGCATCCACCCATTACTACATACACATCGAAGAAACTCTTGCTGAAAATATCACAAGATGAACCAAGAGCAAATGTTGTCGTGGCAACAGGTTCAAGAATGTGACTGCCGTGTAAACCAAACGCCCACATGAAGTGCAGTAAAACAGTGTATAGCATACCCTTTAAAAATTCATTGTGCACGTTGTCAAATATACTGCACATAAAATTCGACACCAATTCATATAAAGAGGATACATTAAAGGTAATCAGTAGGAACTGCGTAGCAAATACAAAAAGGAAAATCACAATCATCGCAGGAAAGAACAGGCTTATTGCAAGAGCCGTAATTCTTTCCATACCGCTTGTATATTCCCTGAAATTCAGTTGTGGAATTTTCTGTAAGCGTTCAAGGAGAGCGCATGATACAAGTGAAGTAATGATTGCAAAAAAGCATCCCTTCACATCGAGCATATCGATATTATAAGTTCCGTGGGCATTATAAAACTGAGCACCAAATGCTCCTATAGATACGAGAACATACAATATAGTCTTGTCAATGGTCATATTTTTTTCCATACAATAACTGGTACTTAGTGCTATCAGCATGGCAAAAGAGAACAGACCAAATGTACCGATATATACAGTCTCAAGAAAATGGGAAAGTAAGGTATCATTAATAAATTTCTGGTAAGCCTCTATTGGAAAATTCAGCAAGGCATTGGCAATTCCTCCCGTCAAAACAAAAGGAATCATAACCGCAAGCCCGTGCCGTATTACAGTAGCAATAAAACTCGATTCAAGTTTAAATGTGATTTTTTTGATTTTTTCTTTCATAAAATATAATAGCTCCATAATTATAGTAGTCCGTATAGTACTATTTTACCTTTATTGAAAAAAGATACAATAAATATAAGCGAAAAAAAGTAACTTTGTGCATTTTGCACAAAAAACTTTCGAAACTTTGTTAGTCTTGAAAAGTATGGAGAAATAGAGTTATACTATTATCACTCTATGAAAAGACGAGGTGGACTATGGGACTTTTTGAAAAACAATTGACTGTTAATGAAGGAATCAACAGAGCGCATACCGAGAAAGGTGCATATCTTATAGACATAAGACCCAAATTTGATTTTAAGGCGGGGCATGTTAAAGGTGCGATAAATATACCATATGATAGACTTGACCTGGCAGAAAATCGTATAAGAGACAAAGAGGCACACCTTTATATTATAGGTTCATACAGCTATAAACCGCAGAAAGCAAAGAGAACTTTGAAGAAAATGGGCTTCAAAAATATAACACATAGTGGCTATATGGAAGAACATCATGGACTTCTTGCAAAATAAAATAACTATTCGAAGCCTTATATTAAAATGGCTCGAATAGTTACATTAAATGTCTAAAATCAATCATATATTGAAATCATGTGATAATGCAATGAAATTAACTGATAATGAAATTACTTATTATTTAGCGTGTCAACAAATTCAGCTATTTTCTTGTCAGTCCCAAGAATATGTTTTGACAGCCAGCCTAACAGGAACTGTATTAAATTTTGCAGATACTCTTCCTGATTATCATCTATATCATCAAGCTCATCAAGATCTATTTCCACAAGGCGCTCAACGAATGCGGAATGTGCACGTTGCTGAGCTTCAAGGCCTGGATAGTTGATACTCTTCATGTATTCCTCTTCATCGTGGAAATGTGATTCAGTATACTCTCTAAGTTCATTCAGAAGTCGCATGATTTCATCGTATTTATCATGAACGAATTCTCTATGTATTACATCATCAGTTTCTTTTATAATCTCAAACAAACGGCGATGCTCGTCATCTATCATTTGGATTCCAGTTTTGTATTTATCAGTGAAGGCAAAAGGATCATCTCCTTTTATCTGTCCAATCATCATATCACTGCTGAGGATATGTTTGTAAAGCCAATGAACGAGATAAGAAATTAATTCATTTAAAGTCTTTTTAGCCTCTTCATTTGACATGCCCTCAATAGAAAAAGCGTTCATTTTGGCGGTAAAAGCTGCATGCTGCTTTTGCTGAAGTGGAAGTTCGGGGTCATTTATGCTCTTCATGTATTCCTCTTCATGAGCAAAATGCGTGGCTGCATAGTCTTTTAAATTTTTGATTATGCTGTTGGCAAGTACAGTTACATCATCGGAGTCGTTGATAGCTGATACAGCTTCGTTTATCAATTTAAAAAGATGTTCGTGTTCACTGTCTATATTTTCGATGTGTATTTTGCAGTCTTCTGTAAATTCGTACATAATAACCTCCTAAAGTAAAATAGTTATATACCTTATAATAGTCCCTTGTTCCTATGAAATCAACTGATTTACAGTTAGTACTTAATTAAATACTAGTCTATCATTCCGAATTCCTTATAGAATTTCTTCCTCGCTTCTTATTTTCTGCCTCTTCTTTCTTCAGTAATTCTTCAAGCATTGCACTTTGAAAATAAATGCTTTGCACATCAAGAATATTGGAGGTCGGCATAGCATGTACGATATTCCTCTGAAAAAAATACGGAGTTAACACCGAGGTTGATTGAGGATAGGGTATCACTACTTGCTACGCTGTGGTGTTTGCTTTACATAGCGGAGCCTCGGTGTAGTCCGTATTTGTTTTCATCGGAACACATACATGCTCTCCGACAGTTAAGTTGTGGAGTGCAAAGCAGTTTTAGTCTATCATTCC
>CAKRLV010000025.1 GCA_934359755.1 uncultured Agathobacter sp.
TATGTAAAACTTCGCTACGGATATGAACAACAACCACGGTGTTTGAGAACCTTGTAAGTTCAGAGGTATGTAAAACAGGTAAAGAAGAGTTAAAACCCACCGAGAAGTTTGAGAACCTTGTAAGTTCAGAGGTATGTAAAACTACAGTCAATTTTGATTTTTATGAAAACACGTTTGAGAACCTTGTAAGTTCAGAGGTATGTAAAACAAATTTCAAAAAAATTAGATGGTAAGCTTGTTTGAGAACCTTGTAAGTTCAGAGGTATGTAAAACTACAGTATTGATTGACCACAGCGGACACATGTTTGAGAACCTTGTAAGTTCAGAGGTATGTAAAACGCAAAAAACCTGAGAAAGACACAGAAGAGTGTTTGAGAACCTTGTAAGTTCAGAGGTATGTAAAACATTATCTACACAAGCTTGCCACTGATACATGTTTGAGAACCTTGTAAGTTCAGAGGTATGTAAAACAAGGCATTATTTTACTAACATCCAAATCATGTTTGAGAACCTTGTAAGTTCAGAGGTATGTAAAACTAATAATAGTCTTTATTAACAAATGGTTTAGTTTGAGAACCTTGTAAGTTCAGAGGTATGTAAAACAGACTTCATATATTCGTACTCTTTACCAGCGTTTGAGAACCTTGTAAGTTCAGAGGTATGTAAAACGACAAGCCATTTTTGAGAACTTCCACTGTGGTTTGAGAACCTTGTAAGTTCAGAGGTATGTAAAACCCATTGCACACGAACTTCGTCATATTTATCGTTTGAGAACCTTGTAAGTTCAGAGGTATGTAAAACAAAGGCAAGTGCAAATTGAATTGCCACGGCGTTTGAGAACCTTGTAAGTTCAGAGGTATGTAAAACGGGCAACAAGCTAGATACAGTGGTATCAGAGTTTGAGAACCTTGTAAGTTCAGAGGTATGTAAAACAAAGATTAAAAAAGAATGCGAAGAAAACGAGTTTGAGAACCTTGTAAGTTCAGAGGTATGTAAAACTCATCTTTCACCTCATATATCTTTCTATTCGTTTGAGAACCTTGTAAGTTCAGAGGTATGTAAAACTGTTCTCCGTTTTAGAAGACTCTCCGGTCGGTTTGAGAACCTTGTAAGTTCAGAGGTATGTAAAACGGTTTACCGCATAATACTCGGTATGGGATTGTTTGAGAACCTTGTAAGTTCAGAGGTATGTAAAACACCAGAGGATGGTGAGGCTATATTACAACCGTTTGAGAACCTTGTAAGTTCAGAGGTATGTAAAACAGAGCTTGTAAGCTTACCACGATATGAAAGGTTTGAGAACCTTGTAAGTTCAGAGGTATGTAAAACAAATTCTCATGCACTTTTCAAGTAACATGTGTTTGAGAACCTTGTAAGTTCAGAGGTATGTAAAACGGGGACTCTTCAGGAGCAGGTAGATAGCAAGTTTGAGAACCTTGTAAGTTCAGAGGTATGTAAAACATCAATCCGGATTTGAGAATCAAGGCACTCGTTTGAGAACCTTGTAAGTTCAGAGGTATGTAAAACTATACAGGAACTCTTACAGGTTCAAGGACTGTTTGAGAACCTTGTAAGTTCAGAGGTATGTAAAACTGATGTGCAGTACGACCTTGAATACTTGAAGTTTGAGAACCTTGTAAGTTCAGAGGTATGTAAAACAAGAGCGACCCTAGGAAAATAGGCAAGACTGTTTGAGAACCTTGTAAGTTCAGAGGTATGTAAAACATTTAGGAATATTTGTATGATATAATTCACGTTTGAGAACCTTGTAAGTTCAGAGGTATGTAAAACATAGACAAGAACAATGTAATAGTATGCGGAGTTTGAGAACCTTGTAAGT
This sequence comes from uncultured Agathobacter sp., assembly GCA_934359755.1. Classification (GTDB taxonomy): domain Bacteria; phylum Bacillota; class Clostridia; order Lachnospirales; family Lachnospiraceae; genus Roseburia. Next base: position 1,841 of record CAKRLV010000025.1, read on the forward strand.
TCAGAGGTATGTAAAACAATTTATAAATGAAAAAGAAGAACAACAATGTTTGAGAACCTTGTAAGTTCAGAGGTATGTAAAACTTGATTCATATAGAACATCAAAAAAGGATGGTTTGAGAACCTTGTAAGTTCATAGGTATGTAAAACATAGGTTCGTGATCCGGCGCGCTTCTTGCGGTTTGAGAACCTTGTAAGTTCATAGGTATGTAAAACTTTAGTTAGTGAGTAGATGATGAAGAGTATGTTTGAGAACCTTGTAAGTTCAGAGGTATGTAAAACTTGAGGTGTTGTGGATAGAACAAGTGCTCAGTTTGAGAGCCTTGTAAGTTCAGAGGTATGTAAAACTGTCGATAAAGAGAAAAACTTCTGCGCAGCGTTTGAGAGCCAGTAAGTTCATAGGTATGTAAACTGATCAACAGATTGATTTGTTAAATCATTATGAATCAACATTAGAAGATTTAAAAATATGTATGATTTCATACAAATCACCTATTACAAAAAGTGATTTTTGAGTTGAATTTTAAGCTAATACGTACTATATTAATTATACAAAAAGGGTGCCACTGATAGACGGCTGACCCATTAAATCAATTAACTAAAAATAGTCGCACAACTTGCTAGGTCGTGGCGGCTATTTTTGTGTCTTATTATTATTCTTACCAAAGGAATACCCTAATCCAAAGCAGGTTAAGCCGAAGCTTACCACTGCGATACCAGCTTTGAAAGGTAAATCTATTTTATAGCCCGCCAATTTGGAATGTTCATATTTTTTCATATTTCTTATAAATTTAGGAAAGTTATCCACATTGGATAATTACACCGATTCCTCTACGAAAAAATGTGCATAAATGATACAAATCAGAAATCCACAAATCTAATTGCAACTTTTAATAGCATATTGTATCATAGTAATACTGACTTGATTTTACTGCGCTGAAGCATAGAGTACAAAAGGGGACGTTATTTACTATGATAGTATCACTTATTGAGAGAGTATATTCATTTCTTTGGGGAGATTTAATCACGATTCCCCTGCCGTCAGGCGGGAGTCTTGGAATCTCCCTGCTTATAATTCTGTTGATTCCAACTGGTATATATTTCACGATACGTACGAGGTTTTTGCCAATCAGACTATTTCCCGATATGGTAAAAGCTTTGAATATAAAAAAACAAAATAAAGATAGTCTTTCTACTTTCCAGACACTTATAGTCTCAACTGCGACTAGAGTTGGAATGGGAAATCTGGTAGGGGTAGTGGCAGCAATATCAGTTGGTGGTGCAGGTGCAGTTTTCTGGATGTGGGTAACTGCAATTATTGGTTCATCAACTGCGTTTGTTGAGGCTACATTGGCACAGCTTCACAAGGAGAGAGATCCATTATATGGTGGATACAGGGGAGGTCCGGCATACTACATACATCATTATTTCGAGGAGAAGCTTGGAAAAAAGAAAAAACATGTGCTTATTGCGGTACTTTTTGCTATATCGGGACTTATCTGCTGGTGCGGAATCAGTCAGGTTATAAGTAATTCCGTGACATCTTCGTTTGAGAATGCATTCGGTATTCCTCCGCTTTATACTACGATTGCTCTTGTTGCAATTGCGGCTATTATAGTGTTAAGAAAAAATGCTACAGTGAAGGTGCTTGATGTGATAGTTCCAATTATGGCTGTCTGTTATTTTATCATTACTATATTTATAATTCTTAAAAATATAACAATTATGCCGTCGGTATTTACACGTATTTTTGAGGAAGCGTTTGGAATCAGACAGGTAGCAGCAGGTGGTTTTGGAGCGGTCATTATGAATGGTGTCAAAAGAGGGCTGTTCTCAAATGAAGCAGGTTCTGGTTCAGCACCATGTGCAGCGGCAGCAGCAGAATGCGATATGCCTGTAAGAGCAGGACTTACACAGGCTCTTGGTGTATTCATAGACACAATAGTGATATGCAGTTGTACAGCGATGATTATGCTGACAGTACCACAGAGCGTTGTAGCTGGAAAAGAAGGCATGGATTTGCTACAGTCAGCGATGGGATATCATCTTGGTGAATTTGGAATTATTTTTATAGCAGTTACACTATTTTTGTTCAGTTTTTCAACATTTCTTGGTATATTATTTTATGCAAGAAGCAATGTTGCTTATTTGTTTGGTGACAAATGGATATGGCAGACTCTTTACAAAATACTTGCGCTTATTATGCTTTTTATCGGTGGTATAGCCGCATATACGTTTGTCTGGGATTTGGGAGATGTAGGAATTGGTCTTATGACAATCTTCAATATTGGAATACTGTATCTGATTGGCGGACAGGCAATTAAGGCCTTGAGAGAATTTGAGGAGAGCAAACGTTCAAATAATAGGAGTGAATAAATGAAACGATCTTGTACCTAATATGGATACAGTTGCAGATGTTGGACTTAAGAATGTCATGACAGCAGCGATGAACCCCTCATATTTATAACGCTTCCGAATGTGTTTGTGAATATGGCTGGTGGAAGAATATGGGGATGTCTGTTTTTCATGTTTATGACATTTGCAAGTTTCTCAACAGTTATCGCTGTCTTTGAAAATATTATGTCATTTTATAGTAAGTAATCTTTTGCTGCCTATCGGTTCTTTGATATATCTTCTTTTCTGCGTGACAAAGTGGGGATGGGGATTTGACAAGTATATCGATGAGGCCAATACTGGAAAAGGACTTAAAATTTCAAGAAGATTAAAGCCGTATTTCCAATTTATACTGCCACTTCTTATCGTGTTTATATTAGTGCAGGGTTTGGTGTGATTGTTTGGATATGCAATTAAGAAAGGAATTTGTAATCATGGTATGGATTAGTTTTGGATTTTATATAATAGTGATTGGATTAATAGTGTGGTTTCTCAAAGGAAAAAAGAAGAAAGACACACAAACTTTCGAGCAGACAGGGGACTTACCATCATTTAAGGATGTTGAGAATTGTCTGTTGCAACAGACTACCTCATATGACAGAGGAACTCCGTTTCTGTTCGGTTCAAATGATAAGAATGAGTTATTTTTGATTTATTTTTATCCAAATACATTTTTCATTGTAAAAGTAGTATGTCAGAATAATAAATTTAATGTGGTATATGATTACAGAGCAAAGCATGAGCTGATGGAGAACTTTGACTATCATAAGAAAAAGAATCAGATTAATGCCACACTTGAATTTTCAAATGCGTCTGTAGATTTTTCGGTAGATGCCAATGTAAGTTATGCTGGAAGTGGATGCCGTTTTACATGTGACCAGTCGGCAGGGTTGGAGAAATTTGCATCATATCTTGATACATATAAACACAATATACGTGAGGGTGCTAAGATAACTAATAGAAAAGATGCTGGATATTTTGAACTTAAGAAGGTTATGAAAGATGTTCCAGAAAATGATAAGATTCGTATTAAGCAGCTTTTGGAAATGGGACATGAAATTGATGCCATAAAAATGATTCAGAAGTGTAGCGGGCTTGGACTTTCGGAATGCAAAAAAATAGCAGATAATTCCGAAAAGTATTTGTAATGAGGAATGCTAAATGGTTGAATTGTTACTGGATAATATACTGATAATATTTCTTGCAATTATAGCTGTAATACTAGGGGAGTTTCCGGTATTAACAATCATGCTTGCATCGGTTTTGATGATATATGTTACATACAGTTCGTTTTGTGATGAGCAATCAAAATTGATGAAGATAGCAGGTGGGATTATAATGCTGATATTCGCAATGCTGACCGGAAACAGTATTGGATTTTTGATTTTCTTTTTGCAGAAAGATATTAAGGCTTATTATAGAATCCTGATAGGAATGGTATTGTCTGTTATATGCTTTTTACTGATTCATCCCAAAGAATCTGCTGCAATATGTATGTTGCAGACAATACTATTAGTTACTTTTTATATGATTCTGGTATTCATTCAAAAGGCGCATGATACAGTCATCAGACACAAGATTGATGAAAAAAACAGAGTGATTCAATCCAATATCAGTGAGCTGCATGAGAAGAGGCTGAATGAACAGCTTGTTATGCAAAAACTTGTGGATGAGAAAAATGCCAGATTGCTTGAGCGTGAGAATATCAGCAGAAATATTCATAATAGCGTAGGACATTCTATTACTGCGGCAATTATGACGTTGGATGCGGCTGATATGCTTTATGATGTAAGACCAGAAGATGCCAGAAAGAAGATGAATGATGCTAATGAAAGAATCAAGGGAAGTCTTGAATCTATCAGACGGGCTGTGCGTGTTCTTGATGACGAGAACAAGAAGCTACTTGCGAAGGATTTGAAAGAGGAATTAAATGATATAGCCGTAGAATTTGTTATGGATACAAAGATGGAAGTCTATAGCGACTATTCACAGATAGAAGATAGAATAGAACTTCCGAATGAGATTGTTGTTTTTCTTACAGGAGTATTCCAGGAGTGCCTTACCAATGGGGTAAAACATGGAAATGCAGATGAATTTGTTGTATTTTTGATAGGTGACAGTGCGCATATCCGCATTGAGATATCTGACAATGGAAGGAGTAATTTCAGGCCAGATGACCGCCAGAAGATTGAGAATGGATTTGGGTTAAAGAAGATAGAAACATATGTCATGCGTTCGGGTGGAAAAATCCGATTTAGTAATGATAATGGTTTTAAGACAATGATAGAGTTGCCTATTTTGGAGGATAAGAATGAATAAATACAAGGTGCTTTTAGTAGATGATGAGATGCTTTTGCTGGAAAGTCTTGAGATAATTCTTGAACTTAATAATTTTGAAATCATTGGAAAAGCAAATGATGGAAATTCAGCGCTTAAGATATTAGAAGATAGTCTGGCAGAATGCGATATAGCACTTGTAGACCTTAATATGAAGGGAATGGGCGGAATTGAACTTATAAAGATTATGAAAGACAAGTATCCTGATATCAAGGTTCTGGTACTTACCACTTTCTATGATGACAAGTATATAACAGAGGCTATTGCAAACGGGGCGGATGGATATTTACTTAAAGATAGTGGCAGGGATGCAATAATAGGTGCCATAAATCAGATTATAAGTGGAATAACAGTGCTTGACCAGAAGGTCATGACAAGGCTTTCTGGTCTTATGGCTGCAAATGCTCAAAACAGCAACAGGCAGGAGAGCGTTTGGCAGGACGGTGAGGGCTTAAATAAAAATAATTTGGAATTATCAAAAGAACTGACAGAGCGGGAAAAGGAGATATGCTCTCTTATGGTGAAAGGACTTGCGAATAAGCAGATAGCAGACAGATTATATATTTCCGAGGGAACTGTTAAGAATTATATTTCGAATATATATGATAAGACTGGAATTCACGACAGAGTTAAGCTCATAGTAGAATTGAGAAAAGAATAGAAGATAATAGAACAAAACAGAAAATAGAAGAAGATAGCAGAAGAAGATAACAGAAGAAGATAACAGAAGAAGATAACAGAAGAAGATAACAGAAGAAGATAACAGAAGAAGATAATAGAGGATAGTGATAAGCTGACCATGGTCATACTAAGAATATGACCGTGGTCACTTTTTTAAATTTAAGTATATTGGTATGATGATCGTGAAGAACAGAGGGAAGAACGTTCATAACATGGAGGAAAATATGGAAAGCAGACTATCAGCACTGAAATATGTGCGAAATAATAAGAAACAGTCAGGTGTGATGATTGTTGCACTTGCGCTTACTTTTATGACAATGTACATAATAAATTTTTTGTTTCTGACAACGGAAGAAAGCTTTAAGGAAATATTTCTTGAACAGCCAAAGAAAGTTGCGTTTGTAGATTTAAGTGCAAATACAATGGGAATTGAAGGTGATACAGATAGCAGTGATGAAGAGAGAAGTAAGCAGATAGTAAACAGAATAAATGAGATAATTGACAGGCTTAAAAAGCTTGATGGTATTAGTGATGTGACATACACACAGATACTTATCGCAAATTATAAAGGGATAGTAGGAAATCTGGGATATAGGATTCCCTTATATGAATCAGAACAAATTCCAGACTATTTAAAACACATGGACGCAAAGCTGGTAGAAGGAAACATGCCGAAAAAAGCAGGGGAAGTCCTTGTAGATAAAAAGGTATTTAGTAACCAGCAGATGTCAATTGGAGGATATTTTAATGAGTCATTATATGGAAAAACATTTAAGGTGTCAGGTGTGATTGAATCTGACAATTTAACTTGTGTAGGAATACCGCAGGGATATACCAATTCAGGCTGGTGTATAGTGGTGCAGTGTGACAGCAAAAGTGCAGACATGAACAAAGAATTAAAGAAGTTAGGAATTGTCACATCTAAGTATGACAGGATTTATGATGTGCAATACTGGGCTGATGCATATAAGAATCTGGTTGAGGAGCAAATAGATGCTGCATTACTTGTAATACTTATTGTAGTGATGATATTTCTTGCAATTTCAATTATGGTTGCATACATTTCATTTATGCGAAGCAGAACAAATGAATATTGTCTGTACACATCAATTGGCTTTAGCAGAAAAGATATATATACAATGATGATGCGTGAGGTTGGAATTATATTTGGGAGCAGTCTGATATTTGGCGCAGTTATAACAATTGTTATCATGGTTTTGCTGGGAAATCTTTTATTGGACAATCTGGGATTGGTGTACAAATATTTTTATCCAGAGCATCTGGTCAGGATACTTGCTGCATTTATGGCAATTGTTGGCTTTTTGCAGATACCAGTCATTTTTACAATTAACAGTATAAAGACAATAGATTTGATAGAAGAATAAGAGGTATTAAGATGTTTGAAATAAAAAATGTAAGCATGATTTATGATATGAATTCGGATGATAAGATGTATGCACTTAGCGCTTTTAACCTGACACTTCCTGACTCAGGACTGGTTGGAATAGTGGGACCATCAGGAAGTGGTAAGAGCACACTTATGTATGTGATGTCTACATTAAAATCGCCAACAGAAGGCAGCATAATGTACAATGGAAAAGATATTACAGCATTCTCTGCGAAGGAAAGAGAAAAGACGAGAAGAAGTGAATTTGGCTTTGTTTTTCAAAAGCATTATCTTGTTCCATATATGACCGCAATTGACAATGTAGTTGTTGCAGCAATCGGTGATAGACAGGCAAAAGAGCACGAGGCAAGAACCTACTTAGAAGAACTTGGATTAAATGAGCGGGAATTTGGAAAAAGACCAGCAAAATTGTCAGGTGGACAGAGTCAGAGAGTAGCAATTGCAAGAGCGATGATAAATAATCCAAAGGTCATTTTCGCAGATGAACCAACAGCATCACTTGATCATGAGAATGCATTTAATGTCATGAAAATTCTAAAGAAATATTCAAAGGATAAGCTTGTTATTGTGGTTACACATGACAGGACGGTGTTATCAGATGTGGATATATTGGTTGAGATGTGGGATGGAAAATTAAGCAATGTAGTTACAGCTGATAGAGTAAATATAAAAGGGGAAAGCAATGAGTAAAATAAAACCATTTTCAGCATTATATTATATAAAAAATAATAAATGCAGGGCTGGAATTTGCATGTTTATGATGTTTCTGGCATCCATGACATTTATTGCAGGCAATTATATCCGCTCGGTGTTTTATCCGTTTGACAAAGAATTTGAGTATTCTGACAAAATAGTAGAGGTGGATCTCCAGAGTACAGATGAGGATTACAGAGACTATAATACTTTCCTTGAAAAAGTAAAATCTGATAAAAAGCTGGATAGTGTAGAAAGAACCAGCTATGGATTTGGCGGAATGCAGCATGGCACAGTTTTCAATCTTGATATGGGCGGCTGGACATATGTTTTCAATTCGCGTGAAGATATGGAAAAAGTATTTAAGCATCTTGGAATAAAAGGAGATTTTTCAAAATGTAAGAACAACAGTCTGGTAATAAGCAGCGATTTTGCAAAGAATAAAGGAATTAAACCTGGGGATAAAATAGACCAGACATTTGATGAAAATCTAAGTGGAGAGTATACAGTGGATGCCATTATTAATGATGGAAGTTTTTGTTCTTTTTACATATATGAAGACAATGAAAGCCTTGGACGCGCATATGTATTCAGTGAGCAAATGGAAGGAAAAGAATTATATGATTATGTAAATAACCTTGCAGATGGTCTTAAGGTAAAGGTCAATGAGTCAGAGCGTGATTATTCCATGCCACAGTTTAGTATTTTTTATGTTATATTTTATCTTCTTGACGTACTTATAGCAGTTGTACTTGCTATTACAGTAAATTCAGTTGTGACAGGTCAGTATTTAAAAAGGACATATGAGTTTGGAGTTTACAGGGCGCTTGGAATGAGCAGAGGCGAGATAAAAAGGAAAGTTGCAGCGGAGATATTTCAAATAAATATCATTGCGTGTGCAGCAGGATTTATAGCAATATGGCTTTTTACATATATGATAAATGAACTGTTTTACAAGCGGGAAGGCTTGCAGATATTGTTCTGTTCTGAAACTGGATTGATAGGATTTATTATCTGCGATGCGCTGATTATTGTTCCTCTTATTCTTTCAAAAGGGCGCATGATGAGCAAAGCGGATGTAACTGAATTTTAGCGCAAATTACTAAAAGTATTGGATAATTGCCCAAAACCATTTGACATGCCCACAGTAGCATTGTATGATGTTAGATGTTACTGGAAGTTATAAAAGAAGCAAAGGAGTAAAAGGAGTAAAGGAAATGGAAACAAAAGATATTATTAAAAGGGCAAAAGCATTAAACTGGATTGAGATTATAATCACGTTGGCATTGTATGTATCGTTCAGAATCATGGGAACGATGGCAAAGTCTGCAACAACCCAGTTACAAATCAACAATATCATTGAGGTACAGCAGATTATCCTCATTGTAGTAGGTGTTATTTCAGCAGTAGTTATTATAATGACCATTATTTTAATGGTTAAGAATCAGAAAAGAGTTAAAGGATTAGGTTTACTTTTAGCTAGTGGTATTATTACTTTGATATTTGCAATTTTAGGTGTTACACTTGGACTTATTATCTGGATTTTATCAGGAGCATCACTTTCAGCACTTAAGCAGAAAAATGCTGAGGATGATTTTGAGGCAAGATTACAGAAGCAGAATCAGACTCCAAATATGAACCAGAATATGTACACGAATCAGACTCCAGATATGAACCAGAATATGTACACGAATCAGACTCCAGATATGAATCAGAATATGTACACGAATCAGAACACATCATCAGATAATACGTTTCAGCAGTAAGGAGTCAGTATGAGTAAGGTATGTGAGTCATATATAGATTTCAATGCAAGCTGTAATGTTACATCTATTGCACTGAATGGATTACTGCTTCCGGATGACAATATTTATAATGTCAGATATTATTACACAATTGATGCAAAAGAGTGCAGCACAAAGCAAAGAGATGGAGAAATGGCACTTTTATATTCGCAGGTACTTAGTACGGCAAAGAGACTTGATATAAGACTGGTTCCTATAAATGATACAGTTACCAGAATGTTGTATACATATGAGATACGAAATAACGTTGCTGGAATTGTTGCAATGGTTATATTGCAGTTAGTTATGGCATTTGCATTTGCAATGGTATTTTCATTGGCAGAGACAGCGCTGCCTTCTATACTTGTTAGTGCAATTGCATTCGTAGTGACAATGATCGTCTTTAGCTTTTTACCAATTATAGTAGTGCAGCAGAGTTCTAAGAAGAGAATACTCGGCAAGATGAATAAGTATTTTGCAGAGCGAGTTAATTCTTATATTGATATTGTAAAGAGAAATCAGAATCCGCTATATTATCGATAAATCAAACATATACCGGCTATCAGAGGAAGGACTGGAAAGTCCAGAATCGGGTAGTCGGTATTTTTTAGGTTAGTGTTTTTAATGAAAAATTAATTATTTTATGTATAGGTATCAGGTGTAAGGTCTGATATAATAATGATATTCATGTGAATAAATTGGGAAATAACAGGAGGCGAAAAATGGATAAGTTTGAAGAATATACAGGAAGACAATCAGAACTATGTGTAGATGCTGGACAGATTGATCCGGAATTATACAATACATATGGTATCAAGAGAGGTCTTAGAGATATTAATGGTCTTGGTGTCCGTGCTGGCATAACCAACATTTCCAAGATTACGGCATTTAAGGAAGAAAATGGCGAGAAAATCCCATGTGATGGAGAGCTTTTATATAGGGGCTATGATGTAAAAGAGATCATCAGTGGTGCGGTGAATAGAAAGTATATATACGAAGAAGGAGCATATCTTCTTTTATTTGGCGAACTTCCAAATGATAGTCAGCTTAAAGAGTTTCATGAGATTATAGCAGAGAATATGACACTGCCTACCAATTTTACAAGAGATGTAATTATGAAAGCTCCAGAGGCTGATATCATGACATCTATGACGAAGAGTATTCTTACCCTTGCAGGCTATGATCCTAAGAAGAATGATCTTAGCATTCCAAATGTACTCAGACAGTCTATGCAGCTTATAAGTGTATTTCCTATGCTTGCAGTGTATTCATATCATGCATACAATCATTACAAGAAGGATGACAGTTTAATCATTCACAGACCACTTGAAGAGTATTCTATTGCAGAGAATTTTCTTCGTATGTTGCGTGCAGATACTTCTTTTACAGAACTTGAGGCGCGTGTACTTGATATCGCATTGCTTTTGCATATGGAGCATGGTGGTGGTAACAATTCTACTTTTACGACAAGGGTTGTTACATCGGCTGGAACTGATACATACTCTGCAATCGCAGCTGCTATGTCATCATTAAAAGGTAAGCGTCATGGTGGTGCGAACCTTATGGTTATGGAGATGATGGATGACATCAAGGCTCATGTCAGGGATTGTAAGGATGATGACGAGATTTCATTTTATCTGGACAAGATAGTAAAGAAAGAGGCATTTGATCATAAGGGACTTATCTATGGAATGGGACATGCTGTTTATTCTTTATCTGATCCAAGAGAAGTGGTATTTAAGAGTTATGTAGAGAAGCTTGCAGTAGCTAAGAACAGGGATGATGATATGTATCTGTACAGTGCAATCGAAAGAATTGCCCCTAAGCTGATTGCAAAAGAGCGTAAGATATACAAAGGTGTAAGTCCGAACGTAGATTTCTATAGCGGATTTGTGTATGACATGATGGGAATTCCAAGAGAGCTGTTTACACCATTATTTGCTGTAGCAAGAATCACAGGATGGAGTGCGCATAGAATAGAGGAACTTGTATCTGACAATAAGATTATAAGACCAGCGTATAAGGATATGGTAGAGAAGCGTCCATACATAGAGAGTAAAGATAGATAGTATGGAGTGAGTATGGAACAGAACAAGAATGGAATATTAAAAAATAAGACTTTTTTATATCTGACAGAATTTTTTGCGGGAATGTCGGTAATGGCAGTGGAGTTAGGTGCAAGTAGATTGCTTGCACCATACTTCAGTTCTTCACAGATTGTGTGGACGATTATTATTGGAACGATAATGATTGCGATGGCACTTGGCAATATCTACGGTGGAAGGACGGCAGATAAGTCGCCAAATCCAGATAAGCTTTATGGAAGAATAATTATAGCTGCAATATGGATTGCTTTGATACCAGTGGTTGGAAAGTATATAGTTATTGGTATATCAGCAGTTCTCATTTTCACAGTGAACAATAATTTCCTGATTATAGCAGCGTTTGCGGCATGTATGATCATATTTGTATTTCCGCTGTTTTTGCTGGGAACAGTTACACCATCACTTGTTAAGTATTCAGTAGACAGCCTTGATGATAATGGAAAGACTGTTGGTACATTGGGCGCTTTTAACACGGTTGGAAGTATTATCGGAACATTCGTACCTACATTTGTTACGATTCCAGCGGTAGGAACATCTATTACCTTTTTGATTTTTGCAGGAATACTTCTTGTATTATCAATCGTATATTTTGTTAGTGAGAAGACCGGCAAGAAAAGAATCATAGCATCTGTATTGATTTTTGTACTGTGTTGTGGACTTGGATATTCAGATTCATTTGCATTCTGGGAGAAGAATCTGACATACGAGGGTGAGTCTGTTTATAATTATCTGCAAGTGTATGAGAATGAGCAGAAGGTTGCATTGTCGACTAATGTACTGTTTGGTGTGCAGTCTGTTTATATGAAGCAGGATGGACTGACAGGCATGTATTATGATTATGCAATGGCGGCTCCTCTTATGCTGGCTGATAAGAACGTGTCAGATATGGACGTGCTTATTCTCGGAATGGGAACAGGAACATATGCGACGCAGTGTAATAAATATTTTGGAAAGATGAATATTGAGGGTGTTGAAATTGATGAGAAAATCACAGCACTGTCGAGAGAATATTTTTCACTCTCAGAAGAAGTTCCTGTTACGACATATGATGGCAGGGCTTTTTTGAATGCATCAAAGAAGAAGTATGATGTGATTATGGTTGATGCGTATCAGGATATTACGATACCATTCCAGATGTCATCTACTGAGTTTTTTGAACTGGTGAAATCGCATTTGAATGAGAATGGAATTATGGTTGTCAATATGAACATGCGAGGTACTAAAGAGGGAAATATCAACCAGTACCTTGCAGATACAATAGGAAGTGTATTTGCAAATGAATACACGGTTGATGTAGCGGGCTCATCGAATAGAGAATTATTTGCATCAGATAGTGATATGATGCTTCAAAATCTAAGCGATAATCTAAATACAATCCAGAATAGTGATTTAAGAAATATGATGTCAGAAGTGCTTGCATCTACCACTGAATATGATAAAGGTGATTATATACTGACTGATGATAAAGCACCAGTAGAACTGCTTGGAATGCAGGTGATTGATGAACTGATTAAAGATGAGGTGAGGTATTACAAGGATATTTATCAGCGAGAGGGAATCAAGGGACTGATAAATTCATTATAATTATTGTTGTTTTTGTGGGAATCCGTTATACTATTTGCATAGTGTAGCGGATTTTTTTGGAGGCATATATGGGTAGATTTGTTAATCCTGATAATAGTGCATTTCAGGTTGCTTTGAATTCAAAAATATATATAGACAAAACTGGCATGCTTGAATATATGAACAGTGTAATAGATACGTCGGATGCATATATCTGCAATAGCAGGCCTCGTCGGTTTGGAAAATCAATTACAGCGAACATGCTTGCTGCATACTATAGCAAAGGATGCGATTCAAGACAGATGTTTGAGAATTTTGAGATTGGAAAATCTGATAGTTTTGACGAACATCTTAACAAATATGATGTGATACATTTTGATATCCAGTGGTGTATGACTGCCTCTGGGGGAACTGACAATGTAATTCCATATATTACCATGAATCTTCTTAAAGAACTGAAAGAAGAATATCCGAATATTCCAATTGAAGAGGGTGCATCTATAGCAGATGCTTTGTCTTTGATTAATTCCTGTACAGGCAGCCGTTTTGTTATTATCTTGGATGAATGGGATGTCTTAATACGTGATGAAGCTCACAATGCAGTTATTCAGGAGCAGTATATTAATTTCCTGAGAAGTCTGTTTAAAGGGATTGAACCGACAAAGTATATTGCACTCGCATATCTTACAGGTATATTACCTGTTAAAAAAATAAAAACACAGTCCGCACTGAATAATTTTGATGAGTTTACGATGCTTGATTCAAGCATCTTGTCAGGATATATTGGTTTTACAGATGATGATGTAAAAGTCTTATGCCAGAAGTACAACATAGACTATCTAAAGGTAAAGCAATGGTATGATGGATACGTATTAGGAGAGTATCAGGTTTATAATCCAAAGGCTGTTGTCAGTGTAGTTACAAGAAGAGATTTTGTAAGCTATTGGTCGCAGACAGGAACATATGAGGCAATAGTCCCTCTTATAAATATGGATTTTGATGGATTGAAATCATCAATTATCGAGATGATATCTGGTGCAGAAGTGAAGGTTGATGTTACATCGTTTCAGAATGATACGGTGAATTTCGCAAACAGAGATGATGTTATAACATATCTGATACATTTGGGGTATCTGGGATATAACAGGGCACATCAGACTGCCTTTGTTCCAAATGAGGAGATACGACAGGAGTTAATAAACGCTACTAAGAGAAAAAAGTGGAATGAGTTTTTGTATTTTCAGAAGGAATCATATTCTTTATTGGATGCAACACTCGATATGAATGGGAGTGCTGTAGCTTCCCAAATAGAGAAAATTCATAATGAGTATGCATCAGCAATAGTATATAATAATGAGAATTCTCTAAGCAGCGTCCTTACTATTGCGTACCTTAGTACGTTACAATTCTATTTTAAGCCAATACGGGAAATGCCAGGAGAAAGAGGTTTTGCAGATTTTGTTTATTTACCTAAGCCAGAATATGCGGCAGATTATCCAGCATTGATTGTTGAACTTAAATGGAATAAAACCGCAGAGTCTGCATTGGAACAGATTAAAAATAGAAAATATCCAGAATCAATAGTTAAGTATACTGGAGATATTCTTCTTGTTGGAATCAATTATGATAAAGCAAGTAAAGAGCATACATGTGTTATAGAAAAATTAGAATTAGAATAATTTTCAGGAATGTATAGACAAATGCAGGAATATTATGTATCATAGATTTAACATTAGGGAGTAGCTGACACGTAATGTGTTTGCATATCGTCAGTACGATTATCATTAATCCGGTATGTGACTAAGTAGCGAGACTTTTGTTGTATTATTTTAATGCAACAAAAGCTCGCTTTTTTGTTGCAGAAAGGATGGAAAATGGAAATATTAATTCAGGTAACACTAATGGTGGTCGGCTTTATCATGCTTATCAAGGGAGCTGACTGGTTTGTAGACGGAGCAGCAGGAATTGCAGCTAAGATGGGAATTCCGCAGCTTATCATAGGTCTTACGATTGTCGCAATGGGAACGAGTGCACCAGAGACAGCTGTAAGTATTTCTTCCGCAATCAAAGGAAATGCAGATATATGTATCGGCAATGTGGTCGGTAGTAATATTTTAAATGTCTTAATAATACTTGGAATAACAGCAACTATAGTTGAACTCAAAGTTGCAAAATCCACGATTCGATATGAAATTCCATATATGATTTTTATTACAATAGTCTTACTTATTATGGGGTATACAGGCAACAAGGTGACATTACTTGAAGGGGCAATATTATGGGCTCTTTTTATCTTGTATCTGGCATACCTGTTTGTTATGGCACGAAAAAATAATAGTGATGATGAGTATCAGGAAAATAAACCAGCATGGAAACTGGTACTTTATATTGTTGTTGGACTCGCCATCATAATCTGCGGAAGCAATATAACAGTAGACAGTGCAGTATCAATAGCAAAGGCAATAGGAATAAGCGAGCGGTTTATAGGATTGACTATTGTAGCGTTTGGTACTTCACTACCTGAGCTTGTGACATCACTTGCAGCAGCGAGAAAAGGAAATGCTGATATTGCAATAGGAAATATTGTCGGAAGTAATATTTTTAATATTCTTTTTGTAATCGGTACAACGGCATTTATACTTCCTGTGACATTTGAGAGTAAATTTATAATTGATACCATAATCTGTATTGCTACAGGAGTGCTTCTGTGGCTGGGTGTATTTAGAAAACAAAAGCTAAACAGAAAGCTGGGAATTGTTATGCTCTGTGCATATGGTGCTTATCTGGTATATCTTCTTCGGTAATATATTTGTCTGGGAATGTTTAACTTTGACCATATTGAATGAAAAAGTAGCAAGTGATACTATTAATTATAGATATGTGCAAAAGTAATTTGTTTCTGGAATGTTATATGAAGGGGAAGAATATGTGGATTTTATTTGCGATAGGTTCCTCGTTTTTTGCAGGCATTACCGCAATACTTGCGAAATGCGGAATAAGAAAAACTGATTCGGATGTGGCAACAGCGATTCGTACAATTGTTGTCCTGGTTTTTTCATGGATTATGGTGCTTGTGACAGGTGGCTGGACACCATTATCTAAGATAAGCAGTACAACGCTTTTGTTCTTAGTCCTGTCTGGTTTTGCGACAGGTGCATCATGGCTTTGCTATTTCAAGGCTCTTCAGATTGGCGATATCAATAAAGTAGTTCCAATCGACAAATCAAGCACGGTACTTACAATTATACTTGCGCTTATTTTCTTTAATGAGGGACTTTCATGGAGCAAAGGAGTATCAATTGTTCTCATAGGTGCTGGAACAATGCTTATGATTTCTAAAAAGGAATCAGATACTTCAAACCAGAAGCAGGGAAGCAAGTGGATGATTTATGCAGTACTTTCAGCTGTATTTGCCAGCCTGACTGCTATATTGGGCAAAATCGGAATATCTGATATCAATTCTAATATGGGCACAGCAATCAGGACAACAGTGGTACTTCTGATGGCATGGGTTATGGTTTTTGTCGCAGGAAAGCAGCATCAGGTCAAATCCATAGAGAAAAAAGAGCTTGGATTTATTGTATTATCCGGTCTTGCGACAGGCGCATCATGGCTTTGTTATTACAGGGCATTGCAGGAAGGTCCTGCCAGTGTTGTAGTACCAATCGATAAGTTAAGCATACTTATCACGATTGCATTCTCATGGATTGTATTCCACGAGACATTGACAAAGAAAGCAGCTTTCGGAGTTATGTGCATTACAATAGGAACTATAATGCTTGCGGTTCTCTGATTATAGGACTCTGGGCATATACAATTTTCACAAAGAGTTAATAGAAATTTTATTGACTGAAAAATGGAGCCGTCATACAATTATCTTTAAATTCTTGTAAACAGGAATTGAAGAAAATATGAAGGAGCAAAGAAATGATAAAATTGATGAAAAATCTTAAGAAGAGTGAATGTGCTCTTATAGTATTCTCAATTGCATTCATAGTATTGCAGGTATGGCTGGATCTTACAATGCCAGATTACATGTCAGAGATTACAAAACTAATCCAGACAGAAGGCAGCAAGATGTCAGAAATTCTAAGAGCTGGCGGCATGATGCTTTTATGCGCACTCGGAAGTCTTATGTCATCTGTAGTGGTAGCAATATGTGCATCGAAAATTGCAGTAAATCTTGCAGGAGTAATAAGAGCAAAGCTTTTTAAAAAGGTACAGTCATTCTCAATGGAAGAAATTGGGCACTTTTCAACAGCAAGTCTTATTACACGTTCGACCAACGATGTAACACAGGTTCAGATGGTCATTGTATTAGGACTTCAGATGATGATTAAAGCTCCGATCATGGCAGTATGGGCAATATGTAAAATAGCAGGAAAAGAATGGCAGTGGACATTAGCAACAGCAATTGCGGTAGTTATTTTGCTTGTATTCGTTACAGTATGCATGCAGCTTGCAACACCACGATTCAAGAAAATGCAGCAACTCACAGATGATATCAACCGTGTCACAAGAGAGAATCTCACAGGTCTTTCTATCGTCAGAGCATATAATGCAGAAAAATATCAGGAAGATAAATTTGAAAAAGCAAATCAGAATCTGACTGGCAATCAGCTTTTTGCAATGAGAACCATGTCATTTATGATGCCTTCAATCCAGCTTATAATGAGCGGTCTGTCACTTGCAATATACTGGATAGGTGCAATCCTTATCAATCAGGCTGGTATGGTCAATAAGATTACATATTTTTCAGATATGATTGTTTTTTCACAGTATGCGGTACAGGTAATAATGTCATTCATGATGCTTGTAATGATTTTCATTATGCTGCCAAGAGCGTCTGTTGCTGCGAACCGAATTAATGAGGTTCTTGATACCAAGCCAACCATTATCGATGGCAATAGGGAAGAGGGCAACAAGGATTGTGTCGGAGAGGTAGAATTTAGAAATGTTTCTTTCCGCTATCCTGATGCTGAGGAAGAGGTAATTAAGAATATATCTTTTAAAGCTAAAAAAGGTGAGACTGTAGCCATAATCGGTTCAACTGGATGTGGAAAGAGTACAGTGATTAATCTCATTCCACGTTTCTATGATGTGACAGAAGGTGAGGTCTTAGTCGACGGAGTGAACGTCCGTGAATATACACAGAAGGCCCTTAGAAATAAAATAGGATACATTTCACAGAAGGCAACACTTTTTACAGGAAGTATCCGTTCAAATGTTGTATTTGGTGACAATGGAAGAACACCAGCAGATGAGGAGGAACTTAAGAAAGCTGTAGATACAGCACAGGCGGCAGAATTTGTGGAGAATCTGTCGAATACATATGATGGATATGTAGCGCAGGGCGGATCGAATTTCTCAGGAGGCCAGAAACAGAGAATTTCTATTGCCCGTGCTATTGCAAGGAAACCAGAGATTTTTATTTTTGATGATTCATTTTCAGCACTTGATTATAAAACAGACCGGGTTCTGAGAAAACAGTTAGATAAAGAGTGTTCTGATTCAACCAGAATTATCGTGGCACAGCGTATTGGTACGATAAGGGATGCCGACAAAATTATTGTTCTTGATGAGGGAGAGATTGTTGGTCTTGGACGTCATGATGAACTTATGAAGAATTGTGAAGTATATCAGCAGATTGCACTTTCACAGCTTTCAAAGGAGGAATTGGCATAATGGAAAGAAAAGAATACGAACTTGGTCAGAATAAAACAAGAACTCCGAGGCGTGGACCCATGGGTGGCGGACGTCAGATGAGCGGTGAAAAAGCAAAAGATCTGGTCGGTACATGGAAAAAGATTCTTGTGTACTGTAAAAAGTATCTTGTTGTTTTAATAATTGCACTTATATGTGCAGCGTGTGGTACAATTCTTACATTGATTGGACCAGATAAGCTTTCAGACATGACTGATACAATCACAGAGGGAATAGCCCCAGACCAGGATAAGCTTGCCGGGATTGTACAGGATATTTCAACAAATATGTCTGATAACATGCAGACGGTAATTGGTCAGATTACAGCCAATCTGACAGGTGGTACTCCACAGGAGCTGACGGTGAATGGAGTGCAGATATCACTCGAAGACCAGCAGAAGGTTATGGCCCTTCTTAAAGATATGGATGCCAGTAATGAAGCTGCTATGAATAGTATGATAAGCAAATTGCCAGAGTCGGTGACGAATGCGTTATATACCGATATCGAGGTAGAAGGTACAACTATTTCTTCAAGTGACCAGCAAGAAATGATGGATGTTTTGTCTTCTATTAATAAAGAAGATACAGATGCAGCATTAAATGCAATCGACGAGCTTCCAGATTCTGTTTACAGTCTGATTAAGCCATCAATTGATATGGATAAGGTTTTCAGGATTGCAATCACTCTTGTACTTTTATATGGAATAGGATTTGTACTCTCGGCAATTCAGGGATGGATTATGGCAACAACGACACAGAGAATTTCAAAGCAGATGCGTTCCGATATTTCAAGAAAAATAAACAGATTGCCAATGTGGTACTACAACCAGACCACAACAGGAGATGTGCTTTCTCGTGTGACAAACGATGTTGATACAATAGGACAGTCACTCAGCCAGAGTATAGGAAATCTGGTTACATCAGTTATTTTATTTATAGGAAGCCTTTTCATGATGCTTATTACCAATGGATGGATGACACTTACAGCAGTACTTGCAAGTCTTATTGGTTTTGCAATCATGATGATTATTATGGGACGAAGCCAGAAATATTTCATGCGACAGCAGAGAAATCTCGGTGAAATCAATGGACATATCGAAGAGATTTATGCGGGACACACTGTTGTAAAAGCATATAACGGTGAGGAAAAAGCACAGAGTACTTTTGACGAGTTAAATGCTAAATTATGTGACAGTGGATTTAAGGCGCAGTGTTTGTCAGGACTTATGATGCCAATTATGGGATTTATCGGAAATCTTGGATATGTTGCGGTATGTGTTGTCGGTGGAGCAATGGCATTTAAAGGAATGATTGGTTTTGGTGTAATTGTTGCATTCATGATGTATGTCCGCTATTTTACGCAGCCGCTTTCGCAGATGGCGCAGGCAGTGCAGACTTTGCAGTCAGCAGCCGCAGCTGGAGAGAGGGTATTTGAATTTCTCGAAGCCCAGGAGATGGAAAAAGAGGATGACAAGTTAAGCGAAATTGAGAACGTAAAAGGGTACGTTGAATTTGATCATGTTAAATTCGGATACGAAGATTCTGATAAGACAGTGATTAACGATTTTTCCGCAATAGCCAAACCAGGACAGAAGATTGCGATAGTAGGACCGACTGGTGCAGGAAAGACAACTATGGTAAGCCTGCTTATGCGTTTCCACGAAATCCAAGGCGGTGAAATCCGTATAGATGGAGTACCGACGAGTCAGATGAGACGTGAACTTGTTCATTCACAGTTCTGTATGGTATTGCAGGATACATGGTTGTTTGAGGGAACTGTAAGAGAGAATCTGATATATTGCAGCGATGGAGTATCGGATGAGAAGATGAAGATAGCTTGCAAGGCTGTCGGTCTTGATCATTTTATCAGAACACTTCCAAATGGCTATGATACAGTATTAAACGATCAGGTTAACCTGTCACAGGGACAAAAGCAGCAGCTTACGATTGCGAGAGCAATGATTGCAGATAAGCCAATGCTGATTCTTGACGAGGCTACATCTTCTGTAGATACACGTACAGAGCAGCAGATTCAGTCGGCTATGGACAAATTGATGGAGAACCGTACATCATTTGTTATTGCACATCGTCTTTCTACAATTAAGAATTCCGACCTCATTCTTGTAATGAAGGAAGGTGATATTATCGAGAGTGGAACACATGACGAGCTGTTAAGTAAGGGCGGATTCTATGCAGACCTTTACAACAGTCAGTTTGACGAAGCAGTGTAGAAAGAGGTGCGATATGAAAATAAATGCAATTACAATAGAACGAGAATATGGAAGCGGTGGAACGAAAATTGCAAAGCTGCTTTCTAAGCAGGCAGATATACCATGCTATGGCAGTGAAATATTAGAAGAATTGTCGAAGCAGTACAATATTTCAATTGATGATATTCAGAAATATGAAGAGACTGTTACTAACAGTTTTCTGTATTCATTTTACATGATGGCAAAGGCAACATCACCAGATGCAGAGAGGCTGACGGGTGATGGAAAGCTGTACATAGCCGAGCAGAAGATTATAGAGAGATTGTCGATGAGTGGGCCAGCTATTTTTCTTGGTCACTGTGCATCGGAGGCATTAAGAGATAAAGAGAATGTAATAAAGGTCTTTATACGTTCGAGTGATGATGAGCAGAAGAAAAAGAGAATAGTAGATGATTACAAAATTTCAGCAGAAGAAGCAGTTGGTGTAGCAAAAAGATTTGATAAAAAACGTTCAAATTACTATAATGCTAACACTGGAAAAAAATGGAACGATTATAGCAATTATGATATTGTATTGGATAGCGCGGTTCTTGGAATAGATGGCTGTGTATCTGTACTTATGGGACTTTTTAAGTAGGCAGTAAAATGGTCAATAAACAATAACAAATAAAGAGGAGGCTTTATGATGAATGAGACACTTAAAGTATTAGAGACAAGAAGAAGCTGTAGGAAGTTTAAGCCAGATATGGTAGAGCAGGAGAAGCTTGACGCGATAATTAAGGCTGGTACATATGCACCAACAGGTATGGGCAAGCAGGCACCTATCATAATAGCTGTGACAAATAAAGAATTGAGAGATGAGATAGCAGAAGAAAATCGCAAAATAGGTGGATGGAATGAAGGATTTGATCCATTTTATGGCGCGCCAGTTATCCTTATAGTTCTTGCAGATAAGAGTGCGAGAACATACCAGTATGATGGCTCACTTGTGCTTGGCAATCTCATGAATGCGGCAGAGAGCGTAGGGGTAAACAGTATCTGGATTCACAGGGCGAAGGAAGAATTTGAGTCAGAATTTGGAAAGAAGATTCTTTCAGATCTTGGAATCGAGGGAGACTATGAAGGCATAGGACACTGCGCACTGGGATATGCGGCTGAACCTCTGGGCGAGGCAGCACCAAGAAAGCAGAACTATGTGTATTATGTGAAATAGGAATTTAATTATTAATTAAACATTGAGTGCTATTTATAAAAAGGATTAGATATATTATTTAATTGACGTGTACAATCGAATAAGATAGAATTTGTATTGGAGTAATGAAAATATTTATTAGGGCACAGCTATGGAAACATAGTCTCGCAAAGCTAGAGTCTAATACAAATTCTTGTGATGACAGTTCGGCTGCAGTATCTATTGTGATATTGCAGCCTTTTATTGTGTAGCTGTGTGGAAAGGAAAAATATGAGTGGTTTAGTTGTTAATACGAAAGAAATTGCAAAGAGTTCAGAAAGGATGAAAAAATATAGTAGGTCAATTGTATCATCTGAAAAGTTGATTTCAGAGATTGCCTCGAATATTAGAATATCTGATAAAGAAGCACAGGCTATCAGAAAACAATTGCAGGATATTAGTAAAAATCTTTTAGAAGAAGCTGCAAAGATGGATACACTTTCAAGTGCAATTTTATATATAGCTGGTAAGTATGAGGACGTTGAGAAAAGTATAATTAATGGTGATTCTTATATGGACGACGCTATATATGATACGGAAAATGGTTCAAATGATTTCTTTAAAGATTGTATACGAAAAATAAAAGAATGGCTTATAGAACATGGATTAATTAAGCCAGAGAAGCAGGAAAGAGTGCAGGATGAAGAGGTGACAAAGCATCAGGAAATTGAACAGAATTTGTATTTTCAAGGGCAAATTGATAAATTGAGAAAAAAAGAGAGATATACGGATGAAACATGGGAAAATTCTACTTTAGAAGAACGAGAGCAGATCTTGGAAGATTATGTTAATGAAGTTGCAGCAATTATGGGAGTAGATATAAAAGATGTACTTTTTTTTAGTGATGATTATAGTGATGGTACAATGTCATATGGATGTTACAAAACAGAGAATCAAACTATTAATTTGAACAGTGTGGTGATTGAAGAAGGCGATGTGACAAATAATATACCGTCAAATTACATTTTTCTAACAATAGCTCATGAACTTAGACACGCATATCAGAAGAGTGTAGTTGATAATCCGGAAGAATATGTAGTTACAGATGAAACGATGGATAAATGGAAAGAGAATTATTCTAATTATAAAAATATTGATGATTTTGTTGATGAAGGAATGAGTACGACAGAAGCATATGAAGCTTATCGTGAGCAGGAAATAGAAAAGGATGCCAGAAATTTTGCAGGACAGGATTAGTGTAAGGGAGAATGAAATGAAAAAATGGTTTATTATTGTAGTGGTAATATGTGTTATATTCAGCATTGTATACGTCAATAAAAAGCAAGGTGCAAATTCGGTACAAAATAAAAGTAAAGTAGAGAAAAATAAGGTAGAGAATAATAAAGCAGAGAGAGAATCACAGGTGCAGTTGGATTATGATAATAAAGAACTAGTGCAGCAGATGATGGATATAGTTGGTTGTAGTGATCGCTCGGCAGCAAGTATGTTACGTTCGATAGAGAGCTGTACTGAGTCAAATATTGCAAGTATTGAACAGGTAGATTGTGACCATACAATTGAGCTTAAGGTGATAGATGAATCGGGAAATGTTTATTATGCATATAAAGGACACTCATATATAATTTCATCTATATATAAGGACAAAGACAAAGATGGTGGAGAGCGAATTTTTCATATGATAGAATAAGGTTTTAATGGAGTTGGTATCATGAATAGAAATTATTTCAAATTAACAAAAGAAGAATTATGGTTTTTATTTGCGTGTCGAAATCAATATTCGATTTTGGGACTGGATGAGGATTTTCCTAAACTGGATGAGGCTGCTTTGGAGAAATGTCTGGAATCTTTAAAAATGAAAAAGTATATTGAAAATGAGCTATTAGATACATGGATTTGGGTAATAAATAATGCGAGAACATATGTAGTAGCGAAGCACAAAGATGAAGAAAAGATACTTATTTATTTTTATAAGAATTCTATTGTGAGTTTGTATATTATAAATGGTGAGTGCGAGTTGATATGGATTCCGTTTATTAATATAGCTATAGGGCAGACTGGCTCAATTATTAGTGAGCAAAATTATAAAGACTGGAAATTTGAGTGTAAGACAGAAGAAAACAGTGAGATAATAGAGTATATTCCAGCAGAGAATGAAAAATATATTGATGCTATGAATGGATTAGCTGGCATGCTTGTGAAAGCACATGGTATTGCAATTAGCGGGAAATATAAAAATACTTCTAGTAGAAATGCGGAGACAAAAAATGTATTTTGAGTATGGCGAAAAAGAAATTTCGTATCTGAAATCAAAAGATAAAAAGCTGGCAGAAGTAATTGAACAGATTGGTCATATAGACAGAGAAGTAGATACCGATATATTTTCAGCAGTTGTCCATCATATAATCGGACAGCAGATTTCTACAAAAGCACAGGCAACTATATGGCAGAGAATGCAGGATAAGATTGGAAAAGTAGATGCATCAGGAATATTAGGTGCAGGAGTTGATGAATTGCAGTCTCTTGGAATGACATATAGAAAGGTTGAATATATAACCGATTTTGCGACGAAAGTGCAAAATGGGGAATTTGACATAGAAGGAATCTATGAGAAATCCGACGAAGAAGTGATAGAGGAACTGAGTGCTTTAAAAGGTATTGGACGATGGACGGCAGAGATGATTTTGCTATTTTGTTTGCAGCGTCCGAATGTATTCAGTTATGATGACCTTGCAATTTTGCGTGGACTTAGGATGGTATATCATCACAGGAAAATAGACAAGGCATTGTTTGAGAAATATCGCAGACGGTTCTCTCCGTATTGCAGTGTGGCAAGCCTGTATCTTTGGGCAGTATCAGGAGGGGCAATTCCTGAAATGAAGGACTATGCACCTAAGACAGTAAAGACAAAAGGTAAGAAATTAAGTGCAAAATAAAAGCGAAAAACGCAGTAAAATCAAGGGTTACAGGAATGTTAATCTGCGTTGCTTGTGTGAATTGGGATGAAGTGCTAGTTTATTGTTAACGTAATTGCAGGAAAGCAGTTAGGATTAATCAGAATTAAGGAGAGAATTATGTTTGGTGAAAATTTGAAAACGTTACGAAAGCAAAAAGGATATTCACAGGAAGAACTGGCAACAAGACTTCATGTAGTAAGGCAGACTATTTCAAAATGGGAGAAAAATCTTTCTGTACCAGATGCAGATACACTCATTCGTATAGCAGAGATATTTGAAGTATCGGTAAGCGAATTGCTTGGTGCGCACATAGAAGAGGATAAATCAATTGGAGAGGTTGCACAGCAGTTATCACGAATCAATGAACAGCTTGCAATCAAAAATCGCCGTGCGCACCGTATATGGAAAACTATATGCATTGTACTTGCATCAATATTGGCAATTTATATTGTTATAATAATAATTGTGAGTTTTGCGTCATTTAAGTATTCTTCAGCTACAGAGGGTGAGGTAGGTGTAGAAAAGATTGAGGTCATTGAGGAGGAATAGGTTAGGGAGAGATTTTTAATGCAGTTATTTTGGTAACGGAGGGGCTACGTAATTAACAACCAGTAAATGTATGGAGTTAAATTAGGAGAATTTATCAGGAGGTTAATCATAAGTAACTACAAAGAAAGAGCTTGAGGTTGTGTCGGGATCTTTCTTTGTAATATAATACTGGTTATTATAAATATGATTTGGTACAATTATAAATAAAAAAGGAGAGTGCAGTATTGATGTGCGCATTACCCAGGTAAAGCTGACACAAAAATAAGCATTCTCCGATTGAATAAGTATATGTATTATATAAAATTTATATTCGTATTACAAATTAAAAAGATACAGTAAGAAAGAGAGAAACTACCCAGGTAGCTCATATCCAACTTATGTATCTTTAGCTAGTTTAATCATAACGAAAGAAGGGAAACTTGTCAAGTGCATTTCAAAAGATAAAAAGCTGGCAGAAGTAATTGAACAGATTGGTCATATAGACAGAAAAATAGATACCGACATATTTTCAGCAGTTGTCCATCATATAATCGGACAGCAGATTTCTACAAAAGCACAGGCAACTATATGGCAGAGAATGCAGGATAAGATTGGAAAAGTAGATGCATCAGGAATATTAGGTGCAGGAGTTGATGAATTGCAGTCTCTTGGAATGACATATAGAAAGGTTGTGGCAAGCCTGTATCTTTGGGCAGTATCAGGAGGGGCAATTCCTGAAATGAAGGACTATGCACCTAAGACAGTATAGACTCAGGAATGCAGTTAGGATAATGGTGGAAAAAGTTAAAAAAATCATGGATATAGTGTTAGAATTGTTCGTAAAAGTGGGTTAAAATACTAAAAAATGAGTAAAGGTGGGGTTTTATGGAATATTCGGCAATTTTTCATGATATGGATAAGAGGTTCTGCTATGCGATAGACAAGGATTTATTTGTGATACGCGTGCAGGTTAAAAAAGATGATATGAAGGAGATAATCCTTCACTATGAGGACAAGTATATACCTATGGAGCGCAAGGATACGCGAATGACTATTCCTATGAAGAAAGTCGCTACATCGCAGTTTCATGATTATTATGAAGCACAGCTTCATATGCACTTGATATGTCTGCGTTACTTTTTCGAATTTACAGACATGCAGGGCGAAAAGGTATATTACGGCAATTATGAGTTTGATAAGGAGTGCATCACAAACAGGGATAGAATGTTTGACTGTCCACAGAACCTCAGAGAGGAAGAAATGTTTGAAGTGCCAGAGTGGGCTGCTAATAAGGTAGTGTACCAGATTTTTCCATCACGTTTTGCGGCATCCCGTTCGGTAGACAAAGAACTGTGGTATAAAGCACCAATTACATCTATGGATAATCTGCATGGTGATCTTAGAGGAATTATTGAACATATGGATTATATTCAGGATTTGGGAATAGATGTTTTGTATATGACACCTATTTTTAAATCAAATTCATGCCATAAGTATGATACTATTGATTACTATCAAATTGATCCTTCATTTGGAACAAAAGAAGATCTCAAAGAACTAGTGCAAAAAGCTCATGAGCGTGGAATGAAGGTGGTTCTGGATGCAGTGTACAACCATACAGGAAGAGAATTTTTCGCATTTCAGGACATTTTGGAAAAGGGGGAAAAATCCAAATATCTGGACTGGTATTTTATTGATGACCTACCTCTTAAAAGTGAGTGGGGAGAGATTCCAAACTTCAAATGCTTTGCTTATTATGGTGGAATGCCAAAGCTTAATCTGAAAAATCCGGAAGTTGAAAAGTACATTACAGATGTTGCATGTTACTGGATTAAAGAATGTGATATTGATGGCTGGAGATTAGATGTAGGAGACGAAATCAGTCATTTATTCTGGAAAAATTTCAGAAAAGCAATCAGATCAGTAAAGAAGGATATGCTTATTATTGGAGAGATATGGCATTATGCAGGAGATTTCCTTGAGGGAGATGAATGGGATACAGTCATGAACTATCCATTTTATCTGAATCTGATAGATTTGCTTGCAGATAAAAAGATTAATGTCAGCCAGTTTGTACAGAATCTGGGATACTTGGAGGGGCGATTAAACAAGAAATGTTATCCTCTTATGTGGAATCTGATTGATAGTCACGATACAGCAAGATTTTTACATATTTGCAATGATAATAAGAAAAAGCAGCATCTTGCAGCAGCGTTTCAGTTGTTATTGCCTGGAATGCCTATGATTTATTATGGTGATGAGTATGCTATGCCAGGAGCTAATGACCCAGATTGCAGACGCGGTATGTATTGGGATGAAGAATATCAGGACAAAGAAATGTTCAAATGGTATAAACAGCTTTTGCAGGTTCGAAAAACACATGCATGTATTGTAGAAGGCGAATCGCTTGAGACAATCTCAGAAGATGATGATGAGACGATTGTTATGATTAAAAAAGGTGATAAAGAGACAATCGCTTTGATTTTTAACTGCAGTAATAGTACGAAGACATTCGATGAGTATGCGCAGAAATATAATCTGCTTACAGATAGCGAATTTGATGGAAAATTAGAAGGCCTTGATGCCGCCGTTATTATATTGTAGTAGTTCCAGTTGATTAAAGGACGTGTGAAAAACGAAAGTTTTTTCATGCGTCTTTTTGAGTGGTGCTTTTTAGTTGGACATTTAGTATAATAGGAAATATGTAGGGTTGTTTAATATGATTAACAATAAAGAAAATGGATTTTAGGAGACAATAATGGCAGAGTTAGAAAATAGCAAAGATTTGATTAGTGTGTTATGGAGCGGTGCAGACATTCTTCGTTCGAAAATAGTATGTTTTCACAATCCAGATGAAGAAAATGGATTTTTGAGTAATTGGTATACTTCTCATTTTGAAACAGAAGGAAGAAAGTTCTCATCTATGGAACAATATATGATGTATAAAAAAGCAATGTGTTTTCATGATGAAAATATTGCAGAACAAATTATGGCAATTGATGATGTTGCGCCTATTAAGAAACTAGGAAGATTGGTTTCAGGATATGATGATAATATTTGGAGTGGGATTCGACAGATTGTTGTATATGAAGGATTAATTCAGAAATTTATTCAGAACCAAGATTTAAGAAATCTATTACTTGATACTCAGGATGGAATCTTGGCAGAATGTGCGGTGCGAGATCGTATATGGGGAATTGGATTGTCAATGAAAGATGCTAGAAGATATGACATAAACGAGTGGAAAGGGATGAATTTGCTCGGATATTCACTTATGATGGTCAGAAATAAGCTAAAGTAGTCATTTGCTTGGGAACAGCGTAAGGTTGGAGATGTGTTTATGGAGTACTCAGAAAAGAATCATATAGAGTTGAGAATTAATAGAATAAGGAGCATTTATTATGATTTATTTCGATTTAGATAATACGTTGATTGATTACAATTCTTCAGAGAGAAAAGC
>CAKRLV010000026.1 GCA_934359755.1 uncultured Agathobacter sp.
TAAAACTATCAGATGCAAAAGCATGGTTGATTAAGCTTCAGGCAGATGGTAGGGGATATAGCACCATTCATTCAGTCCGAGGGGGGGTAAGACCTGCTTTTCAAATGGCTGTAGACGATGATTTGATTCGTAAAAATCCGTTCGAGTTTCAACTATGTACAGTAGTTGTTAACGATAGTGTAACAAGAGAAGCCATAACCAGAAAACAAGAAAGAAAGTTCTTGGAATTTATTAAGAACGATGAGCATTATAAGCGATACTATGATGGTATGTTTATCCTCTTTAAAACCGGACTTCGTATTTCAGAGTTCTGCGGATTGACGCTTTCCGATATTGATTTTGAAGAAAAACAAATAAGTGTAAATCATCAGCTTCAAAGGACTAGAGGAATGAAGTATATTATTGAGGATACGAAAACGTCAAGTGGAACCAGAATCATTCCTATGACCGAAGAAGTGTATGAATGTTTTAAGCGTATTGTTGAAAATCGGAAAAAGCCAAAGAAGGAACCTGTGATTGATGGATATAAGGGATTTTTGTTTTTGGATAAGAAGGATATGCCGGAAGTTGCCTTGCATTGGGAAAAACATTTTGAGTGGGCATTGGCAAAACATAATCGAATCTATAAGGAACAATTACCTAAGATCACACCTCATGTTTGTAGACATACTTATTGCATTAACATGGCAAAAAGCGGAATGAATCCCAAGACACTTCAATATCTAATGGGGCATTCTGATATAGGAGTTACCCTGAATACATATACGCATCTGGGAGCAGAGGATGCCAAGGAAGAACTTGGCAAATATGCTAAGATGGCTTAAAAGATTAAGAAAATTGATACAACTAAAAGATAACCTAAGTGGAAAAAGTCTTTAGTAAAATGAGAAAATTAAGCTGTTTTACTAAGATTTTTACTAAATTTGGATGACAAGATATACGAATTTATGCCACGATATGCGACGAAAACGAAGAAAACAATCTATCACAGCAAATCGTAGAAAGTGGTGTAAAATCAAGAAAAATCAGCATTTTCAAGGAGTTTTTAAGGCATGATAAAAATATTATTTGTTTGCCACGGCAACATACACTTTACCATAACCCAAGAAAATAAGCTATCAGTAGCAATAACAATATAACAGGAGTACCCCATGATAAGAGTAGCATTTGTATGCTGGGGAAATATATGCAGGTCAACACTAAGTGAAAGCGTATTTACCCACAAAGTTAAGGAATTAGGATTAGAAAAAGAATTTATAATAGACAGTTTTGCAACCAGTACAGAGGAGATTGGAAATCCGCCTCATCATGGCACAGTGAACAAATTAAAAGAGGTAGGAATTCCGCTAGTGCCTCACAGGGCTAAGCAGATTTCTTTCGCAGATTATGATGATTTTGATTACATTATAGGTATGGATGATATAAATATAAAGTATCTTAATCGTATGCTGAAAGGTGATCCAGATGGTAAGGTGTACAAGTTTCTTACATTTGCAGGAATTGACAGGGACATTGCAGATCCGTGGTACACTGGCAATTTTGACATAACATATGATGATGTCTGCACAGGTTGTGACGCCTTTATCGAATATATTAGACAAGAATATAATTTGTAGCTATAATCAGAGTAGTTATTTATAATTCGATTATAGAAAATGTTATTGTATATAAGAAATTATCACAGAATGTTCGGGGTAGAATAGACTAAATTTATTACAGAATATTTGGGATAGAATAGACCAAAACTATCACAGATATTTTAGACAGAAAAAGCAGAAAGTATATACACACATCAGGAGGAAAAATGGAACTACAGAATGGAAGACCAACCGACACAACAGGCAGACTTGATAGAGAAATCCGAACTTATGATTTTCTTGACAAGCTTGGAATAGAGTATCAGCGAATTGATCATGAAGCTGCATTTACAATGGAAGTTTGTGAGGAGATAGACAAGACTCTTGAAGCTACAATTTGTAAGAATCTTTTTCTGTGTAACAGGCAGAAGACGGATTTTTATCTGCTCATGATACCAGGCGACAAGACGTTCAAGACCAAGGAACTTTCACATCAGATAGGCAGTGCCCGTCTTTCATTTGCTTCACCAGAGGATATGGAAAAGTATCTTGATATCACACCTGGTTCAGTCAGTGTGATGGGACTTATGAATGATCATGATAATGCCGTTCGTCTGCTGGTCGACGAGGATGTGTTGAAGGGCGAGTGGGTTGGATGTCATCCATGTGTCAATACATCAAGTCTAAAGCTAAGGACAGAGGATGTTTTTGGACCGATTATTAAGGCTATGAATCACGACATGACAGTCGTGAAATTAACAGGAGAGGCATAGAGATGATAAAAGCAGTTATTTTTGATATGGATGGAACGCTTATCGATACAGAAAAGTATTATAGAATTTTCTGGCCGAAGGCGCTCGCACAGTTTGGTTACGATATGTCAGATGAGCAGGCTCTTTCAATGCGCTCATTAGGTCATCCCTATGCAGCACAGCACCTTCGAGATATGTTTGATGATCCAAATCTTGACTATGAGACAATAAGGGCATGCCGCCGCAGGATTATGGAAGATTATCTTAAGAATGTTGAAATAGAATTAAAGCCTGGCGTTATCCAGATTCTTACATATCTTAAGGAGAATAATATTCATCGCGCTATTTCTACGGCAAATGATATCGAAAGAGCGCAGAAATATTTAAAAGAGATAGGGCTCGCTGATTATTTTGATAAAGTAATTTGTGCACCGATGGTTGAACATGGCAAGCCTGCGCCTGATGTTTATGAATATGCGTGCAGTCAGTTGCAGCTGCCACCAGAGGAGTGTATTGCTGTTGAAGACTCACCTAATGGTGTAAAGAGTGCGTATGCAGCTGGATGTAAAGTTGTCATGGTTCCTGACCTCACGCAGCCTGATGATGAACTAAAAGAGATGTTGTATGCGTGTGTTGCAAGGATTGATGACATTATCAGATTAGTATAAATATAACTGTTTGTTGAAAAATATTTTTTTAAAGTTGGCTTAAGGTTCGTAAATATACTTATAGATATAAAAGAAATAAATAAGTATGAACTGGAGGTCAACTTTTAAACATGTGATAGACTGGTTTAAACAGGATGAGAGTCATAATCTTGTATATACATATCATAATGAGAAACAGAATAAGGATGTTTATATGGTTGCGCTCAGAAAAGACAATGAATTGATTGGATATTATGAAAAGCACGAATATAGAGATCCAGAGGAAATGAAGATGTATGATCTATGGTAAGATGTAGTAAATTATAGTATTTTTCGTGAAAAACTGGTTGTCTGTCGCGAAAATCGTGTCGTCTGTCGGAAAAAAATTTTTTTTGCTTTTTTTAGTGTAATATAAATCAAAATAGATTTAGTTATGGAGGAGCAAAAAATGACAGAATTTATTATCAAGCCGAAAGCTGTAATAAAAGATAAAAGAGAATTGGATAATATAAGAAAAGTTTTAAAAAGTAAGGCAAGTGAATTGGAAGCTTTACGACAGAAACTAAATTCAGATTCGAGTACAAGAGAAATTGCAACTCAGCTTGGAAACATAATTGCGAACATAGAATGTGAAGAGGCATACACCAGACAGATGCAGTCTACATTGGAACAAATCGTAAGAACATATCAGAAGACCGAACAGGATATAATGGACAAAAGTCTCATAAACAAAATCATAGATTTCTGCAAGAATTTTATTGACGGTTTACTGGAGAATAACGGTTCTAATAATGGCGGTAATTTGGCAGATTATGGAGATATATATGATTTAGACCCGGTGAATATGAGTACTGGAAATTATATTAGTGATGATGTTTTATTTGAAATAAAGGGGCTGATTCCAATCAGTCTGAAGCGTTACTACAATTCTATGACATTGGACGTGACAGCTTTGGGCAGAGGTTGGAATCATACATATAACATCAATATTGAAAAAGTTCAGGATGACTTATGCATAAATTACGGAGATGGCAGAAAGGAACTTTTTGTATTAAATGATAAAGGAATATTTGAAAATAAGTATGGTAGATTATGCACCATCAAGGTTTATGATGATAATTATATTTATAGTGCACAAGACTGCTATGAATATGAGTTTTCTATAGATGGAAAGCTGCAAAAGATATCAGACAGATTTGAGAATTGTCTTGTGTTTGAGTATGAGGATAAGTTTCTGAAATCTGTTACAAGAAGTGATAACTGTAAATTAAGTTTTGAATATAATAATGATGGATATATAGTCGCAATAAACGACCATACAGGTAGAAAATGTGAGTTTGCATATGATGGGACGAATATGCTTTCATACAGAAATAGTAATGATTGTACTTTTAAATATGGATATGCAAAAACAGGAATGTTAGAGAGTATAACGGATTCCAAAGGTGTATGCCTTCTTTATAACATATATGATGACAGCGGACGCGTAGTCTCACAACTTTTCCCAGATGGCATACGTATGGGAATCGAGTACTTTGAGAATGAAAATAAATCAGCTGCGATTGATAACGCAGGCAATCGTAAAGTATACGAATATGACGAAAAACACAGACATATTGGGACTGAATATGATAATGGGATTAGTGAAAAGTGGACTTACAATTCAAATAACAGGCAGACTGGCTATGAAAATAATCAGGGTGGATATCTTGCAATTGAATATGATGAGAATGGAAATGCAATAAGTCAGAGAGACTGTTATGGCAATACTGCCAATATAATTTACAATGAAAGAAATCAGCCAATCAGTGTTGAGTATCCCAATGGAGCTATCATAAAAAATACTTATGACAATAATGGAAATCTGATATCACATATAGATGCATTAGGTTATGAGACGAAGAAAAAATATAATAAAAAGGGACAGCTCATAGAAATTATTAAACCGGATGGATTTACTAAGTGGATGAAATATGACCAGCGTGGAAATCTTATAGAAATCAGTAATTCATTAGGGCAAAATGCAAGATTTGTATTCGATGATTTAAACAGAATTATTGAAAATACTGATGCCAATGGAAATAGTACATTTTTTGAGTATAATAATCGTGATAATGTTACTGCAATCAGAAATGCAGATGGAAATATAAGAAGATATGAGTATAATTACAGCGGACAAGTTGTGCATTGCACAGATTTTGATAATAGTGAAGTATTTTATGAATATAATTCGGCTAATAAGCTTATTAAATATACGGATGCAAAAGGTAATGAGACAAAGTATGAATATGATGGTTTATTCAATCTGGTAAAGGAAACAGATTGTCTTAACAACAGCCGTGAGTTTATTTATGACAATAATAATCAGCTGGAAAAATTTATAGACGAAGAAAAGGGAACAACTACATACGAACATGATTTACCTGGAAATACGATTTGTATTACGGAGCCATCAGGTAAGAAAATTAACATGGAATATGATAATTTAAGAAGATTAAATTCTATTGTATATCCAGATGAAACTACTGTGAATATCATGTATGACAGTATGGGGAGAGTTATATCAAGAAAATCAACAGACGGGATAGAAATTACAGCTGTAAGAAATCTTAATGGGAATATTGTTCAAAGAACTTTCGATGATGGTCGTGCAGAATTTTTTGAGTACACTGAAATTGGAAAAGTAAAGAAACATATTCAAACAGATGGGAAAGAAATTATTTATGATTATTATCAAGGTGGATTATTAAAATCTGTAACATATTCAAATGGAAATAAAATCTCATACACTTATGATGGTTGTGGAAACATAAAAGGTATAAGAAGAAATGACGGATATTATGAGACAAGAGAATATGACTGTATGAATCGTTTGAAGAAACTGACTGACAGTCGAAATCACACGATCGTGTTTACATATGATGCTAAGGGGAGAATGCTGCTTGCAGTAAATCAAGATGGCGGGAAGATTTCATATGAATATGATTTAAATGGTAACAGGGTTAAATATACAGATGAAATTGGAAATAGTACTAGATATGAATATGATAAAAAAGACAATCTGGTTGATATTTATAAGATTAACAGTCATAATGCCGTAAAAATGAAATATACAAGAGATTCGTCTGGTAAGATAAAAACAAAAGAGGATGCATTAGGAAACAAGGTTACTTTTGAATATTCTTTAAATGGACAGCTTTTAAAAAAGACGGATAGAAATGGCAATATTTTTTCATACAGATATGATGCGAATAATAGATTGAGTGAAATTCTATTTCAGGATAAAGATTTTTTGAGATATCACTATAATGAGAGAGGCAATGTGTCAGGTATAGAAGATAACAGTGGCATGATTTATTTCAATAGAGATATGAATGGAAATATTGTTTCGATATGTACTCCCGATGGGTTGTGTACGAAATATGAATACAGCAAATTAAATCAGATGACATCAATGTTTTATCCGAATGGATTTAAAGTTGATTATGAGTATGATGATGTGTTTAGATTGTCAGGGGTTGCAAGTGACGATATCTCATATAATTATGAGTATAATGAAGCTGGAAAAATATTAAAATGCAGCAGTTTTATTGCAGATACTTTATATGACTATAACGAAGCAGGAGAACTTACTTCGATTGTTTATGAAAGAGAAAATCAAATACTTGGTTCATATAAATATGAATACGATCAAAATGGAAATGTTATAAGGAAGAGACAATATAATTCAGAAAATAACAATATAGTAAATGATTATTTATATACATATGACCCAAAAGGAAGATTGTTATGTACATACTGTAATGATAAGCTGGTGCGTTCATATGTGTATGATGATAGTGGAAATCGTATTAAATCTGAGCAGGATGGAGAAAAAATCTTTTATAAATACAATAGTATAGACCAGCTTGTTGAGACCAGACATGGAGATGACATCACAAAATATACATATGATAAAAATGGTAATCTTATCCTGATAAGTGAGAATGAGACTAAAAAAACGAGATATGTATATGATTCCCGTAATAGAATGACGGAAAAGATTAAAAGTAATGGCAGTCATATAGAATATATGTATGATGCTATGAACAATCTAACAGGAATAAAGGAAGATGGTAAATATACAAAATTATGGATTGATTATACTAGATCCCATGATAATATTATAGGGATGTCTGCTGATGATAAAGTCAAAGAGTTCATCAGGGCAAATGGATTAATAGGAATGAGATATGACAGCGAAAGTTATGCCGTATTAACTGATGCTATAGGCAGCATAACTAAAGTAATCGACACTAATTTTGATATAAAAGAACATCATTCATATGATGAGTTTGGAAATGATTTATGTGATAGTGAGGAGGCAAGAGTTCAGAATTTTGGATTTGCAGGAGTGTTTTTGGATGATAGATTATATCATATGAAGTATAGAAAATATGATACTTCGATTGGAAGATTTTTGGAGGAAGACCCTGTTGAAAGTGAAGAAAACTGGTATATATATGCATCAGATAATCCACTTAAATATGTTGATCCACTGGGGCTTGAAAGTGTGAAAGACATAAATGGAACACCTGATTGGATGATAGATATTGTCAATGGAATATATGATTTGGAAATTGGTGATGTTACTATCAATGACGGAGTAGAGTTTATGTTAGATGGATTTACAGAACTTACTTCGAGTGGCAAAATAGACGGAGTACTGGCATTTTTTGATTTTGAAACAAATGGAGATGGCGTTTATCATACTAATCCTGATTGCTGGCAGCGCATTGGAGGATACAATGATATATATGATTATGTATTTGATGCAGCTACAAGTATGAATCGAAACAAAAATGAAATTGATGTAGTTGATTCGGATGGAACAGTTACACGTTATGCATTGTGGAGCTGGAAGGGAGATTATCTCAATCTCGGAGCCGGAGCAGAGACAGGTTTGTACAAGAAAAATTCATGGGAAAATAAGTTAAAGATTGATCATTATTCCGTAGTGGGGAAAGATGAAAGGGTTCCTATGGAACTTGTATTATATAATGGGGATGAAGTGTTATATGATTATAAGCCTGGAGTTGACCAGTGGTGGATAACAGGCTTTGATTCAAAGACACAAAATGTAGATGCAAAAGATCTGCGCGTGAGAGGCAGTATGGATTTATCGGGGAATGAGGCATTGTATAACGCGTTGCGGGAAAAAAATAAATATAAAAAACTCAATTATAAAGATGTGTGTTTTAATGATGAAAAGAAAATGTTTTATTATGAATGGTAGAGGAGCAGTTATGAAAAGAAGAAGTGTTATATTTGTGATGTCTGTGTTGATATTTGGAGGCAGTATTATGTGTGCTGGATGTAGTACTGAAGATCCGCTTGCGAAGAAAGTTATAGATGAATTGCAGGAGAGAAGGGTATCAAAGCACAGCTATTTGGAGCTGGATACAGATGA
Organism: uncultured Agathobacter sp.; assembly: GCA_934359755.1. Classification (GTDB taxonomy): domain Bacteria; phylum Bacillota; class Clostridia; order Lachnospirales; family Lachnospiraceae; genus Roseburia. The sequence continues at coordinate 8,426 of CAKRLV010000026.1, forward strand.
TAAAGTTTATTACATTGAAAAGGCTATTAATGAAAATGATGCTGATAAAATATATGATATTTTTTCAGAAGATGTCAAGCAGGAAGTAGGAGAGGATGAATTATTAGACCAGATAAAAGAGTGGATGTCAGCTTTTAATGGAAGTGCAAGTCTTACATATATGTGGAGTTCGGAAAACAGTTCTACCGATAATGATTTATACGATGCGGAAGATGATGTGGCATTTAATTATGTGGTTAATGATACTGAGTATGTGTGTGTGATAACGGCGGTAGATGCATCAAGCAAATCCACAGATTATGTTGGGGCAAGATATATGCTTAGTATTAAGAGGGAATTACTTGATGCAGGAGAATACACATTTACAGATTATGATACCCCTGGTGTAGCGACCATAGATTAAGGGAAAAATTAGTGCCTTGTGAAAAACCAGTCCTTTTGATAAAATGAAGTGGCATGGCTGTGGAAATATGCAGTTGTAAATGGCAATTTTGTTAATAGGAACGAGAGGTATACATGAGTATTTTAAATGTAGAACACTTAAGTCATGGATTTGGAGACCGTGCGATTTTTGAGGATGTTTCATTTAGATTGTTAAAAGGTGAACACATAGGTCTTGTAGGCGCGAATGGTGAGGGCAAATCGACTTTTATGAACATTATCACAGGCAAGCTCATGCCTGATGAGGGTAAAATAGAATGGGCGAAGAAAGTCCGTGTTGGATATCTTGACCAACATACAGCACTTGAAAAAGGAATGACAATAGGTTCGGTACTTGCATCCGCATTTGATTTCTTATATGAGATGGAGAATGAGATGAATGACATCTACGCCAGGCTTGGTGATGTAGATGAGGATGAGATGAACAGACTTATGGAAGAGGCTGGTACAATTCAGGACATGCTTACGATGCATGATTTTTATATGATTGATTCAAAGGTCGAGGAGGTTGCCAGGGCACTTGGACTTTTAGATCTTGGACTTGATAAAGATGTCACTGACTTAAGCGGAGGTCAGAGAACCAAGGTTTTGATGGGCAAGCTTCTGCTTGAGAAGCCTGACATCCTGCTTCTTGATGAGCCTACGAATTATCTTGATGTTGAGCATATTGAGTGGCTTAAGAGATATCTGAATGATTATGAGAATGCGTTTATTCTTATATCGCATGATATTCCGTTTTTAAATAGTGTGGTTAATCTCATCTATCATATGGACAATAAAAAGCTTGGCAGATATGTCGGTGATTATGACAAGTTCATGGAAGTCTATGAGATGAAGAAGGCACAGCTTGAAGCTGCTTACAATAAACAGCAGCAGGAGATAAAAGACCTTAAGGATTTTGTCGCAAGAAATAAAGCGCGTGTTGCTACAAGAAATATGGCGATGTCGCGTCAGAAGAAGTTAGACAAGATGGATGTGATTGAGCTTGCGGCAGAAAAGCCTAAGCCAGAGTTTAATTTCAAGACAGCAAGAACTCCGGGCAGATATATTTTTAAGACAGATGGACTTATAATTGGATATGATGATCCTCTCTCATCGGCACTTGATCTTGAGATGGAAAGAGGTCAGAAGATAGTCCTTACTGGAGCAAATGGTATAGGAAAGACGACTCTTCTTAAGAGTATCCTTGGACTGATAAAGCCACTTGAAGGAAGCGTTGAGCTTGGAGATTATCTTGAAATCGGGTACTTTGAGCAGGAGATGGATCAGTCTGTTACTACTACCTGTATTGAAGAAATATGGAATGAGTTTCCAGCTTTTTCGCAATATGAGGTACGAAGTGCACTTGCAAAATGCGGACTGACTACGAAACATATCGAGAGTCAGGTGCGTGTCTTAAGTGGAGGAGAACAGGCAAAGGTACGCTTGTGTAAGCTTATTAACAGGCCGACGAATATCCTTCTTCTTGATGAGCCGACCAACCATCTTGATGTAGATGCGAAGGATGAATTAAAGCGTGCATTAAAGGAGTACAAGGGAAGCATACTGATGGTGTGTCATGAGCCTGATTTCTATGAAGGACTTGCGACAGATGTCTGGGATTGTTCAAAGTGGACTACGAGAATCTAAATATTAATAATGGCAGGTGAATTTATGAAATACACAACTAATAATGAGTTTCAGAATTTTGAGTTTTCAGAGGTACATGTAAATGACATCATGTATGCAAATGGCAGTTTTAAGATAGGTCTTGATGATGTAAAGATTCTTCCAGAGAATTCCTGCAACAGGGATATCAGGAAGATGCGTGCAAATGGACTTATACTTACTCTTCATGACGCAGAGATTGTTACATTTGTTGAAGAGGGATATAAGATTTACGATGCAGACGGCAACCTTAAAAAGACAGAGGCAGATGTGGCTGTAGATGAGCAGGATTACAAGGATGTGTTTGAGAACTTTATCGATGGTAATGCATATTTAATTGATAAAAAAGATGATGAGTTCAATTTTGTAATCGATGGAATAAATGAGCGGACATATTCGCTTACAGTGAAGGCGGCACAGGACACAGAGGAATGGGACAAATTTTTATCTCTTGAATAGAATAGTCAAATTGGAACTCTATAAACTATAACTTCTAATTAAAGTAAATATAATATTGTGATATACTTTATTTTATTAAGTTTTTTGATTTAGATATTGTAATAAATAAAACCTTGTGATATAACTTTACCAACGATTAAGAGAAATGCATTGAAGGAGACTCTTATTTGCAGAGGCCGACAGGAATACAGCGTCACCGACTGAGAGCGCTGTTTGGAAGAGCAGATAATGGGAACACTACCGGAGCAGATTGATTGAACAGGATATATCAGAGTAGGTCAATACGTCGGCACACGTTACGTGCTTGAGTGGGAAGATGAGCCAATCACTTATCTTTCAATGCGGGTGGTACCGCGGGAATCATAGAATTTTCGCCCCAGGATATATATTATCCTGGGGCTTCTTTTATTATATTGGAGAGTCTGGCTTTCCTGTCACGATTTCCCGTCCCGCACCTAATAACCACAGTGTGGCAAAAAGAAGGAGAGTACAATATGGAATTTTTAACAGGAGTTTCAAAAAAAGAATGTCTTGAAATCAGCGAGATACTGGCTGGAGATTATGAAGGAAAGAACATCAAAGTCCGTGGAGCAATTCACACAATAAGAGACATGGGCGATGTGGCTTTCATAGTTCTTCGTAAGAGAGAAGGACTTGTGCAGTGTATTTATGAGCAAGGTAAATCAAAGTTTGATATTGCTGATTTAAAGGAAGCTGACACAGTAGAAGTTGAAGGAACATACAAAAGTGACGACAGAGCACCAAATGGTTTTGAACTTCGCCTTGATACAGTGGAGATTTTGTCAGAACCGGCAGAACCTATGCCACTTCAGATTAATAAGTGGAAGCTTAATACTTCAATAGAGGCAAAGCTTAACAATAGAGCGATTGCACTCAGAAATCCAAGAGAAAGAGCTGTATTTAGAATACAGGAGGGAATCACAAGAGGATTCCGTGATTTCTTATATGAGCAGGGATTTACAGAGATTCATACACCAAAGCTTGGTGCTAAATCTGCAGAAGGTGGAGCAAACCTTTTTAAACTTGAGTATTTCCACAGACCTGCTATTTTGCAGCAGTCACCACAGTTTTATAAACAGATGATGGTTGGAGTATTTGACAGAGTATTTGAGACAGCTCCTGTTTTCAGAGCTGAGAAGCATAATACAAAGAGACACTTGAATGAGTACACATCTTTAGATTTTGAGATGGGTTACATTGATGGATTTGAAGATATCATGGCAATGGAGACTGGATTTTTGCAGTACACCATGAAGCTTTTAAAGGAATCTTACAGCAAGGAATTAGAACTTCTTAAGATTGAACTTCCTGATGTAAGTCAGATTCCAAGAGTAAGATTTGATGAAGCCAAAGAGCGTGTATCTAAGAAATATGACAGGCAGTTCAGAAATCCATTTGATTTAGAGCCAGAAGAAGAACTTTTGATTGGCAAGTATTTTAAAGAAGAATATGGCAGTGATTTTGTATTTGTAACACATTATCCATCAAAGAAGCGTCCATTTTATGCAATGGATGATCCGGCAGATGAGACATATACATTAAGCTTTGACCTTCTCTTTAAGGGACTTGAGATTACGACTGGTGGACAGCGTATACATGATTACCATAAGCTTATGGAGAAGATTGAAAAACGTGGAATGGAGACAGAAGGAATGGAGCATTATCTGTCAGCCTTCAAGCACGGAATGCCACCACACGGCGGACTTGGAATTGGACTTGAGAGACTTACAATGCAGCTTATAGGTGAGGAAAATGTCCGGGAAGCTACATTGTTCCCAAGAGACTTAAGCAGACTTGAGCCATAGATAATCTGGATGAGCTTAAGGAGTGACTGCAGAATATAAAGCAGTTTGAAAGGAGAAAAATATGAATCATCTTGGAACAAGAGAGTTGGCAACAGAGCGTCTGACTCTTAGAAGATTTGAAATAGAAGATGCTGAGAATATGTTTTACAACTGGGCTAATGACCCTGAGGTGACTAAGTACCTGACATGGCCGGCACATGAAAACGTAGAGGTTACAGAGAGTGTTTTGAAAGAATGGATAGCTGCCTACGATGATACGAAGAATTATCAGTGGGCAATAGAGCTTAATGACCTCGAGCAGCCGATTGGAAGTATAGGTGCAGTAAAAGTTGATGAGCAGACAGAGACAATAGAACTTGGATATTGTATCGGGCAGAAGTTCTGGAACAAAGGATACACAACGGAGGCACTTACAGAGGTTATAAGATTTTTTATTGCTGAGGTTGGAGCAGGACGTGTATGCGCAAATCATGATACAAACAATCCTAATTCAGGTAAAGTAATGCTTGCGGCTGGAATGGAGTATGAAGGAACGCTCAGAAAAGCTGGATATAATAATCAGGGAATTTGTGATATTTCGATATATTCTAAAATAAGAAGTGCAGCTCTCGACGAGGAAGATATCGCAGAGGAGGCAGCCCCAGCCGGTGCAGTTGCAACAAAGATAGTCGGTGAGGATGGCGTCGAGAGAAACTATATTTCAGATGAGACAATGGAATATGTTGGTATTCTTGCCAAGCTTGAACTTTCAAAGGAAGAGGCAGAGGCAGCAAAGAAAGATATGGCAGATATGCTTGATTATATTGATCAGCTTAACCAGCTTGATACTACGGGAATAGAACCAATGAGCCATGTTTTTCCAGTTAATAATGTGTTCAGGGAAGATATAGTTACAAATACTGATGGAAGCAAGGCAACGCTTGCAAATGCCCCTGTCATGAAAGATGGTGGCTTTAAGGTTCCAAAGACTATTGGTGAATAACGGCAATATGAGGTGAAGAATATGGATTTAATGAGCTATACTGCCGTAGAATTAGGCAGAAAAATTAAAGCAAAAGAGATAACAGCTGTAGAAGCTGCTGAGGCAGCACTTGATGCAATAAAATCAAAAGAAGAAAAGATAAATGGATTTGTTACTGTTGATGAAGAGGGTGCATTAAAGCGCGCAGCAGAAGTGCAGCAGAAGATAGAGGAAGGTAAATTGAGCGGACCACTTGCAGGTGTTCCAATTGCTATAAAAGATAACATGTGTACAGAAGGTCTTAAGACTACATGCTCATCTAAGATACTGTACAATTACATTCCAACTTATTCGGCAGAGGCAGTTAAGAAGCTTGAAGAAGCTGGTGCAGTTATAATCGGAAAGACTAACATGGATGAATTTGCCATGGGAAGTACAACAGAGACTTCGGCATATGGTGAGACTAAAAATCCATGGAATTTAGAGCATGTTCCAGGTGGATCATCAGGCGGCTCATGTGCTGTTGTTGCAGCAGAAGAGGTTCCATGTGCACTTGGTTCTGATACAGGTGGTTCAATCAGACAGCCTAGTTCATTCTGCGGTGTCACAGGAATCAAGCCAACATACGGAACTGTATCACGATATGGTCTTATAGCTTATGGTTCATCGCTCGATCAGATTGGACCAATTGCAAAGGACGTAACAGACTGTGCAACAATTCTTGAGACAATCTCTTCTTATGACAAGAAGGATTCAACATCAGTAGAGCGTGATGACCTTAAATTTACAGAGGCACTCGTTGATGATGTAAAAGGATTAAGGATAGGTATTCCACGCGATTACTTTGGAGAGGGTCTCGACAAGGAAGTAAAGGAAGCTGTTCTTGGTGCCGCTAAAGAGTTAGAGAAAAAGGGTGCAATTGTTGAAGAGTTTGACCTTGGTCTTGTAGAGTATGCAATTCCGGCATACTATGTTATCGCCTGTGCCGAGGCAAGTTCTAATCTAGCCAGATTTGACGGTGTTAAATATGGATACAGGACAGAAGAATATACAGACCTCCACAATATGTACAAGAAGTCACGTTCAGAGGGATTTGGACCAGAGGTAAAGAGAAGAATTATGCTTGGTTCTTTCGTACTTTCATCAGGATATTATGATGCATATTATCTTAAGGCATTAAGAGTTAAGGCTTTAATTAAGAAAGCATTTGATGATGCGTTTTCTAAATATGATGTGATTCTTGGACCAGCTGCTCCTACGACAGCCCCAAAGCTAGGCGAGAGTTTGAGCAATCCTATTCAGATGTATCTTGGAGATATTTATACAATATCAGTTAATCTTGCAGGGCTTCCGGGAATTTCTCTTCCATGTGGAATTGATTCAAAGGGGCTCCCAATTGGTTTACAGCTTATTGGAGATTGTTTCAAAGAGAAAAATATTATAAGAGCTGCATATAGTTTTGAACAGACAAGAGAATATGCACACAGCCCATTAGCAGAGTAGGAGGATTCATTATGAAGAATTATGAGACAGTAATTGGACTTGAGGTCCATGTAGAATTAGCTACGAAGACGAAGATTTTCTGCTCCTGCTCGACAGAGTTCGGTGGTGCGCCAAACTCACACACATGTCCAGTATGTACAGGACAGCCTGGTTCGCTGCCTGTTTTAAATAAGCAGGTAGTTGAATACGCAGTTGCAGTTGGTCTTGCAACTAACTGTACTATCACACAGTACAGCAAGTTTGACAGAAAGAATTATTTTTATCCTGATAATCCACAGAACTATCAGATTTCACAGCTTTATCTTCCAATCTGCCGCAATGGCTCAGTAGAGATTGAGACAGAAACTGGCAAGAAGAACGTCAGAATCCATGAGATTCATATGGAGGAAGATGCTGGTAAGCTTGTGCATGATGAGTGGGAAGATGTATCAATTGTAGATTTTAACCGTTCAGGAGTTCCTCTTATTGAGATAGTATCAGAGCCTGATATGAGATCTGCGGAGGAGGTTATCGCATACCTTGAGACATTACGTCAGACAATCCAGTATCTTGGAGCATCGGACTGTAAGCTCAACGAAGGTTCCATGCGTGCCGATGTCAACTTATCAGTAAGAGAAGTTGGTTCAAAGAAATTTGGAACACGTACAGAGATGAAGAACCTTAACTCATTTAAGGCAATTGCACATGCTATAGAGGGTGAAAGAGAAAGACAGATAGAACTTCTTGAGATGGGAAGAACTGTTGTACAGGAGACAAGAAGATGGGATGACAACAAAGAATCATCACATGCAATGCGTTCAAAGGAAGATGCACAGGATTATCGTTATTTCCCAGAGCCAGATCTGGTTCCAATTGTTGTATCAGATGAGTGGATTGCCGAGATTAAGGCAAAACAGCCAGAGCTTCGTCCACAGAAGCTTGTCCGCTATAAGAAGGAATACGATATTCCAGAGTATGATGCGAAGATTCTTACAGAATCAAAGCATATGGCGGATATTTTTGAAGCTACTACTAAGATTTGTGGAAAGCCTAAGAAGGTTTCGAACTGGCTTATGGTTGAGACAATGCGTCTTTTAAAAGAGCATAATATGGAAGTAGAAGATATTAAGTTCTCACCGGTTAATCTTGCCAGGCTTATTGACCTTACAGAGGCAGGCAAGATAAATTCAAATGTTGCCAAGAGAGTTTTCGAGGTTGTATTTGAAAATGACACAGATCCAGAGAAGTATGTCGAGGAAAATGGACTTGCAGTTGTAAACGATGAGAGTGCAATCAAGGCAACTGTAGAGGAGATAATCAAAGCAAATCCACAGGCTGTTGAGGATTATCACAATGGTAAGGAAAAAGCTTTAGGTGCTCTTATGGGACAGACGATGCGTGCTACAAAGGGTAAGGCAAATCCTGCAATTGTAAGCAAACTGCTTAAGGAATTATTATAATTATTCAAAAGGACATGATATTGAGTGCGGATGCATTTGTATCATGTCCTTTTATGTTATTTACACCTCAGAAAAAGAGGTATGAAATTGATGCCGCCATGCAGGAATGTTTTTAATTCGGATTTAAAAATTGTTGCGGTTCATACTGGTGGTATGTGTCATCTCCGGTTTTTGAGGTTTTTTCGAAGGAAGATGTAGAAGAAAGAATCCATCAGCTAAATCCGAGTGCGCAGGTGATTTTAATATAAAAGAAATAGAAGCCTGTTGATATCTGTTAAGAAAAAAAGAATGTGCCGATGGCACATTCTTTTTTTAATCTTTATTCCCATAACTTATTCCCGAATGAAACTCTATAATAGATATATCATAATTACTAAGAAAAGGTACATAGAAACTTCGATTAGTCTTAGTAGTCTGGCTTATTTAACTACTGTTACATTTGTGGCCTGAGGTCCCTTAGAACCATCTGTAATCTCATACTCAACTGCAGCGCCTTCTTCGAGGGATTTGAATCCTTCCATATTAAGTCCTGAGTAGTGTACGAATACATCACTTCCGTCTTCTCCAGTGATGAAGCCATAGCCTTTCTGGTTGTTAAACCACTTTACTGTACCTTTGTTCATTGTAAGTACCTCCAAAAAATATTACTGTTGCTTTGCAACTAAGATAAATTTAGCATAACCCATCTTAAATGTAAAGCAATAAAACTAAAGTTCTTCAAAGTTAATGCCGTTTTGAATGAGGAACTTTCTCGTTAATTTATCCCAGTGTTCTTCTAGCGTCTTATCAGTAGAAAAAATATTGTAAGAGATTCCGGTTGTAAGTGTAAGAAGCTGGTTCTGGTACTTAAGATTAAGGTATACTCCTGTGATATCATTTACAGTGTATGAACTAGATGATGCTGCCAGCGTCTTTTCAAGGTTCTCAGGTGAAAGAAGGAAAATAAATTTAAAAGAATTTGGTGTTTTCTTTCCTTTTATCAGGTCAAAACAATTCCCCCTTAAAAGAGAAAAAGGAAGTATTTTATAATTTTCGATTCCGAGTATTTCTTTTTCCTCGTCAGTATAATATCCCTTGGTGATATGACCGTCTATTATATACGATGCACCACTTGTGATTACCGCCTCCTGAAGAAGAAAGTGGTCAAATAATTCAGTGCGAAGAAGCTTGTTCATAAAGTCTTTAATATCTGTAAGTTCAAGTGCTATCATAAATCCTCCAAATTTGAAATATAATATGATTGTACTACATTTTGACTTATTGTGCTATGATGTAATAGCATGTTTGATACAAAATGGAGGAAACACAATGGAACAAAAAATACTATTTGATTTATTAAAGAAAGCAGTTTCACCATATGCATGTGTGGCTGCATCTATGGAGAGATTAAAAGAAGCAGGATTTGTGGAAATAAATTACAGTGACAAGTGGAATCTTGAAAATGGTGGAAAGTATATGGTAAATCATCATGACACTACATTGTTCGCTTTTACAATAGGTGATAACTATGCTCATGAGGATATGTTAAGAATAGCAGCGGCACACACTGACTATCCATGCCTGAGAATAAAGCCTAATGCCGATTTTAAAACAGAAGCATATGCACAGGTGAATGTTGAAGTGTATGGTGGACCAATCCTTAATACATGGTTTGACAGGCCACTTGGAGTTGCAGGAAGAATAGCGGTCAAAAGCGATAATCCATTTAAGCCGAATACTATAATATATCAGTCCAAAAAGCCAGTCATGATTATACCGAATCTTGCAATCCATATGAATCGTGATGTGAACAAAGGTGTTGAGATAAACAATCAGACTGATCTTATGCCAGTGGTTGACATGCTGCCGGAAGAGACTAAGAGTGCAGACTATTTTCTTACATTTATAGCAGAGGAGACTGGCGTTAATAAAGAAGATATTCTTGACTTTGAGCTTAACACATTCTGCATGGAAGAACCTTCATATGTGGGTGTAAAAGATACTATGATCTCATCACCAAGGCTTGACAATCAGACATCAGTATCAGCTCTTTTATCCGCAATAATAAATGGCAAAAGAGACAATGGAATCAATATGATTGCACTTTTTGATCATGAGGAGATAGGAAGTTCAAGCAAGCAGGGTGCAGCATCTATTCTTCTGCATGATATGATTATAAGGATACTTAAGAATTTGGGGAATGATGATGACAGGATGAACAGAGCGATGTACGATGCGATGCTTCTATCAGTAGATGTGGCACATGCGCTTCATCCAAATAAGGTAAACAAGATGGATATAACCAATCATCCGGTTATGGGAAAAGGCTTCTGTATAAAAGAGGCGTGTTCACAGTCATATGCGACAGATGCGGAGGCGATTGCAATTGCATGCCAGATATGTGATAAATACGACATACCTTTCCAGCGTTTTGTGAACAGGTCAGATATAAGAGGTGGCGGAACATTAGGTTCGATAGCATCGACACTTTTGCCAATTAAGACAGTTGATATAGGAATTCCACTTCTTTCAATGCATTCGGTTAGAGAGCTGATGGGCAGAAATGATATAGATGCACTTGAGAATTTCGTCGAAAAATATTTTGCAGAATAGTCCTAAAGCGAGCATATATTTAAACAGTATTATTTATAATAATTTAATACATATATAATGAGATATTTCTTGCAATTGTTGTGCTTTAATGTTAATATGACGTAGTATTAAATACTAGATAGAAAAGTAATAGTTACTTCAGAAGGTGATTGTATGTACAAAATTGTAATCGATAGTTGTGGAGAATTATCAGAAGAACTTAAGAAGGATGGACATTTTTGCAATGTGCCACTTGAACTTGATGTTGATGGTTATCGGATTGTAGATGATGATAGTTTTGATCAGCTGGATTTTCTAAGAAGAGTTAAGGCAAGCAGCAAGGGACCTAAGTCATCGTGCCCATCTCCAGAGAGATATATGGAAGCTTTCAAGGGCGAGGCAGAGAATGTATATGTTGTTACATTATCAGGGCAGTTAAGCGGCTCATACAACAGTGCATTACTTGCTAAGAATTTGTATGAAGAAGAATATGGCAGTGACAAGAATATATACATTTTTAACTCGAAGTCAGCATCAATCGGGGAGACGATTATCGGACTTAAGGTACAGGAGTGTGAAGAAGCAGGATTGTCATTTGATGAAGTGGTAGCGAAGACAGAAGAATATATTTCATCGATGAACACATTTTTTGTACTTGAGAGTCTTGAGACTTTAAGGAAAGCTGGCAGACTAAGCAATATCAAGGCATTTGTTGCCAATACACTTAATATTAAGCCGGTTATGGGCTCTACCAAAGAAGGCTCGATACAGCAGCTTGGCCAGGCTAGAGGAATGAAGAAGGCTTTAAGCAAGATGGTAGAAGATGTAATTAAAATGACACCAGATGCTAAGGACAGGGTTCTTGCCATTTCGCACTGCAATTGTAAGGAGAGAGCAGAATATGTCAAAGAACAGATTCTTAAGCTGGCTAAATTTAAGGACGTAATAGTTGTAGATACAGCTGGAATATCAAGTATGTATGCTAATGATGGCGGTGTCATAATAGCAGTATAAGAAGAAAAGATATACGAAGAAAAGCTTTCCGAAAGGAAAGCTTTTCTTGATTTATATGGGATTATTAATATAATAGAAAATATGAGCAGATATAATTACGAACAAATAATAGACAGGATAGAAAATACACGAAGATTTGGGAATAAGACAGGCGTTGAGATAACAGCAGATATGATGAGAAAGCTTGGAAATATTCATACAGAAATCCCCTTTATCCATGTTGCTGGAACTAATGGCAAAGGATCTGTGTGCGCCTTTATTGGAAGCATTTTGAAAGAAGCAGGTCTTAAGGTGGGAGTGTTTACATCACCGCATCTTGTTCATTTTGAAGAGCGTATTGCAGTGGATGGAAAGCAGATCTCTAAGGAGGATGTGACAAGAATCGGGAACATTATTCTTACAACAGATTTTGAGGTAGAACCTACTTATTTTGATTACTGCCTGGCAATTGCGATAGTATATTTTGTGGAGACAAAATGTGACATCATGGTGATAGAGACAGGTCTTGGAGGAAGACTTGACTCGACGAATGCTCTCGGTGTGCCACTTGTTTCTGTAATTACCAAAATCGGATACGACCATATGGCTATATTGGGAGACAAGCTTGATATGATTGCCGCAGAAAAGGCTGGCATCATCAAAAATGGAAGTTATGTGGTGATAGAACAACAGGAAGAAGAAGCAAAGGAAGTTATGTGTCAGAGACTGATTGATGAACAGATAAAGGATTATCATTTTGTGGATTCTGATGATATCAGCTATACCAGAACGGTTGGGATAAGTCTTCTTGGAGTTCATCAGTATGAAAATGCAGCAGCTGCGATGAAAGCCGCAGAATATACTCTTGGCAGATTCGGATGTGAACCGTCGAAGATTAGAAATTCAATAGAGAATGGCCTTAGAAAAGCAAGATGGCATGGAAGAATGGAACTGATTTCGCTTGAACCATTTGTCATGGTAGATGGAGCGCACAATGGACATGGCGTTGATGCTCTAAAGAACAGTCTTATGATGCTCTATCCGAATGAGAAGTTTGATTTTTATTTTGCAGTCATGGCGGACAAAGATTACCCGAAGATGATAGAAGAAATAGTTCCTTTAGCAGCAAGTTTTACAACCGTTACGCTGGAGAATGAAAGGGCTGCCCAGGCGGGGGAACTTGCGCAGTGCATCCGTGCAAAAGGAGTAGAAGTAAAGGCAATATCAGATGTAGACGATCTTATCCGTATGCTAAGAGCTGGATACGAGAGAAAGAACATAGTCTTTGGTTCGCTTTATTTTGTTGGGGAAGTGATACAGAAATGGTATAAGTTATAACAAATATAATTAATTATAATAGGAAATTATAGTAGGCGTATGGACAAAAGCCAATTATTGTACTAGAATTAGTGTCAGTTGAAACGGAGGCGAATAAAATGGAAAAGAAGAATATTGATTGGGCAAATCTAGGATTTGGCTACCAGGTAGCTGATTACAGATATGTATCTTATTACAAAGATGGAAAATGGGACGATGGAGCAATCGTCACAGATGAGAATATTACACTCAATGAGTGTGCATGTGTTTTCCAGTATGCTCAGACAGTTTTCGAGGGATTAAAAGCTTATACTACAGAGGATGGACATATTGTATGTTTCAGGCCTGATCTGAATGCAGCACGTCTTAAGAGCTCAGCAGAGAGACTTGAGATGCCAGTATTTCCAGAGGACCGTTTTATAAAGGCTGTAGAGGAAGTTGTTAAGGCAAACGCTGCATGGGTACCACCATTTGGTTCAGGTGCTACACTTTACATCAGACCATATATGATGGGAATTAACCCTGTAATCGGTGTTAAGCCAGCAGATGAATATATGTTTAGAATCCTTGTTACACCAGTTGGACCATACTTCAAGGGCGGCGCTAAGCCAATTACAATCAGAGTATCTGATTTTGACCGAGCAGCTCCAAATGGTACAGGACATATCAAGGCAGGACTTAATTATGCTATGAGTTTACATGCAATTGTAGACGCACATAAGCAGGGATATGATGAGAATATGTATCTTGATCCAGCTACAAGAACATACATCGAAGAGACAGGTGGAGCAAACTTCATCTTCATCACTAAGGATGGAAAGCTTGTTACTCCTAAGTCAGATAGTATCCTTCCATCAATCACACGTCGTTCTCTCATGGTAGTTGCAGAGAAGTACTTAGGTATGGAAGTTGAGCACAGAAAGGTTAAATTCTCAGAACTTGCTGATTTTGCTGAGGCAGGACTTTGCGGAACTGCAGCAGTTATTTCACCAGTTGGAAAAATCGTAGATCATGGCAAGGAAATCTGCATACCAAGTGGTATGGAAGAGATGGGACCTGTTACTAAGAAATTATATGATACATTGACAGGAATCCAGATGGGCGAGATTGAAGCACCAGAAGGATGGGTTGACCAGATTCTTTAATTTTAATAAAACTAAGGGTTGCGTAAGCAGCCCTTTTTTTAGTTTTGCGCTAGGCATGATATTTTCTTTGTGGTATTATATGATTAAAGGGTCAAAAGGTATCATCGATGCATGCTTGCATGCAATTCGATGTATACCTTAGTGACCCGCACTACACCGAGAAAGTAGCAATTTGCTGCGGAAACGTAGGAAATTAGCGGATTTCGAGGTGTAGTCAGATTACGGGAATGCGTAGCATGTAGTAATCTGACTAATCATAAATGAGGGGCAAAATACCTTTTGACCCTCATATCATTATATCAGTATGAGTTAAAAGGCTCTTGATTAAAGAATGATACATAAGAGGATTTATATAGATGGATGAACGTGAGAAAAGAGCCAGAGCCAGGATTGAAAGCAGGAAGAAAGCGCGCAATAAGCAGCTTGCTATGCATATATTATGCTGTGTTGGGGCAGTATTGATTTTGCTTGGAACTATATTTTTTATTGTAAGGAATACGAAGTCTAAGGACAGAAGTGTGGAGGCGGATGTAGAAGCATCTAATCTCAAATACATAAGTGAGCAGCCAGAACTTGACGTGCAGCTTCTGACGGTCAATGAATACTCAAGACCGGGGATAGCTCTTGATAAGGTTAATGGAATTGTAGTCCATTACACAGCAAATCCGGGGACGTCTGCTATGCAGAACCGTGATTATTTTGAGGGGCTCGCTACAAGTCATGAGACACATGCAAGCAGCCATTTTGTAATCGGACTAGAAGGTGAGATAGTTCAGTGTATACCTTGCAGCGAAATCGCATATGCGTCCAATGACAGGAACAGCGATACTATTGCCATAGAGTGCTGCATAGAGGGTGAAGATGGCAGATTTAACGATGCGACGTATCAATCGCTGGTAAAGCTGGTTGCATGGCTTATGGGACGATATGAACTGACATCAGATGATGTAATCAGGCATTATGATGTAACTGGTAAGGTGTGTCCTAAGTACTTCGTGGACAACCCGGATGCATGGACAGAATTTAAGAAGGATGTACTTCAATATATAGATAAGAATGGTGTGAACAAGGAGGATAGCAGTCTTTGAAGCAGCTACTGGATGATTTTTTTAATAGGAATAATATAAGGTCAAGTTTAAGTGGTCTTAGAGCTATGATTAAGGACAAGGATAAGCTTGAAGAGTTAAGAGATAAGCTTGATGGCAGAATGGATGATGTGGTTGCGTGTCTTAATAGTGAAGATGCTAAGACTAGGAAGAATGCGGTTCTTCTTTTGGGAGATCTGGAATATGAGCCAGCGAAGGATATTATCTATCAGGCATATCTTAACGAACAGACGATGTTTGTAAAAGAGGCATATCTTAGTGCTTTATCTAAACTGGATGCATCATCATTGGTTGGAGAACTAGAAGATCGCCTGAATGAGCTTAAAGGGAACGAAGTCGCTAAAGAAAATGAGAAGCATGTAGCTGAAGAAATCCGTGCAATTCAGAAGATCCTTATAAAGTATCGTGGAATATCCAGACATGCATTTACAGGATACCATAAGAACATCAGAGTTGTTTTGACCTGCAACAGGAATCAGCGTGAACTTGTAAAGCGAAAAGTGGGTGGAGATGCGAAAGTTCATCCGCTAGGAGTAGAAGTGTCGTCGAGCGAGATAGATGAACTTTTGAACATCAGATGTTTTAGAGAAATGATATTTCCGCTTGATACAAAGGGGCTTGTGCCGGCAAATCCTGAGAAGGCGGCAGAGCGTATAATAGAAAGTGGAATACTTGAATTACTTTTTGAACTTCACAAAGAACAGAGTCCTTTTTATTACAGGATAGAATGCAGGAGTTCTATGGAATTAGACAAGCGCAGCGATTTTGCGAAGAAACTTGCTGCCGCAATTGACAGGCTATCAGATGGAAAGCTTATCAATTCCGTTGGAGATTATGAAGTTGAAATCAGGCTGGTTGCGAATAAAGAAGGAAAGTTCTTTGTCGGAGTTAGACTTGCAACAATACGGGATAATAGATTTAATTACAGAAAGAACTCAATTGCAGCTTCTATACACCCATCTACAGCGGCGCTTATTATGGAAATTGCAAGGCCATATATGCTTGAACATGCACAGATTCTCGATCCATTTTGTGGAGTGGGAACTATGCTTATTGAGCGCAATTATGCAGTAGATGCAAGAGAAATATATGGAATAGATATATTTGGGGAAGCTATCGCAAAGGCACGCGCAAATACTGATATCACAGGAATGAAGATAAATTATATACACAGAGATTTCTTTGATTTCAGGCATGATTACAAATTCGACGAGATTATCACAAATATGCCGGTACGTGGTAAGAAGACCAGGGAAGAGATGGCAAAATTGTATGAGAAGTTCTTCAAAAAAGCAGAGACATTGCTTTCAGAAAAAGGTATAATAATCATGTACACAAATGAACTCGGATTTGTGAAGAAAAATCTTAGAATAAATAAGAGATTCAACTTATTGCAGGAGACATTGATGCTTAGCAAAGGCGAATACTATTTATTAATAATACAATGTGTTTAGGGGATAATGATGAGAGAGGAACTTATAGACTCAAATGTACTTCAGAGATTACAGGATTTTTTCTGTGCTGCAAATGGAGTATATATGGCATGCATAGGCAAAGAAGACGGAGTATTGACAAAGGCATTCGGAAGTAAAGAAGACAGGGAATATATTTATAGTCTTGTTGACAAGAATATGTATATGTCGCTTCTTAAGAATATGCAGGAAGCGGATGTTGAGAATGTGATAGAAGAACCTGTTGCCAATGAATATGTGAAAATGTGTGGAATTACGTGCAGGTTTGATGATAAGGACAGACTTACATGGATTGTAGTTGGTATTATCGGTGAGATGGTGCCGGCGGATGTATATATACCAGAGTCTATATATACTACTACTGAGGAAAGATTTTATCATTCAATTGAATTTTTAGAGACACTGACAAGACAGCTTCTTTCTGCCCGGCTCAATGAAATGATTGCGCAGAATGCTATGCAAAAAAGTGCAGAGTCAGAACATAAGATGGAAGTTGAACTCAAAAGAAGTGAGACTATGACTGAAATAGTTAAGCTTTTAGAATCAGATAATGGATTCACAGAAATAGTTGAGAAATCAATTGCACAGACTTGCGATACTATTCAGATTGATGGTGGATGCCTTCTCAGGCTTAGCGTGGATGGCAACACTATAGACACTATATGCCGATATGATGTGAATGATGAAAATGGCGGAGTACTTGTACTTAAGGATGAACCAATTGAGAACATTCCATTTTTCAATGGCAAGCCATATATGATTTCGTCTGACTCAATCAGACCAGAATCGTTTGACAGATTATTCGATAAGTATGATATTCGGGCTGCTGTATTTCAGCCTATAGAGGTAAATGATAAGCTGCTTATGTACCTGTGTTTCTATGAGACGAAGGCTCATAGAATCTGGGATACAGAAGATATAGAATTTGTAAATGACGTAAAGAGAATTATCCAGAGTATTCTTTCAAAGAGAATAGTTAAGAATTCTCTCGCGGGTTCGTTTGCTTCACTTGAAGCGATACTTGAGAATGTAGGATGTGGAATATATGTAGTAGATCCGATGACGAAGACTCTTTTATTTATGAACCAGAGTTTCAAGGATCTGTATTCACGAACAATCGAAAAAGGAATGATGGAGAAGTTCCTGTTTTCAGATAGAGAACTTGCTAAGACTAATTGTTTTGAAGAGACGTTTTCGGATGTAGAGAACAAATGGTTTGATGTGAGAAAAATTCAGATAAAATGGGTCGATGGACATGTTGTTACACTTTGTACGACATATGATATTACAGAGAAGAAGAAATATCAGAAGAAGATTGAGACGCAGGCCAATAACGATTTCCTTACAGGACTTTATAACAGGATGCGCTGTGAGCAGGAACTTGAGAGATACATCCAGAAAGCGGAGATAGCAGGAACCGAAGGTGCACTTATCTATATTGATCTGGATGATTTCAAGCATATCAATGATGGTCTGGGACACCAGTATGGAGATGTCTTGCTTAAGGCAATTGCGCATAGTCTCATCAGAATAAATGGAATAGAGAATAACTGTTACCGCATGGGTGGAGATGAGTTTATTGTAATCATATGCGATACGGACAAGGATAAGCTTGAGGCGGTATGTAATAACATAAAGGATATCTTCACAAAGCCATGGTTCTTGAAGGGTGAGGACTATTATTGTACTACCAGTATGGGAATTGCATATTTCCCTACAGATGGAAGAACTGTTGAAGATGTAATAAGAAAGGCAGACCTTGCACTTTATTCAGCTAAGCGTAAAGGAAAGAACTGCGTAGAGTTTTATAATGCATCAGATGGCAATTCAAGCAGTAAGCGGCTTGATTATGAGAAAAATATGCGTAATGCTGCGATGAATGAGATGGAGCAGTTTGAAGTATATTATCAGCCGATTGTTGATATCACAAAAGAGGGCAATCCATGTTCAGGAGCAGAGGCACTTGTAAGATGGAATTCTGATACGCTTGGATTTATACAGCCTGGCGATTTTATACCTCTTGCAGAGTATCTCGGACTCATCAATCCAATAGGCGAGTATGTCATGATGACAGCAGCAAAGCGATGCAAATACTGGAATGATATGGGACATCCAGAGTATAAGGTGAATGTAAATCTTTCAGTAGTGCAGCTTCTGCAGAATGATATAGTAAAGAAAATACAGCATGTCATTGAGGAGACGAGGATTAACCCAAAGAATTTACGACTTGAGGTTACAGAAAGTCTTGCAATCAATGATATGACGAGAATGAAGAAAATTCTTGGTGAAATCAAGGAACTGGGAGTTGGAATTGCACTTGATGATTTTGGAACAGGATATTCATCGCTGAATCATATAAGAGAACTTCCAATCGATGTAATCAAAATCGACAGATGCTTTATAGAACATATCGGAGAGGATGATTTCTCAGATGCTTTTGTTAAGCTTGTTGCAGAGCTGGCTAAGGCAATCGGGGTTACTGTATGCGTAGAGGGTGTAGAACATGACAGACAGTATGAGGTCATAAAGAGTATGGAAATAAAGCTGATTCAGGGATATTATTTTGGAAAACCTATGACGCAGGAAGAGTTTGAAAGTAAGTATTTGTAGAGTAAAGTATTTGTAGAGTGAAGCAGTAAGTGTTCCACCGCCAGTGTTTGGTGGTGGAAATTTATTGTAAGAGAATTTATGAAAAACAATATAGACAAACAAAAAACAGGAAGACCAAATAAGTCTTCCTGTTTTAAATGCAGGAGATGGGACTTGAACCCACACGATATTGCTACCACAGGCACCTGAAGCCTGCGCGTCTGCCAATTCCGCCACTCCTGCGAACAAAAGTTATTCTATCAGATTGAAGGTAGAATTGCAAGAGAAATAAATAATTAATATTTTTGTATTGTGTTTTGTGACATGTTCGTGTAAAATAATTTAAGTGAGGGCGCCGATTACGAGTGGGTATCGTAATAGGCGTTTTTTTGAAAAAAGTGTAGGAAAAGAGGGATCTCATGGCAGAAGAAAAGAAAAGAGTAGTAGAAGTAAATAACATGAGGGAGTTAGAAGGACTTATCGCGAAAGAACCAGCGGAAATGCCTGATGTCAATGAAATTGGTGATGTACGTGATGATTTTTATTCACTTAAGGACACACTCCTGAATAACCATAGAATTGATCCTAATTTATATATTGAATATGATGTTAAAAGAGGACTGCGTGATTCAGCAGGAAAGGGCGTACTTACAGGACTTACAGAGATATCGGATGTATGTTCGTTCAAGCTTGAGAATGGAAGAAAGATTCCAGCAGAAGGTTCTTTGTACTATCAGGGAGTGAATGTAAAGGACATAGTATCTGGACTTGGAGATAGAAAGTTTGGTTTTGAAGAAACTATATATCTTTTAATGTTTGGTAAGCTTCCTACACAGCAGGAACTTAACAGACTTCTTCGTGTGAATGAGAAGTTCCAGGATTTAGGAGCAAGATTTGTTCGAGATGTAATTATGAAAGCTTCGAATGAGAACATAATGAACTCTATGCAAAGATGTGTTCTTACTTTATATTCATATGATGCAGCACCAGATGATATTTCACCAGAGAATGTTTTAAGACAGTCACTTGAACTTATAAATAAGCTGCCTCTTATCGCAGTATATGCATATCGTTCATATATGCATTTTAGAAGAGATGAGACACTTATGATTCGTAATCCGAAGAGAGGATTGTCTCTGGCAGAGAATATTTTGTACATTCTTCGTCCGGATGGAAAATATACAGAACTCGAGGCGAAAGTATTAGATGTTGCCCTAATTTTACATGCTGAGCATGGTGGTGGTAACAACTCATCATTTACGACTCATGTTGTTACATCATCAGGTACAGATACATACTCATCAATTTCAGCATCTATCGGTTCATTAAAGGGACCTAGACATGGTGGAGCCAATCTTAAAGTGCAGAAGATGTTTGCAGATATCAAGGAACATGTTAAGGACTGGAATGATGACGATGAGCTTAGAGCATACCTCGACAAGATTCTTAAGAAGCAGGCATTTGATAAGTCTGGTCTTATCTATGGTATGGGACATGCTGTATATACATTGTCCGATCCAAGAGAGGTTGTATTAAAGGGATATGCGCGTTCACTTGCTGACGAAAAAGGCAGCCAGAATGAGTTTAAGCTATATGAGAATGTTGAGCGTATAGCTGGTGAACTTATCATGGAGCAGAGAAGAGTTCAGAAGAATGTATGTGCCAATGTCGATTTCTATAGCGGATTTGTATATACTATGCTTGGAATTCCAGAAGAACTTTTCACACCTATATTTGCAATTGCACGTATTCCAGGATGGTGTGCACATAGACTTGAGGAATTACTTAACGCAAATAAGATTATTCGTCCGGCATATAAATATGTAGGAACTCATATCGGATATGACGGAATTGAGGACAGAAAATAGAAAGCTAAAGAAAAATGGTTGAAAAATGCGCATGTGATATTGATTCATATGCGCATTTTTTATATCTAAAGAGAATAATAAAGAAATTGATGGAGAGATTGATGAAGAGATAAAAAATGGTTCGAAAAATTTTGCAAAAGGTGTTGACATTAACTTCGGTCTTTGTTATTATAGTCAAGTCGCAAGGATGTGACACAATTTAATAACATGCGGAAGTGTCGGAACTGGCAGACGAGCAAGACTAAGGATCTTGTGATCATTGCGATCGTGTGGGTTCAAGTCC
>CAKRLV010000027.1 GCA_934359755.1 uncultured Agathobacter sp.
GATGTATCTACGGTGACAATTTCAACTGAATCTGACGCCGAGTAAATAAATACAGGTTAACAATATTGACAGCGAAGCAGTAAATATTTTTGCAATTACATATTTTCTTATTGATAAATCAGTATCCTTTATTATTGATGCCGTCTGTATTATGCAGGAGATACCACCGAACGTTGTAATGCCAATAGCCATGATTACCCTGGCCGGGTTTGGTATCGGTGCATCAATAAGCATAGATATACCATTAGTATTTTCTATCAGGCCTATAAGGATATATTTGAAATATGAATGTTCCAAAAATAAATTTATACTCTCGACAAATATTGAGAAGATAACTATATAACCACATAATTTAATAAGGGTCTCAAATCCGCTTATTATACCGGCGTCAACGATTTGCATATTAAATCTGAATCTTGATGCCGTTTTTTTTGTTTTTATACTTATATCTGCAGTTTTAGGTATTTCATAGAAAAGAAATGCCAGAGACGGCATATATATAAGCAGATATATATTTAATAAATTATATGCTCCGTCAATACAATTTTTTATCACAAAACCGCTTATATATGCCAGGCTTAACTGATTCGTATAGTTGCATAGACACTGTGCCATTTTTTTACTTATAAGTCCCTTTTTATAACAATCTGCGCTTAATTTACTTCCTATTGGAAAGCCGCACAGCAATCCACACAATACAATTATTACAGGTATGAATCTTGTATTGTTCTGGGTGATATTTGTTGCAAGCAAAATATTAGAGACTATTATACAGGGAAAAAGTATTGGAAATATTTTTTCAAACCACAGCATTATTCCTTTTTGGGATGCGCTTATAGTAAGTGCAGGACAAATTACAAATGATATAACTATAAAAGCAAATAAAAATAATACAATAAATTTTTTCATAATAAAACTTATGCAATACAGGAGGACACTATGAGTGTATTAGAAAAATTAGAGCCATATAAAGTATTTAAATATTTTGAGGAAATTGCGTCAATTCCACATGGTTCACGCAATACTAAACAGATAAGTGATTATCTCGTTAATTTTGCCAAAGAAAGAAATCTTGAACACTATCAGGATTCTCTTAACAATGTAATTATCATTAAAGAGGCCTCAAAAGGATATGAAAGTGCAGAACCAATTATTATCCAAGGGCATATGGATATGGTCTGTGAAAAGGAAAATGGCTGTACAATAGACTTCAATAAAGATGGGCTTGATTTATATATTGACGGAGATTTCATAAAAGCAAAGGATACAACTCTTGGTGGTGATGATGGAATTGCAGTAGCATATGCACTTGCAATCCTGGACTCTCCTGAGATAGAACATCCCAGACTGGAAGTTGTTATAACAGTTGATGAAGAAATCGGTATGCTTGGTGCAGTAGATATTGATCTGTCTATGCTAAAAGGACACCAGATGCTTAATATAGACAGTGATGTAGAAGGTTCGTTTCTCACAAGCTGTGCAGGCGGAATGAGCCTTAATGTGACAATCCCAGTTATTAGACAATCAAAAGAAGGTACACTTATTAACTTAAAAGTAAGCGGTCTTGTCGGTGGTCACTCGGGTGGTGAAATAGACAAAGAACACGGTAATGCTGATATTCTGATGGGGCGTGTACTTGATGTTCTTTTTACAAACACACCGTTTGGAATTATAAATTTAGAAGGTGGACTTAAGGACAATGCAATTCCTAGAGAATGCACATGCCAGATTCTCGCACCTTCTGAAAATATTGATTTAATTACATCAATTATAAACGAATTAGATACAACCCTTAAGAAGGAATTTTCGGTTGCTGACCCTGATGTAAATATCTCTTTAGAAGTAATTGGAGATGCCGAAGAAGAAATTCTGGATTTTGCATCTATCAATAAGGTTATTTTCTATTTGAGAACTGTTCCAAACGGTATCATGAACATGAGTCAGATAATTCCAGGTTTAGTTGAGACTTCACTAAATCTTGGCATTATGAAGTTAAATGATAACCATCTGTGTATGGTTACTTCAATAAGAAGCAGTGTATCTTCAAGAAAAGAAGATATTAAGAACCGTGTAATTACATTAGTAGAGCTTCTTGGTGGTGATGTCGAAATTGAGGGTGATTATCCAGCCTGGGAATACAAAAACGATTCACCACTTAGAGAAAAAGTAAAAGAGACCTACACAAAATTATTTGGTAAAGAACCTGTTTTTGAAGCTATACATGCAGGACTTGAATGTGGTATCTTATCCGGTAAAATCAAAGATCTCGATTGTGTATCTTTCGGACCTGACAACTACGACATACACACTCCAAAAGAGCGTTTAAGTATCTCTTCAACACAGCGTATATGGAAATTTATTGTAGAATTTCTTAAGAATGCAAAATAACATGATTAGATTAGATAAATACCTGACAGAATGTGGGGCAGGCACCCGTTCAGATGTCAAAAAAATAATACGCCAGGGCAGAATAAAGGTTAACCAGTTATCTGTAAAAGGTGCAGATTACAAAGTAAATCCAGACGAGGACAAAGTTTATCTTGATGATAAAGAAGTATTATACGAACATTTTTCATACTATATTTTTCACAAACCTGCTGGATGTATTACTGCCAATTCTGACCCTGCCCATAAAACTATTATGGATTATCTTCCAGATGAAATCAAACGCAAATGCTCAGCAATTGGAAGGCTCGACAAAGATACAGAAGGACTTTTAATTCTTACAAATGATGGTAAATTATCCCACAAATTAAGAAGTCCTGCCAACCATGTATCCAAAAAATATTATTGCAGACTCGATGTTTCGATTCCATCAGAAGCTGTTTATGCATTTTCAAACGGAATAGATATTGGTGACGACAAACCAACCAGACCTGCTACATTAGAAATTTTAGATGAAGATGAACCAGCCGCATATATAACGATAACAGAAGGCCGATATCATCAGGTTAAACGAATGTTTCACGCTATAGGCTGTGAAGTTACATATCTCAAAAGACTTACAATGGGAGAACTATCACTTGGAAACCTTCCTAAAGGCGAATACAGAAAATTAACAGATAAAGAAATTGAATTGCTCAAAAATTCGTAAGGAGACACACATGAACAATGGTTTTTTACCAATTTCAAAACAGGATATGATAGATCAGGGGATTAAACAGCTTGATTTTGTATATATATCAGGCGATGCATACGTAGATCATCCTTCCTTTGGTCATGCCATAATTTCAAGAATACTTGTATCGCATGGATATACTGTTGGAATTATCGCACAGCCTGACTGGAAAGACGATTCATCAATTTCCATACTTGGCGAACCGAGACTTGGTTTTCTCGTAACTGCTGGCAATATGGATTCAATGGTAAATCACTATTCTGTCTCTAAAAAGAGAAGATCAACCGATTCCTTCACCCCTGGTGGTGAAATGGGAAAAAGACCTGACTACGCCACAGTTGTCTATTGTAATTTAATCAGGCACACATACAAAAATACACCAATAATAATCGGCGGAATTGAGGCAAGCCTTAGAAGATTGGCACATTATGATTACTGGTCAAATAAGGTAAAACGTTCCATCCTTCTTGATTCAGGTGCAGATCTGATTTCATACGGAATGGGAGAGAGAAGTATTGTAGAAATTGCGGATGCGCTTAACTCTGGAATCGCTATAAAAGATATTACTTTTATAGACGGAACAGTTTTTAAAACCAAAGACAAAAGCATAATTTACGATGCGATTGAATTACCGGATTATGATGTTATAAAAGAGGACAAGCGTTCATTTGCAAGTAGTTTCTACACCCAGTATTGTAATACCGATCCATTTTCTGGCAGACGGCTTTTTGAACCATATGACGGCAAAACTTTTATCGTACAGAATCCGCCTCAGAAGCCATTATCCCAGACTGAGATGGATGCAGTCTATGCACTCCCATATATGAGAACCTACCATCCTTCATATGAAGCTGCTGGCGGAGTTCCTGCTATAAGAGAAATTAAGTTCTCATTAATTAGTAATCGTGGCTGTTTTGGAGGCTGTAATTTCTGTGCGCTGACTTTTCATCAGGGAAGAATTATTCAGACAAGAAGCCATGAATCTATCATAGAAGAGGCTAAATTAATTACACATGATAAGGATTTTAAAGGATATATTCATGACGTCGGAGGTCCGACAGCAAACTTCCGTAAGCCTGCCTGTTCAAAACAGCTTACAAAAGGTGCCTGCCCGACAAAACAATGCTTGTTTCCAAAGCCATGTCAGAACCTCGAAATAGATCACAAAGATTATATTGCTTTGTTGCGCAAGCTCCGTAATCTACCTGGCATTAAGAAAGTATTCATACGCTCGGGTATCCGATTTGATTACCTTATCTATGATAAAGACCAGACTTTTTTAAGGGAACTTTGTGAGCACCATGTAAGCGGACAGCTTAAAGTTGCGCCAGAGCATATTTCAAATGAAGTATTGAGCAAGCTTGGCAAGCCAAGTGTGGAAGTCTACAATAAATTTGTAAAAGCTTACAAGGATATGAACAAGAAAATTAACAAAGAACAGTATCTTGTTCCATACCTTATGTCTTCTCATCCAGGTTCCACCTTAAAAGAGGCTATTGAACTTGCAGAGTATTTACGTGATCTCGGATATATGCCTGAACAGGTTCAGGATTTCTATCCGACACCTTCGACAATATCGACATGCATGTACTACACAGGACTTGATCCAAAGACACTAGAGCCAGTATACGTCACAACAAATCCGCATGAGAAGGCTATGCAGCGCGCTTTGATACAGTATCGGAATCCTAAAAATTATGATTTGGTGTATGAAGCACTTATGAAGGCGGGACGGCAGGATTTGATTGGTTTTGACAAAAAATGTCTTATCAAACCACGAAGCTACAACAATCGTAAAAATGCAAATTCAGCTTCTAAGAATTCGGGGGCTAAGAATTCAGTTTCTAAGAATTTTAATTCAACGAGGAACAGTGAACGGCCACATAATTCTAAAAAGAAAACTATAAGAAATGTTCATAAAAAGAAAAGATGAAAGAATTTACAATTAACTCCAACGAAGCCGGACAGCGCTTCGATAAATACCTCAAAAAATTATTGCCAAATGCATCTGGTGGCTTCATTTACAAGATGCTCCGCAAAAAGAATATTACACTTAAAGGACACAAAGCGTCTGGTACAGAAATAATTAAAGCCGGAGACGTTGTTAAGCTTTTCTTGTCAGATGAGACATTTGTTAAATTCTCGACAGACTTAACTTCACTGAAGGAAGAGTACGACAGCTTATCTTCCCTTAAGCTTGGTGGACTGCAAATAATATACGAAGATGAAGACATTCTTATTGCAAATAAGCCTTCCAACATGCTTTCACAAAAAGCTGCTGAAAAGGACATTTCAGCAAACGAACGATTGATTGGATATTTAATAAATACAAGCCAGCTATCTTTTGATGATTATAAAACTTTTCATCCTTCTGTCTGCAACAGGCTGGACAGAAATACTACTGGTCTGATTTTAATGGGTAAATCCCTTAAAGGATTGCAGAATTTATCCCAGATACTAAAGGATAGGAGTATCGAAAAATACTACAGAACAATAGTTACTGGCACACTCACTAAAGAACAGCATATAGAAGGTTATCTGACCAAAGACACCAGCAAAAACATTGTTAAGATTACGCCCGATAAGATTAGTGATGAATCCGCAGCGATAGCTACTGCCTACAGGCCAATTTACACTAATAATAATCTTACTTTGCTTGAAGTTCATCTTATTACGGGACGTAGCCATCAGATAAGAGCTCATTTAGCATCAATAGGGCATCCAATTGTTGGAGATTATAAATACGGCGACAACAGTATAAATCAGACTTTTAAAGCAAAATACAAAATAAAGCATCAATTACTTCATGCGTATAACATCAAATTTCCTGATGGAAGAATTTTTACCGCTGATTTACCAGATATATATAATAAAATCATGAACAACTAGTGAGGAATTATGTCAACTTGGAATTCAAGAGGTCTTAGAGGATCTACATTAGAAGAACTATTAAACAGAACAAATGAGAAATACCTTGAAAATAACCTTGCACTAATACAGAAGATTCCAACACCTATAACCCCCATAAATATCGATAAAACTAACCGACACATTACACTTGCATACTTTGAACAGAAAAGTACGGTTGACTATATAGGGGTTGTACAGGGAATCCCTGTCTGTTTTGATGCAAAAGAATGTAATTCTGATACTTTTCCACTCCAGAATATACATGAACATCAGATTCGTTTTATGACAGAATTTGAAAGACAGGACGGTCTTGCATTCATATTGATTTTTTTTACCAAACGTGATCAATTTTATTATCTGCGTTTTAATGAATTAATGACCTACTATGAGAGAGCACAAAATGGCGGTCGCAAAAGTTTCAGATATGATGAACTGAATCCAGATTTTTTTCTCGAAAATATTCCCGGCATATTAGTCCCATATCTTAACATGATTCAAAAGGATATAAACTATAGGGATTGACAATACTTTATTCTTAAAATATAATAGTGATTGTTTTATGTGGTAGCATATTATCACGTTACCACTTTAATATATGAAAGTGAGTGTATTATGAAAAATCAATTATTACATACACCAGATGGTGTAAGAGACATCTATAACAGCGAATGCAAGAAGAAATTATTATTACAGGAAAAATTACATCATGTACAGTTGAAATATGGATACCACGATATCCAGACACCTACATTTGAATTTTTTAATATTTTCAGTAGTGAGATTGGTACAACTCCATCTAAGGATTTATATAAATTTTTTGACAAAGAGGGTAACACCTTAGTACTTCGTCCTGATTTTACCCCTTCTGTGGCAAGAAGTGCAGCCAAATACTATTTTGAAGAACAGATGCCTGTAAAGCTTTGCTATATGGGAAATACTTTCATCAATTCTTCTGATTATCAGGGACGACTTAAAGAGGTAACCCAATGTGGAGCAGAACTCATCGGAGATGGCTCTATAGGGGCAGATGCTGAGATACTAGCCATGGCATGTGATTCATTACTCGAATGTGGTCTTAAGAATTTTCAGCTTTCTGTTGGACATTCCCAGTTTTTCTCTGGACTTGTTGATGCTGCAAAGCTTGACCTTGAACAGGAAACCGAGCTTAGAGAGCTGATACTTAATAAAAATTTCTTCGGAGTTGAAGAATTTGTAGACAACATGAATATCACGAATGAGCTTAAAGAATTATTCATGTTACTTGGCAATTTCGACTCAAATTCAGAAGACTTGAAGAACGCAAAAACTAAAGCTAAAAATTATCCTCTCGTGTATGATGCAATAGATTCCCTTGAGCGGTTATCCAAGTATCTTGATATATACGGAATAAACAAATATATTTCATTTGAATTAGGTTTAATCAGCGACTATCACTACTATACAGGAATTATTTTCTCTGGCTATACTTTCGGTACAGGGGAACCAATTGTAAAAGGTGGACGATATGACACGCTGTTAAAGCATTTTGGCAAAGATGCAGCCTCAATTGGTTTTGCAATCGTTGTTGATCAGCTTATGGCAGCCCTCAATCGTCAGGGAATTAACCTTCCAATTTCAAACAATTCTACAATCATTGTATATACTGAAAACAGTGCCCCAAAAGCAATTATGCGTGCGATAGAACTTCGCAAACAAGGTATCTACGTAGAAATGATTTTAAAGAGTGACGACAAATCAAAAGATGATTATTCTAATTTTGCGCGCCAGAATCATGTAGACAAAGTAGAATTCATGGAGGACTAAAATGGACGAGAATAGATATTTAACTTTTGCATTAGGCAAAGGACGATTAGCAAAACAAACCTTAAAGCTTTTTGAGCAGATTGGCATCAAATGCGATGAAATAAAAGACCCTGACACACGTAAATTAATCTTCGTAAACGAGGAACTTAAATTAAAGTTTTTCCTTGCTAAAGGACCGGATGTTCCTACATACGTGGAGTATGGTGCCGCCGATATCGGTATTGTCGGAAAAGACACAATTCTTGAAGAGGGGCGCAATATCTACGAAGTATTAGATCTTGGTTTTGGAAAATGCAGAATGTGTATCTGTGGTCCTGAAAGTGCAAGGGATTTACTTCAGCACCACGAACAGATCCGTGTAGCAACCAAATATCCACATATAGCCAAAGACTACTTTTACAACAAAAAACACCAGACAGTAGAGATTATAAAACTCAATGGTTCAATAGAATTAGCTCCGATTGTTGGATTATCAGAGGTAATTTGTGATATAGTAGAGACAGGTACTACTTTAAAAGAAAATGGACTTACAGTACTTGAAGAAGTTTGTCCACTTTCAGCAAGAGTAGTTGTAAATCAGGTCAGCATGAAAATGGAAAATGAGCGTATAACAAAGCTTATCCGTGATCTTAAAACTGTCATATAGGAGGTCAGCATGAGAATACTTAGCTTAACAGAAGATACAAGAAAAGATATTTTAGAGGATTTACTTAAAAGAAGTCCTAATAATTATGGTGAATTTGAAGGCAGAGTAAATGCAATTATAACTGCTGTTAAAAATGATAGGGATACGGCTGTATTTAATTACACCAAGCAGTTTGACGGTGCAGATATCAATTCTTCAAATGTCAAAGTTACAAAAGAGGAAATAGAAGAGGCATATAAGCTTGTCGATTCTAAGCTTCTTGATGTAATTAGAAAAGCTCTTGTAAATATCAAAACATTCCATGAAAAACAGGTTCAAAATTCATGGTTTACAACAAACGATGGCATCATTTTAGGACAGAAGGTAACAGCACTTGACAAAGCCGGTGTATATGTTCCTGGTGGAAAAGCAGTTTATCCATCATCAGTGCTCATGAATGTGCTTCCAGCTAAAGTAGCAGGTGTTAACAAAATAATCATGTGCACACCTCCAGACAAAAATGGAAAAGTATATCCTTCAACTCTCGTTGCAGCCAATGAGGCAGGTGTCGATGAAATTTACAAAGTTGGTGGTGCACAGGCTATTGCTGCCATGGCATTTGGAACAGAGAGTATTCCAAAAGTTGACAAAATTGTAGGACCTGGTAACATTTATGTTGCGTTGGCTAAAAAAGCTGTTTTTGGATATGTAAGCATTGATTCAATTGCTGGTCCAAGTGAAATTCTTGTACTTGCCGATGAAACTGCAAATCCCAGATACGTGGCTGCAGATTTATTATCACAGGCTGAGCATGACGAAATGGCATCTGCGATATTAATTACAACAAGCATGGATATTGCAAAAGCAGTTTCAGAAGAAGTTGACAAATTCGTTGCTGTATTATCAAGAAAAGAAATCATCCAGAAATCATTAGATAACTATGGTTATATTTTAGTTGCAGCAAATATGGATGAAGCAATCGACGCAGTTAATGATATCGCATCAGAACATATGGAAATTGTAACCAAAGATCCATTCCACATTATGACAAGAATCAAAAATGCAGGTGCAATCTTTATCGGAGAATACTCTTCAGAACCACTTGGTGACTATTTTGCTGGTCCAAACCATGTATTACCTACTAATGGAACAGCTAAATTCTTTTCACCACTTTCTGTTGATGATTTCATTAAGAAATCAAGCATTATTTCATACTCAAGAGAAGCTCTTGAAAAGGTTCACGCAAATATCGAACAATTTGCAGAATGTGAACAGTTGACTGCACACGCAAATTCGATTAAAGTAAGATTTGATAACAAATAGAGGTGAGATTATGTCCAATCAACGCATAGCTACAGTTCAAAGAACTACCAAAGAAACCGATATAAAAGCTCAGCTTAATATAGATGGCAATGGAACTTCTTCAATAGATACAGGCGTTGGATTTTTTAATCATATGCTTGAGGGATTTTCTAAACATGGTTTTTTTAATTTAGATCTCGTATGTAAGGGTGATTTGCATGTCGACTGCCACCATACAATTGAGGATTGTGGCATTGTCCTTGGCAGTGCAATCAAAGAAGCAATTGGTGATAAGAAAGGGATCAGACGTTTTGGAAGCTGCATGCTTCCTATGGACGAGACTCTTGTATTATGTGCAATTGATTTAGGTGGAAGACCATATTTAGTATTCGATGGAGAATTCACAACCGATCGTGTTGGTGACATGGATACTGAAATGGCAAAAGAATTTTTCTATGCTGTGTCCTACAGTGCTGGAATGAATCTACATATTAAAGTGATTAATTCCGGCAATAATCATCATATGATTGAGGCTATGTTTAAAGCTTTTGGACGTTCATTAGACGAGGCAACAGCAATTGATCCTCGTATTACAGGCATTTTGTCTACGAAAGGAAGTTTATAGATTTAATGGAATTTAAGAATATTGTTGCCACACTATATCTTAAGGATGGGCAGGCCGTAAAATCTCCAGACGACTTAACAATTGTCGGTGATATTTATGAATTGTGCCGTCTATACAATGATAGTGGTATTGACAAGATTATCATTTTTGATTTATCAACAGAAGATGATGAACATGATAAAAACATACATACTATTGAGAACATAAACAGAAATATCGAGATCAAAGTATGTGCAGGCGGAAATATCAACAGAATTGATGACATTAAGAAGCTTTTGTATGCAGGTTGTGTGCAGGTAATTTTAAATGCATCCAAACCATCTTCTTTGGAATTAGCCGATGAAGCAAGTGTACGCTTCGGAAAAGATACTGTTCTTTTATCGGTTAATAATGTTGATTTTATCTTCAAACACCAGAAAGCAATAGAAGATACATTTCATGAATTGCTGGTTATGAATATTGACGTAATTGATGCCCTGGAGAATCTGACAAGCACCCCTTACGTCGTATTTCTTCCAGAATATAATTACGACAAAATCGTTGAAATTCTTTACCGCAAGACAGTACGTGGTATTGCAGGTGATTTCATAAACGATCCAGCTACCGATATCATGAAATTAAAATCAGTTCTTTCCAGTGAAGGTATAAAAATGGATAATTTTGCTCCTGCTTTATTCTGGCAGGATTTGAAATTGAATTCCGATGGCATGGTTCCTGTCATTGTCCAGGATTACAAGACAGATGAAGTTTTAATGCTTGCATACATGAACGAGGAAGCTTTCAATACAACAATCAACATTGGAAAAATGACCTACTACAGCCGCAGCCGAAATGAGCTCTGGACTAAAGGACTGACATCCGGTCACATTCAATATGTTAAATCACTGACAGCTGACTGTGATTACGACACTATCTTAGCTAAAGTATCTCAGGTAGGCGCAGCATGCCATACGGGCAACCGTTCATGCTTCTACAATAATATTGTTAAGAAAGAATTCGTTGAGAAAAATCCTCTTAAGGTATTAGAATCTACCTATTATGACATTCTTAACCTCAAGGAAAATCCAAAGGAAGGTTCCTACACTACCTCTTTATTTTCAAAGGGTATTGATGAAATTCTCAAAAGACTTGGCGAAGAATGTACTGAGATTATTATCGCAGCTAAGAATCCTGATACAGAGGATATTAAATTTGAAATATCAGATTTCATGTACAACTGCATGGTTCTTATGGCCGAAAAAGGTATTACATGGGACGAGATAGCTAAAGAATTATCACAAAGATAGATATGAGGAAATTATATGAGAAAACTGGCTTTAAATGATGAAATATTAATGAGCATCGACAAACCAGCTAGATATATCGGTAATGAGTTAAACTCTGTAATGAAAGACACATCGCAAATAAGCATCCGCTTTGCGATGTGTTTTCCTGATGTATACGAGATTGGTATGTCTCATTTAGGAATTCAAATTCTATATGATATGTTCAACAGAAGAGAAGATACATGGTGTGAGCGGGTATATTCGCCATGGCCTGATCTCCATTCAATTCTAAAGGAGAAAGAAATTCCTTTATTTGCACTCGAATCACAGGATCCTATCAAAGACTTTGATTTTCTAGGCATAACAATACAGTATGAGATGTGTTACACAAATATCCTGCAAGTACTTGATCTGGCGCAGATTCCGCTATTATCTAAAGATAGGGATGATAATTGTCCAATAGTAATTGGCGGCGGTCCATGTTCTTACAATCCAGAACCAATTGCTGATTTTTTTGATATATTCTATATTGGTGAGGGTGAAGAAAAATATGATGACTTACTCGATTTATACAAAAAGCATAAAGCATCTGGCTACAGCAGAAGTGAATTTCTGCACGAAGCTGCCAAAATAGAGGGTTTATATGTTCCTTCCCTCTACGAAGTTAAATACAATGACGATAATACTGTGAATTCATTTATTCCACAATACGATGATATTCCTGCCAGAATAAAACGCCAGGTAGATGTTCACCTTACAGATTCAGTATATCCTGAAAAACCTGTTGTACCATTTATTAAAGCTACACAGGACAGAGTTGTTCTTGAAATCCAGCGTGGATGCATAAGAGGATGCCGTTTTTGCCAGGCAGGAATGATTTACAGACCAAATCGTGAAAAAGATGTCACAAGATTAAAAGAACTAGCAAGAAAAATGATTGCCTCTACAGGATATGACGAAATATCTCTTAGTTCATTAAGTTCTTCTGATTACTCACAGCTTGAAGAATTGATTAATTTCCTGATTGACATCTGCAATGAAAAGAAGATTAACATCTCTTTGCCATCACTGAGAATAGATGCTTTTTCGCTTGATATTATGCAAAAAGTCCAGGATATCAAAAAAAGCAGTCTTACTTTTGCACCCGAAGCAGGTTCGCAGCGAATGAGAAATGTCATAAACAAAGGACTTACGGTTGAAGATATATTAGGTGGTGCCAAACAGGCTTTTGAAGGTGGCTGGAATAAAGTTAAACTATACTTCATGTTAGGTTTACCTACAGAAACAGAAGAGGATATGAAGGCAATCCCTGAGCTTGCCAACGAAATTGCAGCTTTATACTATGAGACTGTTCCAAAAGAAAACAGAAATGGCAAATGTCAGATTACAATCAGTACATCCTTTTTTGTTCCTAAGCCATTTACACCATTCCAATGGGCAGGTATGTTTGATCCATCTGATTATTTAGGCAGAGCAAAGGTAGTAAATGATACAGTCAAAGCACAGTTAAACCACAAAAGCATACGATACAACTGGCACGAGGCTGATGTGACTGTACTAGAAGGAATCCTTGCAAGAGGTGATAGAAGAATAAGTCAGGCAATCCTTGAAGTCTATAATAATGGCGGATATTTTGATGCCTGGAATGAATTTTTTGATTATTCAAAATGGATTGACGCTTTTAATAAATGCAAAATAGATACAGATTTTTACACCAAAAGACAACGTAGTGATGACGAAGTCTTTCCATGGGATTTCATTGACGCAGGCGTCACAAAGGATTTTCTGCTACGTGAGTGGAAGACCGCATTGAACGAAACAGTTACTCCAAACTGTAGAATGAGATGTTCTGGATGTGGGGCAAAACAATTTAACGGAGGTGTATGCTTTGAAAATAAGAATTAAATTCAGAAAATGGGGTTGTATGAAATTCATAGGCCACCTTGATATGATGAGATATTTCCAAAAAGCAATACGACGCGCTAATATTGATATCTGTTATTCAGAAGGATTTTCTCCACATCAGATTATGTCATTTGCCGCACCTCTAGGTGTAGGTATAACTAGTGATGGTGAATATTTTGATATCGAAGTTAACTCTACTTTAAACTCACAAGAAGCAATTAAAGCCCTTAATGATACAATGGTTGACGGGGTTGAAGTGACAGACTACGTAAAGCTTCCTGATGACGCCAAAACAGCTATGTCTATTGTTGAAGCTGCAGATTATACTTTAAGCTATAAGGATGGCTTTAAAAGCCCGTTTTCACTCTCAAAATGGCAAGATATATTAGAGAATTACTTTCACAATCAAACCTCTTTTAATATAATTAAAAAAACAAAAAAAAGTGAGCGTGAAGTAGACCTCAAGCCTTTAGTATACGACTTTAAAGTACTTGAAGATAATGGTAGTCCATATTTTTATATAATGCTTTCAACTGGAAGCACCAATAACATTAAACCTGAACTTGTACTTGAATCCATTTATCAAAAATGCAATATAGAATATCAGCCACAGGCAATTCAGATTCATAGGATAAATGTTTATACATCGAAAGATGATAGTTTTATAGCTCTTTCAAAAATTGGAGAAGAAATTTTATAATGAACAACATTATATTAACAAGAACACAGATTAACAATACTAATTATATTGCTTATCTTGAGCTTGACAGTTCAAGGCAAATTGTTAACCTCATGCTATATGATGATGACAATCCATCTTTACTGAATAATATATATTCCGCTCGGGTTGACAATATCATAACCAACATAAACAGTGCTTTTTTAAAGATTAGTCCTAATCAGACATGCTTCATGTCCTTAAATGCAGCTTCAAGCTATATTTACTCGCATAAAAACTCCAAGAAAAAAAAGCTATGTATTGGAGACGAAATTATTGTACAAGTTGCTAAGGATGCAGTTAAAACAAAAGATCCTGTTGTTGTACCTAAACTTTCAATCTATGGTGAATACAGCATACTTACAACCGAGAACCGTAGTATTTCTGTTTCACATAAAATTAATTCTGAATTATCAGAACAAATAAAAGATACACTTTTACATCAATACCCGGACCATGAATCTGAGGGATTTGGAATACTCGTACGTACTAATGCCCAGGACATTCCTTCAAAAACACTTTATACTGATGTGCATGCTCTGACAGAAACATTTACAAATATCAAAACAAAAGCCAGCCATTGCGATTTGTATTCATGTTTATATAAAGCACCAGAAGAGTACCTTATGGCACTAAGTTCGGTTGATTTATCAAACATAGACCAAATCATCACTGATGAGGACGATATCTACAACAAGCTTATTTCAATTGAACGATACAAAGAATCAGGTATGATTTCTTTATACAACGATACTCAGGTTTCCCTTAGTACATTATATAGCCTTAAAAGCCAGCTTGGTAAGCTTACTGATTCAAGAGTGTGGCTTAAATCAGGGGCTAATATAATAATAGAACAGCTTGAAACTTTAACTGTTGTTGATGTCAATACCGCTAAAAACCAGGGCCGAAAGACAAATGCATTAACTGTTAATCTTGAAGCTGCAGCTGAAATCCTTCATCAGATAAAATTAAGAAATATCTCTGGAATGATAATAATTGATTTTATAAACATGAAAAAACAAAATGAAATTGAACAGCTAATTTCATTTATAAAGGCTCATATTAAAGCTAATGATTCTAAATGTGATTTTATAGATATCACAAAACTTGGTCTTATTGAGCTCACCCGCAAAAAGACCACAAAATCTTTAAAAGAACAGCTACACAAAAATTAAATAACATAATAATTTTTCTAAAAAAATATTGACGAATATTTATGCTTATGCTAATATACTCTAGTATGCCGCACAGAGAGGTATAAGTTTACATTTTGTAACACCGTATCTGGCGAGTAATGATAAATAGGAGGTGCCATATGTACGCAATTATAGCAACAGGTGGTAAGCAGTACAAAGTTTCTGAAGGCGATATCATTACCATTGAAAAGCTTGGTGTTGAAGCTGGTGAGAAAGTTACTTTTGATCAGGTTTTAGCAGTTAGCGGAGATGATCTCAAAGTTGGAGATCCAACAGTTGCAGGTGCAACAGTTGAAGCTTCTGTAGTTAAAGAAGGCAGAGCTAAGAAGGTAATCGTTTACAAGTACAAGAGAAAAACTGGTTATCATAAGAAGAACGGACACAGACAGTCGTTCACACAGGTTAAGATTGAAAAGATTAACGCATAATGATTTCGATTATTATCTATCAAAATCAGTCTAATCAATATGTTGGTTTTTCAACACAAGGACATGCCGATTTTTCTGAACCTGGTACAGACATTATTTGTTCAGCTGTTTCAGCTTTGACAATCAATGCAATTAATTCCATAGAGAAATTTTCAAATGTAAAATTTTCATTGGATACCAATCAGGAAGACGGTGAATTTGATTTCAAAATCACTAGCGAATGTGATGATATATCCACATTATTGTTAGATTCAATGATTTTGGGACTAAAAGGAATACAAAAAGACTATGGGAAAAGATATTTATCCCTGAAATTCAAGGAGGTGTAAGACATGTTAAATATGAACCTTCAGTTTTTTGCTCATAAAAAGGGAGTTGGTTCTACAAAGAACGGACGTGACTCTGAGGCTAAGAGATTAGGCGCTAAGAGAGCAGATGGACAGTTCGTAAAAGCTGGAAACATTCTTTACAGACAGCGTGGTACTAAGATTCATCCTGGTACAAACGTTGGTATCGGTGGAGATGATACATTATACGCAAAAGTAGATGGCGTATTAAGATTCGAGAGATTAGGCAGAGACAAAAAACAGGCTTCTGTTTATCCAGTAGTTAACGATTAAGATTTTAGAAACCCCGACTTTTTATAGCCGGGGTTTTTTATCATGAGGTAGAAAATTATGTTTGCAGATCGTGCAAAAATTATTATAAAATCCGGAAAAGGTGGAAATGGCCATGTTTCTTTCCGTCGTGAGAAATACGTTCCAAATGGTGGCCCCGATGGTGGTGATGGTGGAAAAGGCGGCGATATTATATTCGTTGTCGATAACGGACTAAATACACTCACAGATTATCGGCATAGACGAAAATTTGCAGCTGAACCTGGCGAAGAAGGCGGTAAAAAAAATTGTCATGGTAAAGATGGTGCTGACCTTATACTCAAGGTTCCAGAGGGTACTATTATCAAAGATGCCCAGTCTGGTAAAGTAATCGCTGATATGTCAGGTGACAACACCAGAGTTACTATTCTCAAGGGGGGAAAAGGTGGATTAGGCAACCAGCATTTTGCCACATCTACCATGCAGGCTCCAAAATATGCACAACCTGGACAGGAAGCGATTGAAATTGAAGTTGCACTTGAACTTAAGGTAATCGCAGATGTTGGTTTAGTTGGTTTTCCAAACGTTGGTAAATCAACATTTTTGTCACGCGTCACAAATGCACAGCCAAAGATAGCCAATTACCATTTTACGACATTACAGCCTAACCTTGGTGTTGTCGATATGGATGATGGATACGGCTTTGTTATAGCAGATATCCCTGGTCTTATTGAGGGAGCGTCAGAGGGCGTTGGTTTAGGACATGAATTTTTACGCCATATAGAGCGTACAAAAGTCATGATTCACATTGTAGATGCTGCTGGAACAGAGGGACGTGATCCGGTTTCAGACATTCGAACTATCAATAAAGAGCTAGAAGCATATAATCCAGAACTTTTAAAGAAGCCATGGGTAATTGCAGCCAACAAAATAGATGCCATTTATGAAGATGAAAATGACATCATTAAACAATTACGAAACGAATTTGAACCAGATGGTATTAAAGTATTCCCAATATCAGCTGTTAGCGGTCAGGGATTAAAGGAATTATTATACGAAGTAAAGAACTTATTATCGACTTGTCCAAAAGAAACCACTGTTTATGAGCAGGAATTTGATCCAGCTCTCAACTTCTTCAAGGACGAGCCATATACTATTGAAATAGATAAAGATGGTGCATATGTCGTAGAAGGACCTAAGATTGAAAAAATGCTTGGATATACAAATATCGACTCAGAAAAGGGGTTCTTATTCTTCCAGAAATTCTTACGAGAGCAGAATATCCTTAAAGAATTAGAAGAACGTGGAATCGAAGAAGGCGATACTGTTAAGATGTATGGATATGCATTTGATTATTACAAATAAAGGAGAGGCTTATGAATAGCAAACAAAGAGCTTATTTAAGTAGCTTGGCTAATACAATGGATCCTATTTTTAACATCGGAAAAGCTTCCTTAACCCCTGAAATAATAGAAGCTTTGGATGCAGCACTTGAAAAAAGAGAGCTTATTAAAGTCGCTGTTTTAAAAAACTGCATTGATGATCCAAAAGAAATTGCTACAGTAATTGGAGAAAGAACACATTCTGATGTAGTAAAAGTTATTGGTAAGAAAATGATTTTTTACAGACAGGCCAAGAAAAATCCAAAGATAAAATTACCAGAATAATATGAAAATAGGTATATTAGGCGGATCTTTTGATCCGATACACTATGGGCACTTATATATGGCCGAACAATCATATAAAGAATATAATCTGGACGAAATATGGCTTATTCCTGCTGGTCATTCACCTAACAAGAATGAAGACCATATGACAAGCCAGAAGCATCGCTATAAGATGTGTAAGCTTGCAGCTGAAGATTATCCATATATAAATGTTTCTGATTATGAAATCAATCAGATGTCTACTACCTACACTTATCTGACATTACAGGCAATGGTGCGTCAGTTTCCACAACATGATTTTTATTTTATAATGGGTGGAGATAGCCTTGATTATTTTGAAGACTGGGCTCATCCTGAGATTATCTCATCTTTATGCACTATATTGGCAGTAGTACGAGACGGATTTGACCATCAGGCAATGCAGCATAAGAAGCACTACTTAGAAAGCATGTTTCCATGCAATATAGAATTTGTTCATTGCTCACAAATGGATATTTCATCGACTCAGATACGACAAAATTTCTATCATGATGCAAATATCCACAAATATATACCAGCTAAAGTTGTTGATTATATAATTCAGCACAAATTATATGTTCAGGAGTAATTTATGGATTTTTCAACTATCAAAAAAAAATTAAAAAAAGAACTGGATAAAGAACGATATGAGCACACCAAAGGTGTTATGTATACGGCCTGTTGTCTTGCCATGGCAAATGAATATAATATTGACAAGGCAATGCTTGCAGGGTTACTTCATGACTGTGCTAAATGTATTCCAAACGATGAAAAAATCAAAATATGTAATGACAATAACATTTTAATTAATGATGCAGAATTAAGCAATCCTGGGTTATTACATGCCAAAGTGGGCTCATATATAGCCGAAACAAAATACAATATCACAGATCCAGATATTTTACATGCCATAAAAGTTCACACTACAGGTTGTCCAGAAATGAATATTTTAGACAAAATATTATATATAGCAGACTATATTGAACCCAAACGTAATATAGCTCCAAGACTTGACTATATCAGAAAAATTGCCTTTGAAGATTTAGATACATGTATTGCTGAAATTTTATATGATTCTTTACACTATTTGTCTGGTCAAAATAAATCTATTGATCCTATGACCCAGAACACTTACGAATATTACAAACAATTCAGGAGGGAAGAGTAAATGGAAACATTAGAATTAGTTAAGAAAGTAGCTTCAGCATTAGAAGATAAGAAAGCTGAAGATATAACAGTAATAGATATCAGGGAAGTGTCATCTATTGCTGATTACTTTATAATTGCCAACGGAAACAATGCTAATCAGCTAGTTGCAATGCAGGATGCTGTAGATGAGGCGATGTATACAAACGGTGTACACTCTAAGCAGGTAGAGGGTAACAACAATTCAACCTGGATATTGATGGATTATCAGGATATTATTGTACATTTATTTTCAAAAGAAGACCGTCTATTCTATGATTTAGAAAGAATCTGGAGAGATGGTAAAATTGTAGAGTTATAATATAATCAAAGGGGCAAAAGGTATAATCAATGCATGCATGCAATTCAATATATAATCTTCCCCCACACCACACCGCGAAAGCAGTAATTTGCTATTTTAGTATTCAAAATAAATTCTATTATGCCACATCATTAAAAATAAGAGAGAGATTGTTATTATCATTATTAATACAATCTCTTTCTTATTTTATTCTTTTTATTTTGTACAGCATAAATTTAGAAGAATCTAAATACACCAAATACCTTACCTAATATAGCACAATCCTCAACTATAATAGGAGCCATAGTATCATTCTCAGGCTGTAATCTGATATGTCCATCCTCTTTATAAAATGTCTTAACAGTGGAAGAGTCATCAATCAGTGCAACTACAATATCTCCATTAGATGCAGTATCCTGTTGCTTAACAAGAATACTATCACCATCATATATTCCCACATTAATCATGCTTTCACCTTTAACTTTCAGCATAAACGACTGCTGATTAGGCATATACTCTGCGGGAACAGGAAAATAATTCTCGATATTCTCCTCTGCAAGAATAGGTTCACCTGCAGCCACGTGCCCAACCAAAGGTACATTGACTACTTCACGCCTGGTAAGATTAAAATTGTCATCTATTATCTCAATAGCTCTTGGTTTAGTAGGATCTCTGCGGATATAACCATTCTTCTCTAAAGTCTCAAGATGTGAGTGAACTGATGAAGTAGACTTAAGATTAACCGCTTCACATATATCTCTTACAGTAGGAGGGTATCCCTTATTCAAAATCTCATTCTTCATGAATTCAAGAATTTCCCTTTGTTTATCAGATATCTTGCCATATGCCATAAAATATACCTCCAAAATAAATACTAGTATTCAATAAACATTCGCAAATTGTTTAAAAATTATCCTCTGCAAATCAATTACTAATTCATTCTAACACATACTCAAAAAAAACACAAACATATATTCCGAAAACATGTTCGTCTTTTCTATTGACAAACGTTTGTTCGTGTGATATCGTAACATTATACAAACAAATG
The DNA here is from genome assembly GCA_934359755.1 of uncultured Agathobacter sp. Lineage (GTDB taxonomy): Bacteria > Bacillota > Clostridia > Lachnospirales > Lachnospiraceae > Roseburia. The sequence continues at coordinate 20,711 of CAKRLV010000027.1, forward strand.
TTCACAGCACAAACGTTCACACATAACGGAGGTACGTTACATGAGAAGAGAATATAATTCTAAGATATCAGAAAAAGCTAACATTAGTCTTAACCGACGAACACATATTGTAAATATACAGAAAGCAATCATAGCAGCAATTATCATAATTGTGATTTCTTTAATAGTACTGTTAAATAGCTCTGTACATGCATTTGCCGATTCAAAAGATAATCTGCCTAAGAACAAATATTATACAAGTATTACAGTAAAGGCTGGTGATACATTATGCTCTATTGCTGATCAATATTCGAAAGATTCTAATATGACAAAAGAGGAGTACATCGATGATATTAAGTCAATCAATCATATTGGCGATAGTATTCACTCAGGTGATAATATTGTGATTGCATATTATTCAACAGATGTTAAATAGTATCTTCCTTGAAATATTTCCTTTAATGATTTATAATCATTTGGGAGAGTTACATTATGTTAAAATTTTTTTATGTTATATTTATGAATTTTCACAGAGCCCCATACCTTGTTCCCAAGATGAGATATTGTGCTGATCATCCTGAAAAATATTCAGAAAAGCAGAGATACTCACTTGTACAGCAATGCATAGGCTATATGAACAAATCGGGAAAAATAACAACTGAGGCACATGGAATAGAAAATCTACCTGTATCTAATGGATATATGATGTATCCAAATCATCAAGGTAAATACGATGTACTTGGCATAATATCTACCCACAAAGAGCCTTGCTCATTTGTAATGGATAAAAACAAATCACACACTATGCTCGTTCGCGAAATATGTGATTTAGTACAAGGTAAGCGCTTGGAGAAAGATAATCCAAGACAGGGCATTACTATTATTAATCAAGTTGCTAATGAGGTTGCTAATGGGAGACGTTATATTCTTTTTCCCGAAGGTGGATATCGTTTCAACAATAAGAACAAGCTTTATGATTTTAAAGCTGGCTGTTTTAAAATAGCATTGAAATCCAAAGTTCCAATTGTACCTGTTGCACTTATTGATTCATACAAAGTCTTTAATAGTTTTCATTTTGGTCCGATAAAGACATATGTTTATTATCTTGAACCTATTAATTATGAAGAGTATAAGAATCTAAAGACCCAGGAAATTGCAGATCTTGTCAAATCCAGAATAGAAAGTAAAATCAAGGAAGTATCTAAATAAGGAAGTATCTAAATATTGATGCTATTTTTCAAAAATGGATGTCTCTCTTTTAAGAGATCATCCATTTTTCATATTAAAATGCACTTATTGAAATTTTACTTATCTGATTTTTATATCAATAAATAATTAGTAATTAATCCTCTCGCAATTTAACATATTTTGCAGCCTGGCGCCTTCTGTCTTCCTCAATAGCCGCATAGTGTTTTCTAGTTGTATTTACATCTTTATGTCCAAGTACATCAGCCACAAGATAAATATCTCCAGTTTCTTTATATAAATTTGTACCATACGTACTTCTAAGCTTATGTGGAGTAATTTTTTTCACGCTTGTCACTAAAGAAGAATACTTCTTTACTAGCTTTTCAACAGCTCGAACGCCAATCCGTTTATTTTGAAGAGATAAAAATAAAGCCTCTTCATGCCCCTGTAAAGGTGTGATAATTTTTCTTTCACTTAGATAAGTAAGTAATGCTTCACGTACTTCTTCACCAAAATATACAACAACCTCAGCGCCACCTTTTCTATGTATTTTTACTCCATTATTCTTAAAATCTAAATCATCAATATCAATACCCACACATTCAGACACTCGCATTCCAGTTCCTAATAGAAGAGTAAGTAATGCCATGTCTCTATTTTTTGTTTTTCCATGATATAATTGCTGATTTTTTGTAAGATTTTCCCCAGACTCGACTTCGTCTAATAACTGCACAACCTCATCGGTATCGAGTCTTACAATATTCTTATCATGAAGTTTAGGCATGGTTACTTTTATGGCAGGATTTGTATCTATCAAATCATTTTTATAATAATAGCCATAGAAAGTTCTAAGAGCAGATAATTTTCTCTTTAATCCGCGTTCATCATTAGTATGAACAATACCATCTTTTTCATAATATTTCAGATAAAAAAGATATTCTTCAATATCCATTGTTGTGACCTTATCTAATATATCAATATTCATTTCTTTAATTGGGATTTTTTCAACTACAGGATTTGTATTTTTTAGGTAATCAAAAAAAGTGATAATATCATACGCGTAGGCCACTCTTGTACGAGATTGGGTTCTAGACTCTATACTGATAAAAAACTGCTTACAAAATGGGGGTAGCTGTAATAGTAACTCCCTAAGCTTTAATTCATTCTTAATATTAACTTCATCATTGTATGAACTAATAGACATATTCATCATCCTTTCTATGCAAATATATCATAAAAACTAATTTACTATGTAAAGCTAGTAAATTAGCAGATTTCGAGGTATGGTCTGATTAGCGCAAGCTTGACAGCGTGGTGTAAAGCTTGCGTCAAAACAGTAACCTCATATCATAATTATATAATATTAAAAAGGTATATTCTAGTAAATCTAAACAAACAATGATATAATTTTATTATGTCAGCATACAGATAAATGTCCCAAAACAATGCAGACAAAACTATAAGAAAAACAAAGAGAAGAGGAGTAGATATTTTGAAGTTTATAATACAACGTGTACTTAATGCTTCATGTGAAGTTAACAATCAAATAATAGGTAAAATAGAAAATGGACTATGTGTTTTTATAGGAATATCTAATTCAGATGACGAACAAATTGCAGATAAAATGATAAAAAAACTGCTTAATATGCGTATATTCGCAGATGAAAATGACAAAACAAATCTCAACTTGGCAGATGTATCAGGCTCGCTATTATTAATATCGCAATTCACATTATATGCTAATTGTCGTAAAGGAAACAGACCATCTTTTATAGAAGCTGGTGCACCTCAACTTGCTAACAATTTATACGAATATATCATTTCTAAATGTAGAGAAAGTGTAGAAATTGTAGAAACTGGCGAATTTGGAGCTGCTATGAAAATAAAGCTTGAAAATAATGGACCTTTTACAATTGTTCTTAATTCAGATGATTTAAACTAAAATATGAGGAATAATAACAAATGCTTAAAAATATTAAAATACTTATTATTACAATTTTCATATCTATATTCACCATAGGATGTGGATATGAAATGAATGCTACAGTATCACCTACAACAGCCAATGTTGATTATAATTTTTATTTATCATCGGCAGAAGAGAAGTCTATCCTTTCCGATATTAATAAAAAATCAAAAACAAAATACAAATCATTTGCAGAATTTGCAAACAGTCTTGGACTTACACAAAACGGAAATAAAAAAATATCAAATAAGAATCACAACCGTTATTCAATATCAACCACATATGATTCTTCAGAATTCGATAATATTTTTATTCATTTTGATAACAAATATGCAACCATCAGCGCTGATGATATTTCAAAAAAAGTTGCTGAGAACTATAAATCATATGTAAATATACAAAATACCAAGCTTAATTATTGTACTTTCAATATCAAATATCCATATAAGGTATTCAAAGCAAATGGTACAATTAAAAAAGATGGATATACTGTAACATATACCTTATCAAAGAAAAAAAGCTATGATAAACGTTTTTGGGCTATTTTTAATAAAAAAGTAAATACTACAGCATCTATAAAAGGAATTCCAAAAAGAACTACATATTCCAAAAAAACAACAACAATTTATCCATCAACAATTGTTACTTCGTTTACAGTAAACAATATAGAACAATATACTGATACATACAAAATTGATAAAGATGGCATTTATTATATCAAAATAATCAATATAAATGGCAAAAAGTCAACTAGAACATTAATATATGACAAAACAAGTCCTGTTGTTACTGGTATCAAAAATGGTGCAACTTACAAAAAAAGTGCTCGTATTAAATTCTATGATAAAACAAGTGGCATTAAGTCAGCCAAACTAAATAATGTATCTATAAAAAGTAATAAACTTATTACTAAAAAAGGAAGATATACACTTAAAGTAACTGATTATGCTGGAAATGTAAAAATAGTTAAATTTACAATTAAATAGTATAAATATTAAACTTTCAAACAAATTCAGAATATAAAAAATAGATATAAAAATAACATAAAAATAAATTATATATATTTATATTATGCCAATTAGGTGTTATTTATAGCTTAAACTATTCGTTAAATCAGCATTTTGCGAATAGTTCGTTTACCATCCATGCATCAAATAATGCTCCTGCTAATAACATATGTCAATAATTAGAATTAAATTTATAACTTATATACAACTTATATACAACTTATCACTTCTGCAGCTTTATATTATTTTGTAAATAATGAGGAGGGCTTTATACTTATGAAACTACTGATAAAACAACGTGTATTCTCTTGGACCGATACCTACGATGTTTATGATGAAAACGGAAATCCAAAGTATTTTGTTAAAAATGAATTATTTTCTTTTTTACACAAAATCCATGTAAAGGACTTAAACAACAATGAAATCGGTTTGATAAAACAAAATTTCAATCTTTTTGTTCCACGCTTTGAAATAGAAATAAATGGAGTTGAATACGGCTATATTGAAAAAAATTTTACATTTTTTATCCAAAATATGATATAAACTATAATAATTGGCGTTGTGAAGGAGATTTTTTATCCTGGAACTATGATGTATATTCAGGATGCTGTTCCGTTGTACATATTTCCAAAGAGCTGTTTCACTGGGGTGATACATATGTTATTGACATTTTAAATCCAGAAGATGAAATTATGGCTTTAATGCTTACAATTGCTATTGATGCTGCTAATTGTTCTCAAAATAACTGAAACTCACTTTGAGAGTCTAATTCATTTTGAGAGTCTAATTCATTTTAAGAGTCTAATTCATTTTAAGAGTCTAATTCATTTTAAGAGTCTAATTCATTTTCTAGTACTTGATTCATTTTCTAGTACTTGATTCAACTTCTTGTAGCTCAAAAAGGAACCGAAAAATCGGTTCCTTTTTTGTAATTTCAGTCTTTCATGCTGATAATATAAAATTTATAAAACTTTGGATAAGAAATCCTTCAGTCTTTGATTCTTTGGATTGCCAAATATCTCTTCTGGCGTTCCGTTCTCTGCTATTTTTCCCTGATCAAAGAAAACTACTTTACTTGCAACTTCCCTTGCAAATCCCATTTCATGAGTAACACAGATCATGGTTATACCACTGCCAGCTAAGCCTTTCATTACTTCAAGAACTTCTCCTACCATTTCAGGATCAAGTGCCGATGTTGGTTCATCAAACAGAATTGCTTCTGGTTCCATCGCAAGCGCACGGCATATTGCAACTCGCTGCTTCTGTCCACCCGATAATTGATTAGGATATGCATCAATCTTATCAATTAATCCTACTCTCTCAAGCAGTTCTCTTGCTTTTGCCTCAGCCTCTTCTTTCGATTTACCCTTTAATTCCATTGGTCCTATTGTAAGGTTCTTAAGTATTGTCATATGTGGAAACAAATTGAAGTTCTGAAAAACCATCATCATTTTCTGTCGTTGTTTATTAATATCAACCTTCTTATCATTAATATTAATTCCGTCAACAAAAATATCTCCACCGGTCGGCTCCTCAAGATGATTAATACATCTTAAAAAAGTGGATTTTCCACACCCTGAGGGGCCGATTATCGCTACCACATCACCGCGTCTGATATCTATATCTATTCCATCTAAAACATTCAAATCACCAAATGATTTTTTCAAACCTCTGATGCTTATCATAATATCCTGATTTGAATCCGTCATATTATTTTCCATCTCTATTCAATCTCCTCTCTAATTTAGCTACTAACGCAGAAAGAATCATTACTATTGCAAGATACACAATTGCAACAGCAATTAATGGTGGAAACGCATCATATGTACGACTTCGAATATAATCTCCACCTCTGGTCATATCCATAATACCAATATAACCAGAAATTGATGTCTCTTTAATTAATACAATTAATTCATTTCCAATTGCAGGAAGCACATTCTTAAGTGCCTGCGGCAAAATAAAATGACGCATTGTCTTAACATAATTAAACCCAAGACTTCTACCAGCCTCAAACTGTCCATTATCAATAGACATAATTCCTGAACGAACAATTTCTGTCATATACGCTGCTGAATTAAGTCCAAAGGCAAGTACTGCCACAAGAATTTTATTAACATTTGTGGATGCAAATATAACATAATAAATAATAAGGAGCTGCATCAAAACAGGTGTTCCTCTTATTATCGTCACATATACCTTTACCAATGCGTTTAAGAACTTTAATGTACCTGTTTTATCACTTGTCGCTCTTATAATAGCAAATAGAAAACCTAATATTACACCCACTATAACAGCAAAAAAGCTTATCTCTAATGTTGTCAAAAGACCATTTGTAATATATTTCCATCTATTATCTTTTATAAAATTATTCTTATATCTCTCCAGTGAAAAAATAGATTGACCATCAGAATTACCATTTCTTACTACAACAACCTGAGTCGATGTAGCATAACTTTTAGTAAAATTGATACTCTTTAATCTATCTTCTGTGACCGTCATTCCAGCCATACCCATATCAGCTTTACCTGAACTTACCGCAGTTATTACAGAATCAAATTCCATATCTTCTATCTTAAGATTCATCCCAAGCTTATCTGCTATCGCCTGCGCAAGATCAGGATCTATGCCTACAATCTTACCATCTTCGACATATTCATAAGGCTCAAAAGCCGCATTGGTTGCCATAACAAGCGTACCATTCGATCTATCTGCATCTTCAGGTGATTCATAGTGGTATCCAGCATCCTCATCATTGATATAGCTTGAAATTATCTTGTCTGCTGTTCCGTCTTTTTGTAATTCATCAATTGCTGCATTAATTTTATCTAGAAGTTCTGTGTTTTCTTTAGCAACAGTTATTGCATATTCTTCTTTGGTAAATTCTTCATCAAGTATTGATAAATCAGAATTGATATCAACAAATGATTTTGCTGGCAATTCATCGATTACAACACAGTCTACCTTGCCCTGTTTAAGTGACTGGATAGCATCTGCACCTTTATTAAATTCCTGTATAGTTGCATCTTTAAATTCATCAGATACATAAGTATCTCCTGTCGTGCCCAACTGCACACCAATTTTAGCATGTTCAAGATCTTCAACTTTCTCAATAGGTGATTTACCTACGCTGTCAGACTTACCACACGCCTGAAGAGTAATCGCTGCACCACAAACCATGAGTGCGATAAGAAATAAAATTGTAATTCGTTTAAAAAATTTTTTTTTCATTTTACTTATCCCTTCTAATGTGTCTTAGCAAACTTGTTATTTGCATTTATATACACAACAATAACTATTTTACCATACGAATTATAAATATAAAATATTTTTTTGAATTTTTGAATAAATATTAATCAAGTAATTCTTTCATCTTGTTTCCCTCCGTTTAATATATTTTCAGAAAAAGGCTACATATCTAAAAAAGATATGTAGCCTTTCTTATCTTATTGCTTAATAAATCATTTTTTTACTGATAATCTTTCAGCTCATTCTATTTAAAATCTTCATGTTATTCCAGATATACATCGCTTAAATATACCATTACAACATATTTACGTTCGTTTCAAAATTCACTCAAACAGATATGAAAAGTCATCAATATTGTAATCTCTAACTTCATAAACGATGTCATTTACTTTGACTTTATTATCCATAAAAGATATTAGAGTAATTTCTCCCCCCTTTTTTTCTATTTTAATCAAATACTGCCATCCTTTATCTTTTTCATCTGTCATTTCTTTTAACGAATACGAATTAAGTTTACTTATCAAATCCTCAAATTTTTCTTTTTCTATTATAACATCTTGTTTCTGTCCAGTAGTTTGAGATGATACTGTAATCTGTTCTATCCCATCTATCTTTATGTTCATAGATTTTTCATCTCCTAAATTATTCGAAATACAACCT